>JAGAKP010000026.1 GCA_017625615.1 Clostridia bacterium
GCTATAAAAATCTTGACGCATACGATATGCCCAAGGAGTTTTTGAATATCCAGTCTCAGGATATGTCAAAATTGGGCTGGGAGCAGGACCTCGTAAGAGGCATCCAAAAGCTTCACCCCCTCAACGCCGCCCCCGCGCCCGTATCCGCTCCCGCGGCAAATACCGCCACTACGGATACTCTGCTCAAGCGCGCCTTTATGTTTCTTGCGGACGGCGAATTTGAAAAAGCCAACCAATACATAGAAAAGGTACTGGATATAGACCCCGAAAACGCCTCCGCGTACCTTTGCAAGCTTATGGCGGATTTCCGCGTAAGGCAGGAGGCGGAACTCGGCGAGGTATCCTCACGTCTTGACCTTAATTCCACCTATAACAAGATAATGCAGTACGGCGATGCTTCTCTCCGTGCCCGCATAGAGAGCTACAACCAAAAGGTTATGGCACGCATCGGTGCGCGCAACGCACAGCTGCAGGAGCTTGAAACCAAAAAGCGCGTCGTAATGGACGCGGTGGCAAAGTCCGAGCTCGCTCTTATGACCGCGCAAGGCAAGTGCGAAGGAATCACACAGCGGATAAAGGAGCGGTCCTCTTACCTCAACGAGCTTCAGACTACCATTGCCAAGCTTGAAAAGGAACTGTCCGTCTGCCAAAAAGCAAACAAATCAAAATACGTTCCTATATGGGTATTGGTGCCTCTGTTGATAATAACCTCCGTCGGCGGGCTTCTTCTTCTTAATATTTTCGGTGACGGCGGTTTCGTAAACGTAGTCATCGCGGTATCGGCTTTGATAAGCGCAGGCTTGTTTATACTTTCCTTTGGCAGAGAATCCGATAGCTTTATCGGCGGCGCGATCTTTGCGGCGGTTATCGCCGTACTCATATTTGCGGTCACCATCTTCTTTGGCTTGTGGATAGAGCACGGCGGTCCCTTCAAGGTCATCAGTGTGCTTATCGATAACGTTCTGTTTGCGATTTTCGGCGATCATACGGACGTATTTACCTCTGTAGTATGGTCCTTTGCCTTCTTCTTCTGGGGTGTAGGATGTTATCTTGCGGGAATTATTTTCGCCGTTATTCACAGAATTGCCCGAAAGAAGACCAAAAAGCATGCGAAGACTCTCACTGCGGAGCTTCAGAAAAAGACCGCCGAATACGATGAAAGGGTAAGCGGCGATACCGAGCTTGTCCGTCTTAACGAGGAACAGGCTGCTGCAAAGGCGGAATATAACCTTGCCTTCAACGAGTGCGTGCAAAAAATACGCGCGGCAAACGCAGAATATCTCCGTACCGCATCCGCTTACGGATTGAAGGCGGAAGCTCTCGTTCCCGCAAAATACAGATGATCCGTTACCGTAAAGGAACAGACTATGCCAATTAAGATAATACGACAGGACATTACTAAAATACGCTGTGACGCCATCGTCAACGCCGCAAACAATTCCCTTCTGGGTGGCGGCGGAGTTGACGGTGCGATCCACCGCGCCGCAGGGCCAAAGCTTCTTGAGGAGTGCCGCGCTCTCGGCGGGTGCGAAACGGGAAAAGCCAAGATCACCGGCGGATATAACCTTCCCTGCAAGTACGTCATACACACAGTGGGACCCGTGTGGCAGGGCGGGGATAAGGGAGAAAAACAGCTTCTTGAGAGCTGTTACCGTGAGTCTTTGGGTATCGCCAAGGATAAAAAGTGCGAGTCCGTAGCGTTTCCGCTTATCTCCTCGGGTGCCTACGGCTACCCGAAGGACGATGCGCTCCGCGTGGCGGTGGATACCGTTGCGGAGTTTCTCGCAGACCACGATATGCTCGTATATATCTGCGTTTTTGATAAAAAAGCCTTTCTCATAAGCGAAAAGATGTTTGCGGATATTTCGGCGTATATAGACGATAAATACGCCCGTACCGCCCTTCGGTGTGAGCGCTCACGCCGCGTTTTGACGGAGGCGGCTGTCGGTGATTACGCCGTCCCGTCAAGTCTGAAGAGCCTTTCCCTTGAGGATATAGTAATGGATATCGACGAAAGCTTTTCTCAGATGCTTCTCCGCAAGATCGACGAAAAGGGTATGACCGATGCGGAGTGCTACAAAAAAGCAAATATCGACCGCAAGCTCTTTTCAAAGATCCGCAAGGACGTTCACTATAAGCCCTCAAAGCCCACAGTCTTGTCCTTCGCTATAGCTCTGGAGCTTGACCTCGATGAAACCAAGGATATGCTCATGAAGGCGGGATATGCACTGTCGCACAGCAATAAGTTCGATATAATCGTGGAATATTTCATCGTAAACGGCATTTACGATATCTTTAAGATAAACGAAGCGCTGTACGCCTTCGATCAAAGCTTGCTGGGCGCGTAATAATAAAAAATGTCGCTTCCCATGCGACCAATACTCTCTTTCGGCGGTGTATAATGTGTACATCAAAGAAAGAGAGGTTTTTATTTATGAAGAAAAACAATTTGACCGAGCTCGTATTTATCCTTGACAGAAGCGGTTCCATGGCAGGACTTGAAAGCGACACCATCGGCGGTTTCAACGCTATGATACAAAAGCAAAAGAAGGAAGAGGGGGACGCATACGTTTCCACCGTCCTTTTCGATACCGTCACCGAGGTGCTTCACGACCGCGTCCCTCTGGCAGAGGTGCCCCCGATGACCGACAGCGACTACGTGGTCCGCGGCTGTACCGCGCTTATTGACGCAATCGGCGGCGCTATTCACCATATCGGAAACATTCATAAGTACGCCCGCCCCGAGGACGTGCCCGCCCACACTATGTTTATCATCACCACCGACGGAATGGAAAACGCAAGCAAGCGCTTTAGCAGCGACGAGGTAAAGAAGATGATCGAAACGCGTAAAAAGCAGGGATGGGAGTTTCTGTTCATCGGCGCAAATATAGACGCGGTGGAGACCGCCGCCCGCTTCGGCATCGGCGCCGACCGCGCCTCCAATTACCGCGCCGACAGCAGGGGCACCGACCTCGTCTACGAGGCGATGGCTGCCACCGTCAGCTCCGTCCGCGCAAAGGGCTGCGTCCCCAGCGATTGGAACGCCAAAATGGAAGGCGACTGCAAAAACAGAAAATAAAAAACGGCACCCCCGCAGTGCCGTCAGAACGAGGACAAGCCCGGTATTTACGTGCTTGAACGCAAAAAATAAACATCCGCCCGCATAGCAGGCGGATGTTTTTTTATACAAACAGGCGGTAATCGCAAAGCGCGATTACCGCCGTGAAATTATTAAAAAGAACTTCGCTTTTTCTCTCTGTTTCATCTGTCCACTAATCTTGACAAGTTTCACAAAACCTTTCTTTATAGGGGTTGGAGAAACGAAGGAAAAGAAAAAACTTTCCTTCTCCTTTTCACTAAAGTATATTATACCTACTATACTTTCGCTCGAAGTATACGGTGCTATATTTTCTCATCGAAAATGGTATTGACGTATACACAGACGATACGGCTCTTTTTGCAAATATATGGTGTTTTTCTGTCATTCACCCCAAAAGCCGGTGCGTTATTGACAAACTCAGACAATAGTGATATCATATTGTTAACAAATGATTAACAAAATTCAAAATTCCGAAACATTTGTTGCCGTATTACTTATGAACCCAATGTTAATTCGAAAAAAGAGGGACGCTATTATGGAAAAAAAGAGAATTTCCAAAAAAATATGGGTGAGCGCAGTCGCAGTTTTTGCAGTTGTGGCCATATCGATAGGAATCTTTATGATCCCTTCGGTGCAAAAGACTTTTTGGGGGCAGTGGGAAGTGACCTTGCAGCCCACGTGCGAAAAAGAAGGACAAGAACAACGCACCAACATTTTCGGCAAAACCGAAACAAGAGCTGTTGCGGCATTGGGGCATAGCTTTGACGTAACCACCGTAGCACCCGATTGTGTGAACGATGGCTACGGCATTTATTCTTGCGAGCGGTGCGCAACCACCTATGCGGCTGATTTCATTCATGCCGACGGGCATAAGTTTGGTGAATGGAAGGTTACGAAGGCGGCAACTTGTACGGAAAACGGCGCGGAAGAACAGGTGTGTTCCGAATGTCAATTAACCGTGCGTCGGGTGATTTGTGCGATCGGGCATAAGTATGTGGCAGAAGCAAGCGGTATCAGCACCTCGCAAAACAGCAAGTACGTATGCAAAAACTGTAATGATACAGTCGTTAGTGAAACCGAAGAGGAAATTTCGGACGGCAGAGGAGAAAATCTGCTGTTTGATGTGGAACCCGATTTTTCTTTTGATATTGTTTCTTCCGAAAACGAGGAGTATATAAAAGCAAACGTAAAAATATTTGACGTTTATTTTGAGGACACCGAATATGAAGAACACGAAGATATCATCCGTCAGTTTGATTTAACAAAAAAATCCGATAACGTCTGGACGATTTCTCCTTCTTCCGTATACGATTATCAAACGTCGTACAAGGTTGAACTGACTGGAAATGTAAAATTCGATTCGTATAAAGGTGAACATATTATTTTTACTGTCAAGGCTGATGAAAACCACGTTGACGTATATGAAGAAAAAGAAGGAATTATTTATCTTAAGCAGTACGAACAGACGTCTCCCGGATATTATCCGTATACGCTTACTCCGACCGATAACGGTGAACACCTTAATCTTATCTTAAACAAAGCGGATGATCTCGAAAAGGGCAATATCATTTGTGTAGGCGACGTGTGCGGTTTTGATGAGATACAAAACGATCCCGACTGCTGTTTCGGAAAGATCAAAAGTATTCAAAAGCTGGAATCGGGTCAATATCTCGTCGTTCTTGAAGCTCCTCAGCTGGGCGAAATTTTCTCGGCACTTGATATTTCCGTAAATGATACCGTCGATCTCGGATCGGTTGAAATAGACGAAGAAAAAATAGGCGCGGAACTGGTAAATGCGCTTTACGGCAATGAGGATTACCAACGTTTTTTGGGAACAGTAAATCTTGCCGCCCGTTCATACGCGGAAGAAAACGGTTACGATTCATCCGAAATTCGTAACATAGCGTCTTTTATGGACAAGATCAAAATAACTTCCAACGTTTCGGTGGACGGCACAAAGCTTAACGCATCGCTTAAAGGTGAAATTAAAATACCCTTAAAGAACAAGGCGGGCGCAGAGCTCGGTGATATAAGCGTTTCCTTTACCGTAAAAATCGAAAGTGAATTCCAATTCAGATTATGCCTCGAGCTTAAAACCTGGGCTTTCATTCCCACCGGAGTCGATTACTTTGACGTATCCATCACTCAAACCGACGTGTACGATTTCAATTTTGAAGTCGAAATGAACGTGGATTATGAAAAAGAAACGTCATTGTTTTACGAGCATAAAACCAGCAAAATAATACACCGTCAAGGCTGTACTCATATAACCAACGGCGGCTACCAACAGAATTATAACGAGCTTACCTCGAATCAGGCATCAAAAAAACTAAAAGAAGATCCGACCAAGGAGTGTATGCAGTGCAGACCCCGTTCGGGAATAGATTCGGATACGCTGGTTTTGAATACATCCAAGAAAATAATACATACGAGTGAATGCTATTATACCAGGATGCTTGCGGAGAAAAACAGAGAGGAAAGCAAAGAAAAAGCGGCTTATTGGATGGCGAAAGGATATACCTGCTGTGACCATTGCCATCCCGATAATCGAAAAGATCTCGATTTTAAGGATAAGATGCTGGATTCTCTCGGATATACGGATTGGAGTCAGACTGTAACCGATATTTCGCAATGGGCGAAGGATGCGGGAATCAGCGAAGCATCTCAAAAGGGAATCGTACTTGCTCATATTCCCATCTATTTCGGTGTCGGTTCGGTAAATATAGACGTTTCCTTCGTAATGTCCTTTGAACTGGAAGCAACTTTTTCTTATGAGTATTCGTTCCAAACCGAAAATACATACGGCTTCAGGTATCAGTATAATTGTGCGGCGCCTTATTTCACAAAGACGAATGAAATCGTTAAAAACGAATTGAATCTTATGGGCAAAGCAAAGCTCAAACTGGGTGTCGAGGTGCGCGCTTACGCGACTATCACGGGCTTGTCACAGTGGATGTACGTTGATATCTCTGCTCAGGCAGGCGCATACGCATCTTTATCGGGCATCGTACACCATTCGTTTGTTTCCGATGAAAGCTTTGCTGCCGCATATCTGGAGGCAGGCATATATCTTACCGTGGATTGCGGTTATAAATTCTTTGATGCGAGCAATGAATATACGTTGTTTGACAAAGAATGGGCGCTTGTAAAGCTGGGCGCCGAAAAGGCTTATTATGCATATTCCTCTCCTGTGGAATCGTTGGAGATCGACAGTATTTATGATCTGAACGGTCTTTTAAACGTAAAATATTACGATCTTACCGATCTTGAAGGCGGAACGGAAAAGCTTTCGGCTACCAATTCGTCGGGAGATTATACGGTTTCCGCCGAGCTTGAAAACGGAGAACATTTTTGGGTTGAAAACGGTAAGTTGATCGTGAATGCCGATGCTCCCTGCACGGCTACCGACGTTTTGATATTAAATGTTCTTTCGCCGGACGCTGCCTGGGGCAATTACAAAAAAGATAAATGCGTATTTTATATGAACGAATACCGTGTATTTGTAAGTGCAAAGACGCAAAATCATAATTATATAGACGGCGTATGCTCATTGTGCAGCTTGGATTCGGCTGATGACGAAAACCATACTTGCCAGGTGTCACATCTGGAGCTTGTAAAGCCCTCTACCTGTTCCGAGGAAGGCGTAATGAACGGATACTGCTCTTGCGGTAAATTGGTTCAAGAACAAAGTCTGCCCAAGGAGCCGCACCCCGGATATGAATGGGTGATTATCAAGGATTCTACCTGCACATCAACAGGCGTTCGCGAAAACAGATGTACCGCTTGCGGTGAAACGTTGAGCGAAGGCGTCGTAGATAAAAAAGACCACGATCTCGGTGATTGGGTAGAAACCAAACAAGCTACCGAAGAACAAGAGGGAGCAAAGAAAAGGACTTGCAATAACTGCAGTTACAGCGTTTCGGCTATTATTCCCAAGCTTCCTCATACACACAAATATCTTTCTGCGTGGAAGACGAACAGCACCGATCATTGGAAAGAGTGTGCTTGCGGTAATAAGAGCGAGCTTTCCGCCCATAATTACGGTTCTTGGGATATTATAACTCAAGCTACGGAGGAAAAAGAAGGCTTGAAGCGTCACACGTGCTTGACTTGCAAGTACGTGGAAAGCGTCGTTATTCCCAAGCTTGAACACAAGCATTCATACGGTGATTGGAAATACAATTTGACTTCGCACTGGAAAGAGTGCAGATGTACGAATACGATAGAGGTTTTCTCTCACACTTACGGAGAATGGGTGGTAACAAAGCCCGCAACAGAGGAGAACGAGGGAAGCAAATATCACGTTTGTACGGTGTGCGGATATAAAGAAACCGCTGTAATAGACGTTATTCCTCACGTTCATAAATACGATCAGACGCAAAACAATTCCACCAAGCACTGGAAGGTGTGCAGATGCGGCGATATATCGGATCAGGCAAAACACGTATATGAGGATTGGCAGATAATTACCGATTCCACCTGCGTTTCTATGGGCGAAAAGAAACACAGCTGCGCTGTATGCAGATATACAGAAAAAGATGTTATTGATATCAAGCCTCATAATTACGTAATAACCGAAGTGAAGCCTACAAGACAATCAAACGGTTATACACAGCACATATGTGCGGATTGTTCTGCAAGCTATGCGGACAACTATACGTTCTTGTTGTATTTTGATGCTTGTCAACCGTCCAACGCGTCGGCGACTGTTCAAAATATGCCGGCTGACGTTGTTTGCAAAGCGGACGGAACCATTGTATTGCCGTCTCAGATACCTTCGCTCACCGGTTGGACCTTTGGCGGATGGTACAAAGATAAAGCCTGTACTGCAAAAGCGGGCGACCCCGGCGGAGCGCTGTCGTTCACTGCCGGCGGCTCAACGTGTCTGTACGCAAAATGGACGGCAAACACTTATGACGTTGTTTATAACGCTAATGGTGGCTCGGGTTCAATGAGCAATTCTACGTTTAGATTTGGCGAGACGCAAAAATTACAGTCGAATCAGTTTTCTCGCCATGGCTGGGTGTTTATAGGTTGGAGCACAAGCCCGTCAGCAACAACGCCAACGTATAATAACGGAGCTTCAGTTTCGGATTTGCCCGCCGATGGCAGCAAGAGAGTCGTTTTATATGCTGTCTGGAGCATTATAACTACGAACACTTATAACGAGGGAAATCAAAGCTTTGATACAGGCGTGCTGAACAAGAGCTTCGGATACGCTGAAAAATTAGGAGATTATTTCAATATTGAAGATCTTGTTGCTCAAGGCTATACGAAAGTAGAAGTTTATTACAGCTACGGTATTAAGGTAAACGGCGACCATCTGAAAACCGATTCCAACGGTTGGTACGGCAACATGCTATCAAACGGCTATATCAATAATATAGACAGAATGTTCTATTCTTCGTCTACAGAGAAGATGGATCATAACGCGAGTCGTTCGTTTAGTTATAGCGGAAGCACAAACATTTCCAATATTTGCAATAATTGCGACTATGTCGGTATCACGATCTGGATTCACCCTTGGGGAGGTTTGGATTTTATAAACAAGGGCACGATTTCTGATATTACCATAACAGTAAAATTTGTAAAATAGCGCCTTGTTATTTGTTTATCCGAAATACACCAATATAAATTAACCGTCAATTTGATGTGCACTTTAAGAGAATTCTCCTCTTTAGTGCACATCAATTTTTACTATATTGTCGAGAAGCGCAGAGTGTTTGCTCCGAATTATAGTGTTGAAAAAATTTCGCCTTTCAAAAGTTTTATAAGCTGCATTTTGACAGCTGTTTAAACATGCTGGAACTTGTTATTGACAGCCAAACAATAATCATAATGTATGTCAATTGATATCTATTTACAAACTATGAAAATCGTGATATAATAAAAATACTGTGTTTTCAGAAAAACTCTTTGTTGTTTTTTATTATTTTTGTGAGGAGAAGCTATGAAAAAGCTTAGCAAGAAACATATAATAATCATCTCGTCGGCGGTTGCTCTCGTGGTTGTCGGAATCCTTGCCTGCATACTCGTTCCCGAAATCGTTGACAATGTTAATCAAAATAAGGCAAACAAGGCGACGGAGGATGCAAATCAAGCTCTTGTGCTCGTTCTTGCGGATCAAAAGGACGGCGCTCTTGCAGACGGAACGGTAATAAGAGCAAATGAATGGACTTTCATTTGCCTTGACGGAAAACTTTCGGCTACAGATAATGTTCCCGATAGATCCGGCGCTTTGACGATAGCGTCAATCAAAAGCAGCGGCGCGGCAGTTTTTCTGCTTCTTGATGACAGCGCTTCGGTTGCGAACGATAATCCTTCTGAAATTGCCTATGAATCACTTATTGATCCCGAAAACAGCGCGATCCAAACTTATACTTATTCTCAGATCAATCCTGCGGTAAATGATTTTTTAAGCGAAGTTTCTTATGACGATGCAGAGGATTCCGTGTCGAAAATAGCGGACTATTATTACGCCTATTTACGATTCGACAGACCTGCAGGATACAGCATCAACTTGGAGGAAGGAGAGCTGACTGTTTGGGATAACGGAACAAAAAAAGCGTACACCGTGACTGTTGAAGAAGGACCGTATAAATTCTACAACATTACGCCGGGTGTAGGTGGAGAATTTTACGTTATAAAGGATAACAAAGTCGTACAAAGAGGACACTTAAGGCCCACCGGCGCGTTGAGAATGATATATTCCGATACTCCGGGATTACAAAATATTCGTGATTTGGGCGGTTGGAACTGTGACGGCGGAACGATCAAATATAATATGTTAATAAGAGGCAGCGCAGTAATTGATGCGGCTGATGTGGACAGAAACACGTGGGTAAAGCTACTCGGCATAGAACACGATGTGTTTTTAAAGGCGTATGCTGAAAGCCAATTTGTGGATAGAGATATTTACAGAACTCAAAGTCCCCTCGGAAGTCACATCTCGTTATACCAAAAGGATTTGTCCGTAGAAGGTTCGGAAGATAAACAAAACTTCCAACAGGCGAAAGACGAAATGAACGGAATCATTAATCGGATTTTCGATAACGCGATTACCGGAGAAACCACGTATTTTCATTGCTTGGCAGGCGCAGATCGAACCGGAATGGTTGCGGTTATAATAGAAGGCGTTTTGGGTGTTTCGAGAAGTGATATTGATAAGGACTACGAGCTTACTTCCTTCAGCACTCTCAGAGAAAGAAACAGCGACATATATCTCTCAGACATCAATATTATAAGACAATATCCCGGTGCTAATTTCAGAGACGAGTGCGTTCAGTATTTGCTCGATTGTGGCATAACGTTGGACAAAATCAATGCTTTTCGCAAGGCGGTAATTGACGGAGATCCTGAATTACTGGTGGAAAAGCAACTGGACGAGGAGCCGAGCGGAACCAATCTTTGCGTTCCCGATTCGGATGGCTGGATTGACGGCGGACGTTGTTCCAGCACCGGCGAAGACAGAACCGATGCTCAGAGCTACGTGGTTACAAACTATTTCTCCGTAGAAAACGGTGATGTGGTATATGTCAAGAATCTTAACGTTTCCGACAGGTTGTTCTCCGGTATGTACACTTTTGATAAAACGGCGATTTCCGGTTTCCTTATGTCTGAAAAGGATGGCACGGGATTTGTTAAAAACATCGAATTTTACGATGAATGGATAGTCTTCACGGTTGACCGCGCGGATGCGGGATATTTGCGTTTATGCGGAATTCCTACCTCTGCCAAAGAAGATATTATAATTAATATCGAACGGAACGGCGAGTGGCTGAGTGTTGATGAAAAATAGAAAACTTTAAAAATAATTGGACACATCGTCGGGATTTTTCCGATAACGGTGTGTCCAATTTGTTATAGTCCTTTTTTAGCGTAGTTGAAGCGTTTTGGTTGATATGCGTTCTCACCGCCCGTTTTTGTAAATATATGGCGTTTTCCCACCATTTGTCACGTAATTTCTGCGGAAAATGCTGACTTTTTAGCCTTTTGCTATTGCTTTTTTTGGCTTGAAGTGGTATCATAATTGTGTATGATTATATTCGTGTCCTTATACGGATTTTTGAGGAGTAAAGTATGCCGGGAAAACGTATACCGTTGGCAACTCCAACGATGCATAGCGAAGAAATGGCCTACATACAAGAGGCGTTTGATAGAAACTGGATAGCCCCTTTGGGATTTAATTGTGATAATTTTGAGCTGGAAACCGCTGCGTATTTGAGCGAGGATAATAAGTATCCCTGCCACGCGCTTTGCTTGGCTTCCGGCACTTCGGCACTTCATCTGGCTGTAAAGCTTGCGGGAGTAAAGCACGGAGATATCGTTTTGTGCAGCGATATGACCTTTTCCGCTACGGTCAATCCCGTTTCTTACGAGGGCGGCGTTCAGGTGTTCGTCGATTCCGAGAGGGATACGTGGAATATGGATCCCGATTCCCTTGAAAAGGCGTTTGAAAAATATCCTCAGGCAAAGGCAGTAATGCTTGCCCATCTTTACGGAACTCCCGCAAAGATGGACGAGATTATTGAAATCTGCAACCGCCACGGCGCTGTGTTGATCGAGGACGCAGCGGAAGCGCTCGCTTCCGAGTACAAAGGCAAAAAGTGCGGATTGTTCGGCAAGTTCGGCGTGCTTTCCTTCAACGGAAACAAGCTGATCACCACTTCGGGCGGCGGAATGCTTTTGACGGATAATGAGCCTGACCGAAAAAAAGCTCTGTTCTGGGCTACGCAGGCGAGAGAAAACGCGCCTTGGTATCAGCACGAGGAGATCGGCTACAACTACCGTATGTCAAACGTGGTTGCGGGTATAGGAAGAGGACAGCTTAAGCACGTTGAGGAGCATCGCGATCTTAAAGAGCAGATATATAACAGATATCGTGATGCGTTTGGGGATATCCCCGTTACGATGAACCCGTATACCAAAGAGGCAAAGCCAAATTTCTGGCTCTCCTGCATCACGGTGGATCCGATATCCGACGTCGATCCCATGCACGTAATGCGTGTTTTAGCGGTACATAATATCGAATCCCGTCCTATCTGGAAGCCTATGCATATGCAGCCGGTGTTCGCAGGAAACGATTTCGTTTCCGCAAATGAAAAATATGTCGACGAGGATATTTTCGCCAGAGGTCTGTGCTTGCCGTCGGATATTAAGATGACTGGTGAAGAGCAGAAGTACGTTATCGATATAATCAAATCCTGCTTTTGAGGTTTTACATACATGTACGCGAAGTTTTGGAAACGCTTTTTCGATTTCACCCTTTCGCTGTCGGCGTTGATAATTCTTTTTCCCTTTCTTTTGGTGTTGACCGTCGTTACCGCCATCGCTATGAAGGGAAACCCGTTCTTCACTCAGCTCCGTCCGGGTAAAAACGAAAAAATATTTAAGCTCATCAAGTTCCGCACGATGACCTGTGCAAAGGACAAAAACGGCAACCTCCTTCCCGACGAACAGCGGCTTACCAAATACGGGAAGCTTTTGCGCAGCACGTCCCTCGATGAACTGCCCGAGCTTATCAACATACTTAAGGGCGATATGTCGATAGTAGGCCCAAGACCGCTTTTGGTAGAGTACCTGCCATTGTACAACGATGAACAGAAAAAACGTCACAACGTCCGCCCCGGTCTTACGGGATTGGCTCAGGTCAACGGAAGAAACGCCATTACGTGGGAAGAGCGGTTCGCATTGGACGTTGAATATACTCAAAGCATTACGTGTACTCTTGATATTAAAATTATTTATAAAACCGTTATGACGGTACTTAAGCGCGACGGCATCAGCTCAAATACATCGGAAACGATGGAGGAATTCAAGGGCAGTGCCGGCAGAATGGAAACGGCTGAAGTATGAGTAAAAGATTGGTGATAATCGGCGCGGGCGGTCACGGAAAGGTGATTGCCGATATTGCGCTGAAAAACGGATATACCGATATCGTTTTTATCGACGACAACTCGAAAGGCGAGTGTATGGGTTTTCCCATTGTGGGGACAACCTCAGATGTAGAAAAGCTGAATGACGGTAATACCGAGTTTGTCATCGGAATCGGAAACAACGCAACGCGAAAAAGACTTGCCGAACAGTTTGACGTAAATTGGACTACGCTGATTCACCCCTCCGCCCAAATTGCCGTTAACGTTTCCGTGGGAAAAGGCACGGTCGTTATGGCGGGCGCGGTGATCAACGTCTGTTCCTCTGTGGGCGATCATTGTATTATAAATACCTGCGCCGTAGTTGAGCATGATAATGTTATAGGCGACTATGTTCATATAAGTCCTGGCGTTAAACTTTCCGGAACAGTTAGCGTTGGTCGGGCCACGTGGATCGGCACGGGAGCGAGTGTTATTAATAACATCAGTATTTGTGATGACGTAATTATCGGCGTTGGTTCGGTTGTTGTTAGAGATGTTAATAGAAAAGGCACTTATTACGGAATTATTTCTTGAAAAATTGCACGATAGAAAATAGGACTTTGTATGTATAAGATATGTTTTGTGACGACTGTATCCTTGACATTAAAAAGCTTTGTTTTGGAATTAGCAAAGGCGATGCACGCCACTGGTGATTTCGAAATTCATTTTGTGTGTGATTATGATCAAGAATTCGAAAATATGCTTCCCGAATACATCCATTATAGACCCATTTCAATGAAGCGCGGCATCTCGTTTGACGGTCTGCGGGCTATTTTCGAAATGTACAGATACTTCAAGTCGGAAAAATTTGATTTGGTTCAATATTCTACTCCTAATGCATCTTGCTACGCCTCTATTGCAGCTAAGCTTGCAAATGTTCCTTGCAGGCTGTATTGTCAGTGGGGCATTGCGTATGTCGGTTTTCGAGGCTTGAAACGTTCAGTGTTCAAGCAAATCGAAAAAACAGTATGCAGGCTTTCAACAAGAGTCGAACCGGATAGCTTCGGAAATTTGCGATTCAGTCATGCTGAAAAATTGTATAAGCCCGATAAAAGCTGCGTGATTTGGAACGGTAGCGCGAGTGGTGTGAACCTGAAAAAATTCGATATAAAACAAAAAACTACGTGGAAAACGGAAATTCGCGAAAAATACGGTATCCCTCGAGATGCTGTCGTATATATCTTTATCGGCAGGATTACGCGAGATAAAGGCATAAACGAATTATTTGCGGCGACTAAGGAATTAATTGAACAAAATAATGACGCTTATCTTCTTTTGGTCGGTAACGTTGAGAAGCGCGAGTCGGTAGATGCAGTATTGTATAATTGGTCATTAAATGAACCGCGAGTTGTATATTGCGGTTATACAAACGAAGTAGAAAAATATTTGGCTGCAAGCGATGTGTATTTGTTGCCAAGTTATCGTGAAGGGTTTGGCAGCGCTGTTGTTGAGGCTGAGGCTATGGGCGTTCCGGTAATTGTATCCGATATTCCCGGACCTACAGATGCGATGATAAACGAAAAAACGGGGCTATTAACTCCCAAAGCGGATGCTGATGCGCTTTATGTGAAAGTGTTTCGGTTATATAACGACAATAAACTTCGTGAGGAATATGGAAGAAATGGAGAAGCGTTTGCACGGACGCGTTTTGAGCAAACAAAATTGTTTGACAAAATTATCGTTGACCGTCGTGAAATGATAGAGAATTCGTTGAATAAATAAGATATTGAAATGGGCACGAATTGGCGACGATAGTGTTGATTGTGTTCAATAGTTAAGAAAAAGATCGGATGAATGTAATAGATGATATATAATAACTACAATCCACTTGTTTCGATAATAATGCCAGTGTACAATGGTTCGAATTATATGCGTGCTGCAATTGATTCCGCATTGGCGCAAACTTATCCTAATGTAGAGATTATTATTGTAAACGATGGATCTAAAGATAATGGTGAGACAGAACGAGTGGCGCTGTCTTACGGAGACAAAATACGCTATTTTTCAAAAGAGAACGGCGGATCTTCTTCTGCTCTTAACTTGGGCATATCCAAAATGACCGGAGAGTGGTTTTCGTGGTTGAGTCACGATGACTTGTACGTTCCGGAAAAGGTGGAAAAACAAATAGCATATATACAATCGTTGAAGATAGATGAACCCGATCTTTCAAAACATATCTTTTTTTCCGCATCGGAATTGATCGATGCAGAGGGAAAAACTATCCGAAGCTGCAACATAAAGCAAGTGAAAAAACTTGCCAACAAAGTGAACAGCTTTTCTCACAACGGCCATCTTATTGCAGAACCTACGGTGTATAATTTTCACGGTTGTTCTTGTCTTGTTCACAGAGATGCATTTGCGGACATCGGCTTTTTTGATGAGCAGCTGAGGCTGCTTAACGATGTGGATTTTTGGTTTCGGTTGTACGCTGCGAATTATAAAATTCATTATATTCCTGAGGCGTTGGTCAAAGGACGTGTTCACGCAAAGCAAGTTTCAAAAAGCATTGGATATTCTTACCATAATCCCGAACAGGATATGTTTTGGGAAAGAAGCTTGAATTGGCTTTTGGAAAAGCACCCTCAAGACGAAAGATTATTTTTCCTTTATGGAAAAAACGCGTATTTAAAAACGAGAAACGCCGATGGAGATCGCGCTTTCGAGCAGCTAAACTGTGACCGTATAAAAAAGCATACGCTAAAGTCGATTTATAAGTGCAGAGCGTTTTTTAGAAATTTTGCCAAAAACGTCTATTTGAAATTGAAAGTATAATTATGAAACGGGCACACTTTATCGGTTGATTAACAGTGTGCTCACGGCACGATTAAGGAGAAGGTATGTTAGTATTCTTTATTTTGCTTTTTGTTCCGATCGTGTATCAACACGTTTCGATAAAAGGGCATTATACAGATAATCATAAAAAGAATATCAGAGCAATAACTTTCTTTTTTGTTTTTTTGACACTGTTAATTACGCTTCGCCACGAAAGCGTCGGGAACGACACACGAAATTATATTATGTATTTCGATATTTTTGGGAGAATGAGTTGGTATGAACTTCGCGAGATAGGCATAGAAACAGGATTTGTATATTTCAATAAATTGATATCACTTTTCACTAAAACCCCTCAAGTCTTTCTTGCCGTTTCGGCCGCTGCCGTCAGTGCAATGATATATCCAACTTATAAGAGGTTGTGCATTGATTCTTCTCTTACGATAGTTACGTATGTAACGCTATCGACGTTTGTTATGATGTTCTCCGGAATAAGGCAAATGATAGCAATTGCTATTGGTTTTATAGCATACGAATTTACGCGCAAGAAACAGTTGCTTCCTTTTATCATTTGTGTGGTTGCTGCAATTTCTTTTCACACCAGCGCTTTTATGTTAGCTTTTATGTATCCGCTGTATTATGCCAAAATAACGAAAAAATGGCTATGGGCGGTAATTCCCTCAATGACGGTCGTTTTTGTATTTAACAAGCCGATATTCACGTTTTTGGGGCTTTTTGTAGAAGAATACACCGAATACGATGCCAGCATTACGCAAACCGGCGCTTATACGATGCTATTTCTGTTCCTTCTTTTTACAGTTTTTACTTATATAATTCCCGACGAGTCAAAACTTGATGGAGAAACTATAGGCCTCAGAAACTTCTTGCTGATATCGGTTGTAATACAAATGTTTGCGCCGATTCATACACTTGCCATGAGAATGAACTATTACTATATCATTTTTATTCCGTTGTTGCTTCCAAAAATTATTGAAGCGAGAAGTGAACGATGGAAGCAAGTGGCGATAACCGCAAGGCATGTAATGGTGGTATTTTTCTTTATATATTTCTTTTACAATGCAAGTGGCGATGGCGGCTTAAATGTATTCCCGTATCACTTTTTCTGGGAGACGGTATAATGAAAATTGTACAGATCAACGCTACCTGCGGAGTAGGCAGTACCGGAAAAATATGTGTTGGTATCAGCCAGGTTCTTGTTGATAAAAATGTAGAAAACCATATCTTATACAGCTCAAAAAGCAACGGATATGAACACGGCATCAAGTGTTCGAGCGATTTTTATATTAAACGTCAAGCGTTAAAATCACGTGTTTTAGGAAATTACGGTTTAAATTCGAAAGTCGCTACAAGAACGATTATCAGCGAACTTGAACGGATAAAACCGGATATCGTTCATCTTCACAATATTCACGGGCACGATTGCAATCTGGAGATGTTGTTTGAATATTTCCAAAAGAATAACACCAAGATTGTCTGGACTTTTCACGATTGCTGGGCTTTTACCGGATATTGTGCACACTATACAATGAAAAAGTGCTACAAATGGCAAACACAATGCGAACGATGTGTTCAAAAACATGAATATTCTTGGTTTTTTGACAGAAGCCGATATTTGTTCGAAAAGAAAAAAGAACTGTTCAGCGGACTTGATTTAACCATAGTTACGCCGTCTCAATGGTTGGCGGGTGAAGTGAAAAAATCTTTTTTACGGGATTATCCTATCCGAGTTATTAACAACGGAATTGATCTTAATGTTTTCAGGCCTGCAGAAAGCGAATTTCGTTCAAAATACGGTTTGGAAAACAAAAAGATCGTGTTGGGTGTTTCTTTCGGTTGGGACGAGCGGAAGGGATTGGATGTGTTTATTGATTTGTCCAAAAGACTTTCCGATGATTACAAAATCGTTCTTGTCGGAACAAACGCGAAAACGGACAAGCTTTTGCCGGAAAGTATTCTTTCTATTCACCGTACAAACAATCAACAAGAGCTTGCAGAGATTTATTCTGCTTCAGATGTGTTTATAAATCCTACACGGGAAGAGAATTATCCGACCGTGAACATGGAGGCTCTGGCTTGTGGTACGCCGGTGTTGACGTTCCGTACTGGAGGAAGCCCTGAAATATTAGACGAAACCTGCGGCTTTGTGGTTAATTGCGACGATGTTGACGCACTTGAAAAAGAGATGGTTCGTATTTGCGCAGAAAAGCCGTATACAAGAGAAGCGTGTATAAAGAGAGCACGAAGCTTTGACAAGAACAAAAGGTTTAAGGAGTATACAGAACTTTATGAAAGAGTTATCGCTTCAGGAACTTAAGGATATCGAGTTTGATATTTTAAAGGTTTTTGATAAATTCTGCAAAGAAAACAATATCAGGTATTATTTTGCTTACGGCACGCTGCTCGGCGCTATACGCTATAAAAAATTCATTCCGTGGGATGATGACGTGGACCTGTTGATCCCTCGCGAAGATTATGACAGATTGATATCTCTGTTCAAGGATACTGAGCAATATCGTCTGTTTGCGTTTGAAAAAGACCCGGCGTATACTTATCCGTTTGCTAAGCTTTGCGATATGACAACGCGCAAGGATGAGTTCGGATACGATAACGGAGTTGAGCTTGGCGTAGATATAGATTTATTCCCGCTTGATGCTTGGGACGACGATCTTGAAAAAGCCAAGCGTGAAGCAAAATATATCAAAAAAAATATGGGTTATCTCGGTTGGGCGAAGCTGAAAAGAGCCGACTCGAAGAATCCCATTAAACGCTTCATTAAGCGCATAGTAATGATTTTCTGTAAAATGTTCGGCCCCGCTTACTTTATCAAGAAGATCAATGAGGCAACTGTCAAACCCGAACAGAAAGGCAACAACTTTGTGGGCGCCAAATCGTGGTGCGTTTACGGCGAAAAAGGTATTATTCCCGCAGAAGCGTTTGCTGATACAGTCGAGGTGGAATTTGAGGGCGAAATGTTCCCTGCACCCATTGGCTGGGATACTTACCTGACTTGCCTGTACGGCGACTATTTGCCCGAGCCACCCAAAGAAAAACAAAAAACACATCATAGCTTCAAGGCATATAAAGTGTAATTACTTTTAAAGTAATATATGTACACCTTGTGTATATCAATATATTAAAAATAAAAACTGAAAAGGAGTTTTAAAATGCAACAGACAATCAAAAAAAGTGTATCTTTCATGCTTGTTTTCGTGATGGTGCTGGGCGTTATGGCGTCCGTTCCCTTTGCGGTATTGGCAGCAAATGATTACACTCCGCACGATGATTATTACAAGGTCATCAGCAAGGACGATTACAATCTCGCTCCCGGCATTGTGGAATCCGAGATCGTACTCAACAATGCTGCCGGTTCTCACAGACAGGTAGCGCACGTTGTAGAGGTTGATCTTAGCAATCCCTACACAAAGGTTATCCCCTCTTATAAGGGAATGGTTCCTACTCCCGGCAACTACGGAGTTCAGATCATGTCTCAACAAGCTGCGTTTGCAGAAGCAAACGGTTACGGCAACGTTGTAGCAGCTATGAACCTTTCACTTAGCTGGTATGATTCTGCATACTATGTAGCACATCCCGAGCTTGTAGGCGAACCTCTCGGCTATATGGTTCTCGACGGCGAAGTTTACGTAAACAGCCAAGGCCAAACTGCCGGCGCGCAGACTTGCGTTGTCATCAACTTTGATGAAAAAGACGGCGTAGCACGTCCCGAGGATATGCCTAAGGTTGAGATCCGCTCTACTTCTTCCGCAATTACCGGATGGGAAGAACAGGTTATTCCCGCAAACTTCGGTTTCCTTGTTAAAGACGGTAAAAACCAGTACGGCAAGGATAACAATGCGAACAACGGCGCATCCCGTTCTTTCGTTGGTATCAAAGAAGACGGTACCTTTGTAATGGTAATGAACGACGGTCGTCAGGCTCCCTATTCCATAGGCTTCACCAGCTATGAAATGGCAGAGTTCATGCTTTCTCTCGGCTGCGTTGTAGCGGTTAACGGTGACGGCGGCGGATCTTCCGCGTTCCTTTCTCAGCGTCCCGGTGAAGAGCTTAAAGTAAACTGCTCTCCTTCCGATGGCGCAGAGCGTCCTACTACCCACGGCATTCTGGTTATTTCTACCGCTCCTGCCACCGGTGAGTTTGTTCGTGCTAATATCACTGCTGAAAACGATTATTACACTCCCGGCAGCACTGTTAAGTTCACCGCTCTCGGCACCGACCTTGTTGGTACGGCTGCAGATATTCCCGAGGACGTTACGTGGCAGCTTGCAGATCCCTCTATGGGTACTATCGCAGACGGCGTGTTCGTATCCAACGGTAAAGTTGGCACCGTAACCGCTCAAATGGTTTGGAACGGTGAAGTTGTCGGCGAAGCTTCTGTTGAAATAGTAATTCCTACGGAATTCAGTTTCTCACAGGCAGTAATGACAGTTCCTTTTGACAAGGAAGTAACAATCGGTTTGAACGCAACTATTAACGGTGGTCTTAACTCTGTAGTACTTAAGCCCGAAGACGTTACTTTTGTTACAACCAACTCCGCTCTCGGTACATTTAACGGCTTCCAGTTCACTTCTGTCAGCCAGGAAAATGCTCCCGCTGATCTCACGAGCACACTTACTGCTACTCTTGTACATAATACAGAGCTCGTTGCAACAGCATCCCTTAACCTTGGTAAGGGCTCCGAGGTTCTTTTCGATTTTGAAGATGCTTCCGATATCGATGGCTGGAACATTGCCGATGTAAATGGTAATGATAAGGGCTTCTACCAGAACCTCAGCTTTGCTACTTCCGAAAACGGAAAGGTTCATGACGGTATCGGCTCCTTGAGAGTTGAAATGAACCCGATTTCCGCTAATAACATTTCTGCCGGCGGTTATGGTCAGAGTGACTTGTTCCTTGATAACGGCGTTATAGTAGAAAACGCAAAGTCTATCGGTTTCTGGGCATATATTCCCGATGAATACGAGCACTGCTGGATTCGTGTTCTTTATTGGTATGATCCTGATGGAGACGGAAAGTTCGACAAGAAGAATACTATTTCCGTTATCAATCAGCCTGAGGTTTATAATTCTTGGGATGAATCCGGCTGGAAATACTTCTCTGTTGACGTTAGCGCGTACAGCAAGGTTCTTATTCCTGGTCTTGATTGCAAGGATATAATCGGTTATAACGCTTCCAAGAACGATGCAAATAACTTCCGCTTCATTGAGTTTATGTTCCCCCATACAAATACCAATGACACGTGGAAGACATACGGTACGATAAATGGTCTCCAGACTGTATATATTGATAATATCACCGCAGACTTCTCCGATGCAGTTGATGACAGAGAAGCTCCTGTTTTCGGTTCGGTAGAGCTTGCAGGCAACGATATTCCTACCGTTCTTGAAAAGTATGTAACTGCTGTAACAACAAGCAATCTCCTTACCGTATCTGCAAAGGTTGCAGAGAATACTTCCAAGACCAATGCTACCGGCCTTGATGTGTCTTCCGCTAAGGCTTACATTGACGGTGTTGAGGTTCCCGTTACCTTTGCGAACGGAAAAATGACCATCGGCGACGTTGCTGTTGCAGACGGTATTCACCGCGTTAAGTTTGAGATTTGCGATAATATGGGCAATAAGTCCGTAGTTATCAGACTTATTGAGGTTAAATCCGGCGTTGACGCTTCTACTGTTGAAGTTGTTCCCGCAGATCCTACTCTTGATAAGCTTTACGGCGGTTCCGTTTATTGGATGAACGTGAACGCAAACAAGATCGAAACCATTCAGTCTGTAAAGGCTGTTATCGATCTGAACTACGGTAACCATTTTGAACTCGATCATATGGTATTGGCTGACGGATTTACCGCTACCTATACGATTGATGAAGAAAACAATACTGCTGCCATCGTTATTACCCGTACAGGTAATAATACTCAGACCGGAGCAGTAACACTTGCAGCACTGCCCATCCGAGTAATCTATTATGATACCGATATTAACATCGACGGTTATACCGCAGAAACATATTGGAACACATATGAGTTCTGGCCTTATGACCTTAAGGTAGACGTAGATATGGGTGAGATTACCTATGTTGAAGGCTATGTTTCCGATGTTCTCGGCGCATTCTCCAACGAGGAATTCAGCGTAGACACCGAACTTTATTGCCCCTCTGCAGGTATGGATGCAGCATACAAGGCAGAAAAAGGCACCGCACACGTTCACACTCCTGTTGCAGTGGATGATCTTGCTGCTACTTGTACCAAGAACGGCTACACCGGCAGAACTTACTGCGAAGTTTGTGATTCCGTTGTCGACTGGGGTACTGTTGTAGAAACTACCGGTCATAATTACAAAGTAGACGTTGAAAACGGCAAGCTCGTTTGCGATTGCGGCGAAGAATTTACCGGAACCGGACTTCAGATTGTAGACGGCAAAGCTTATTATACCGCAAACGGTCAGTTGGTAAGCGGCTGGATTTCCCTCAACGATGAGTGGTATTACTTCAGCACGATTGATTACGTTGGTCCTAACGGCAAGAAAGTAGCCGATCAGGGCGTTGCATTGGAATTTGAAAACGGTCGTGTTGTTAATGGCGCGTGGACTAGCGATAGCAAGGGTATGCGTTATTGGTACGGTCCCTCATATTATAGAGACAGTTCTAACGATACCACATCTTCCGAGCCTGTAGTTATTGACGGAAAGACATATCTGTTTAACCGTCAGGGATATATGCAAACCGGTATTGCTCATAATTATGGCGGTGCTTTTGGCACGCATACATATTACGATTGCGGAACCGACGGCGTTGCAAAACTTCTTAACGGAGTATATAACAATTACTTCTATAAAGACGGTAAGCAGGTAAGAACTTACAAACTCGTTGAATTCGAAGGCAACTTCTATTTCATCAACGACGGATACAAGGTTGCCAAAAACGTTAAATTGTATCTGGGTTCAAATTACGTCTCCGGCATGACTTTTGCGGATGGCAGAGCAATCCAGCCCGGCTACTATTATTTTGATGCCGAAGGCAAGATGGAAATTCCCGAATTGAAGCATGGTGTAGTTGACGGAATTCTTTATATTAATGATGTAAAGCAGACCCGTTACAAGCTTGTTGAGTTTGAAGGAAACTATTACTTTATTAATGATGGAGATAAGGTTGCTACAAGCGTTAAGCTGTACTTGGGCGCGAACTTTGTTTCCGGCATGACTTTTGCGGATGGCAGAGCAATCCAGCCCGGCACATACTATTTTGACGCCGAAGGCAAGATGGAAATCCCCGAACTGAAGCATGGTGTAGTTGACGGATACCTTTACATCAACGATGTGAGACAGTTGGCTTATCAGCTTGTAGAGCTTGATGGTGATTATTACTTCATTAATGACGGACACAAGATCGCCGTGAATACAAAAATTTACTTGAGCGAACGTTTTGTTGAAGGCAAGACCTTTGCAGACGGAACTGCTATCCCCGTTGGTTATTATGAATTTGACGCCGACGGTAAGATGATTATCGAATAATTATTTTAACATTTAGTTTGTTTTAAAAAAACAAACACCCCTCCGGGTAACCGGAGGGAACTGCGCGAGATCAAAACCTCCACGCGGTGCGCAGTGGGCAACACATTTTATGTGGCAAATATTGATTAATAGTATGTAAAGCAGTAACAAACATGAGAGAAAACGAAGCTTTGGTAAGTGTAATCGTGCCTGTTTATGGTACAGAAGCATATCTTCCCGCTTGTATAGATTCGATATGTAAACAAACGTATAAAAATATACAAATTATACTTGTTGATGATAATTCTCCGGATAAATGCCCGGAAATATGTGACAGTTATGCGCAACAAGACAGCCGCATTATTGTTATTCATCAGGAAAACAAAGGCGTTTCGGGTGCCAGAAATACGGGATTGCGTCACGCTAAAGGTGATTACCTTGTGTTTGTTGATAGCGATGATGAATTGTATTCTGATGCAGTTGAGCTTTTGTTGAATGACGCTAATACGTATAACGCAGATGTTGTATCAGCTGTCAAAAAAGTAGTAAGAGATAATAGCGTTCTGACTTGTTTTCGCGGAAACGAAAACGTAACCGTTTATCGTGGAGAAGAAGCACTCCTTCTTTCTTTGAATGGGGACAAGAATACTAATTCTTCGTGCGCAAAGCTGTTTAAGACCGCTTTTGTCAACGGGTGCTTTTTTGAAGAAGGAAAAAACATAAATGAAGATATGTTTTTTGTTTTTCAATGTTATACAAAAAAGCCGATACTGGTTCATAGAGATATATTCGTATATAAATATAATACGAGAGTCGATTCGAATTCCCGACAAGTATTTTCCGATAAATATTTCTCCATGCTCTACTTCTGTGAGCGCAAAAAAGAGATCATTGCTGAAAAATTCCCGGAATATATCGAGCAAGCATATAATATGGAAGTTCGAACCCATCTGCTGTTTTTACAAGTATTATGTCGTACCAATGAAAAAAAGTATAAGAATGCATACAAAGAAAGCGCAAAAACAGTGCGTAAGTTGTATAAGTACCACCGACCGATAAACAAACATCATAAGATGTTGGCTTGGTTAGCGGCACATGGCATGTATCCGCTTTATAAATTTGCGGTTCGTTTAAAGTATTATAGATAGTAATCTTTAAACGCATATGCTTTTACAGGAGGCGAAATATTGAATAATCGTGTCTTGAAAAACGCCGGTTGGATCATAGGATGCAAGATTATCCAATCGCTCCTTAATTTCGTGATCGGGCTAATCACAGCGCGCTATTTGGGACCATCCAATTATGGCGTTATCAGTTACGTTGCGTCGGTTGTGGCATTTGCGATGCCTCTTATGCAACTTGGACTTAAACATACGTTAGTAAAAGAATTCGTGAATTCGCCCGACAAAGAAGGTACTATATTGGGAACTTCTTTGGCGATAAATATTATATCAAGCCTCTTTTGTATCATCGGTTCCGTTACGTTCGTGGCTGTTGCAAATGCGGGCGAAAAAGAGACGGTTCTGGTTTGCGTGTTGTATAGTCTTTCGTTACTATTCAACGCAACCGAGATGACTCAATATTGGTTTCAGTCCAAACTGTTGTCGAAATATCCGTCTATTGCGGCTCTCGCTGCGTATGTAGTTGTGGCGGCATACAAAATCTACTTGCTTGTAACGCAAAAAAGCGTCGTATGGTTTGCGCTTTCCAACGCTATAGATTATTTTTTAATCTCAATCATCCTTATAGTTCTGTATCAAAAGTTGGGAAACCAACGATTATCGGTAGATTGGCGTATTGGAAAAGAGATATTGTCCCGCAGCAAATATTATATTATACCAAGCTTGATGGTCATAATATTTCAGCATACCGATCGAATAATGATCAAGCTTATGATAGATGAAACCGAAACTGGCTTTTATTCGGCGGCGATAACATGCATAGGCATAACCGGCTTCGTTTTTACCGCAATATTAGATTCTGCTCGTCCCGTTATATTGGAAGGAAAAGAGAAAAATCAAGAAATATATGAAAAGCGGGTTGTTCAGTTATATAGCATTATAACCTGTTTGTCCCTTGCGCAAAGTATAGGAATGACGTTACTTGCCAAGCCTATCGTCCTAATACTGTACGGCGCCGAATATTCCAAGACTGCCACAATACTCGCTGTGGCAGTTTGGTATAATACTTTTGGTCACTATGGTTCGGTCAGAAATATATGGATCCTTGCAGAAGATAAACAAAAGTATCTGCTTGGAATTAACGTAACCGGCGCACTTGCAAACGTTATTTTGAATTTCTGCCTCGTTCCAATTTGGGGAGCTGTCGGCGCAGCGGTCGCTTCGGTTATTACACAGTTCTTTACCAACGTTATTATCGGTTTTATTTTTAAGCCGATTCGCCGTAATAATTATCTGATGTTAAAAGGATTAAATCCGAAAGTGGTAATCGAACTGATTAATACGGTTGTCAGACGTCGCGCGTAAAGCAAATGATTTTTTTAATGTATTAAATATGAACAAAACACTGTTTACTCCGTCATATATTATCACCGCAGGCTCAACGTACCTCGATATCGACGCTTATGCGTGTTGTGTTGCGATGGCGGAATTATTACAGCTTAAAGGCGAAAATGCGGTGGCGTATTCGCAGGCGCCGTATAATTACAGCGTGTGTGAATCGCTTATGGAAAAGGGGCAGCTGACAGATAGCGTGCCCTCCGAATATTCCAAGGAAAACGTAGGATACATAATCGTTGACGTTTCCGATCCGGACTACATAAAGGATTCCGTGCCTCTCGACAAGGTTGTCGCGGTTTATGATCACCACGTAGGCTTTGAGGAATATTGGAAAAGCAGAATCGGCGATAATTCCCATATCGAGTTTATCGGCGCTGCTGCCACGCTAATATACCGCGAATGGAAGAAAAGCGGCTTGCAATATAAAATGAAGCGTTCCACGGCTTTATTATTGATCGCGGCGATTTTGGATAACACCCTGAATCTCACTTCGACAAACACGACTCAAGAGGATATCGATACCTTAAACGAGCTGTGCGAAAAAGAAAAGTTAGACGAAGATTGGCGTGATTTGTATTTTTCTGACGTTCAAAAAAACGTGGAAGCAGATTTAAAAAACGCATTGTTCAACGATACGAAGCTTATTCGAAACAACTCTGTTTTGCCGCCGAGAGTTGCTCAGCTGTGCGTTTGGGACGCGGAAAGTATTTTGTCAAAATTGCCGGAGATACGTGGCTTTTTTGCGGAACTTAACGATAGCTGGATGATAAACATAATAGATATAAAGCATCGATGCAGTTATTTTGTGTGTGATGACATCAAACATCAAGAAAAGATCGAACGGGTTTTTGATATAAGCTTTAATGCAGGCATCGCCAAAACGCAGCAAGCGTATTTGCGAAAAGAAATTATTAAAAAAACAAAGCCTTAAACAGATTTCGGAGGTTTAATATAATGGTAGAATTAGGATTTATCCACGGCAGATTTCAATTGTTTCATAACGATCATTTGAACTATGCCTTGCTTGCAAAAGAGCAGTGCAAAAAATTGATAGTCGGAATCACATCCCCCGAAAATGCTTCACTTATTCGCGAAGAAGTGGACCCTCACAGAAGCGAGGCGGCATCCAATCCTTTTACATATTATGAAAGATACAACATGGTTAAGCTTGCGCTTCTGGAAGCGGGCATTAAGAGAGAGGATTTCGAGATCGTTCCTTACCCCATCGAGCGTCCTGAGATTCTTTACAACTATGTACCCTTGAGCGCAACGTCCTTTTTCACCATCTACGACGATTGGGGCTACGAAAAGCTTCACAGACTCGGCGAATTGGGCTATGGCACCCACGTACTTTTCGATAAAAGAGAAAAAGCGATGTGCAGTACCGAAATAAGACAGAAGATCGTCGATGGCGATGATTGGAAAGATATGGTGCCCAATGCCGTATACGAATATATTGTTGAAAACGGATTGACCGAAAAAGTTATTAAACTGCTGAAAAAATAAGGAGATGAATTGATGTTTGACGTAAACAAGATTCCCGTGTCTGAAAGAGTACACATTACAAAGAATCTGCTGAGATACGGTATAGCCATAGATCAGGAGAACGGAAAAATTGATTACATCCCCGGAACAACGGTACCGGAGGTAAGGTGTCAGTCTATACATCTTATTCGCCATGCAGAAACCGTGGCTGTTGCAAAGCATGAGTTTATGTGCGATACCTCCGACAACTGCGGATTTACCGAAAATGGAATTGAAATTACCAAAAAGCAGGCCGCCGAGCTGGATGCGTATGATTTCGATATTGCGCTTTACGGTCCCATTCCCCGCGTAGTCAATACACAGCTTATCATAATGGAAAGACCTCAGAAGTTTGAGGCGATCAAATGTCATAAGCTTCACGGCATTGATAATACCGGATGGGAATATAAGTCATTCGAGGAGCTTTGTGATACTCCTACTTTTATTGCAAGAGAGCTTGAAAACAATATGTTTGCAAGAACTCCCAGCGGAACTTCGTGGGGTATGGTAATTGCCAACTGCGTCGACGTTATAGATATTATCAACGAACAGCACGCAGGTAAGAAGATTCTTTTGATCAGCCAAGGCAGTGTGCTTCGCGCTTTCCAGATTCTTCTCAGAAAAAGAAAGCACCCTTGGGATGATTTTACCGTCGAGGGAATGTACCACGTCGGAGATGATACCAACAAAAAGAAAAATTACGGTATTATCGACAAGGTTTATTGATATAAGCTATATTTATTGGAAAGAAAATTTTCTCGTTTTGCCGTAAGCTTTGGCAAAATACGAGTTAGTAGATGATCCAAAGGAGATTTTATGGGTGCACTTGTCGACAAGGAACAGATGGCTTTTTTCTGAAAAAAAAGAAACTTTGTTTATTATGCATTGAGCATTCTTGTGTTTTTTATACACATATCTTCATTTGCACCATATTTGGGTGAACATAGTTCAATGGGCGCATTGAATGCTAATATGTCTTTTTTCTTCAAAGAATCCATTACGCGATTTGCCGTTCCGCTATTTCTTGTCTTGTCTGGGGCAACTTTTTTCAGAGATTATACCAACAAAAAGTACGTATCAAAGCTCAAATCTCGTTTCTTTTCATTATGTGTTCCTTATTTGATTTGGAATACTATATGGATGATTTTTGATATTATTTGTTCGTATACTTTTATCTCGTCTTTTTTTACCGGAAGAAAAATATTTCCATTGACTGTGGAACATATTTTGAAAAGCATTTTTTTGGCCGAATGGAATATACCCTTTTGGTTTCTTTTATATCTGATCGTATTTGTATTTATATCACCGATTTTTGACCTCTTGGCAAGCAACAAGTATATCGGTATTGCGTCAGTCATATTTTTATCTGTTTTTTCCATATTGGAAATTGGTACGCTTAAATATGACGCTATTGCTTTTTATTTGCTGGGAGCCGTTTTAGGCAAACACTATTTTGGTTGGGTAACCAAGAAGACGAGTAAGAAGAGCGGTATTTTATCAATTGCTTTTCTCCTAACGTATATTCTTTTTAAAAATATTTTTCCCACCGACACATATGTTGGTAAGCCGTTTGTGAAAATCGCAGTTTTTATATTGGCTTCCTATTCCTGCTGGAGTATCGCAGACTTATTCATAGATAAAATAGGGGACCGTCCATTGTACACTCGTTCCTTCGCAGTATTTGTACTTCATTCAAATATTTCTTCCGTTATATGTAAATTGCTTTATTTGATATTCCCGAAGAACGGATATTTTGCTTTTCCGAATTTTTTGTTGACGGTACTTTTGACATTGGTTGCGATAAATATATTCTGTGTGTTTGGAGAGCGGTATATGCCGCGCACATTCGCCATATTGATGGGGAAGTGAATGAAATTAAAGCATTGTACATAATTTATTTTCCAAGTATAATGTGCTATAACATAAAAAATAATCAATTTAGTGAAATTCACTTATAAAGGAAGGCTGTTATGTCTACTTTTACAAATAAAACATTACTTATAACCGGTGGGACGGGGTCTTTTGGTAACGCGGTGCTTAACCGTTTTCTTGCCACCGACATCGGTGAGATACGCATTTTCTCCCGCGATGAGAAAAAGCAGGACGATATGCGCCACGAATTTCAGGCAAAAATGCCTGATGTTGCAGGCAAAATAAAGTTTTATATCGGCGACGTGCGCGATCTCCAGTCTGTGAAGAACGCAATGCACGGCGTTGACTACATATTCCACGCGGCGGCGCTGAAGCAGGTGCCCTCCTGCGAATTTTTCCCCATCGAGGCGGTAAAGACCAACGTGCTGGGCACCGAAAACGTGCTTACTGCCGCAATTGAAGCGGGCGTAAAGCGCGTGATATGCCTTTCCACCGACAAGGCGGCGTACCCCGTAAACGCTATGGGTACCTCCAAGGCTATGATGGAGAAGGTAGTGGTTGCAAAATCCCGCACCGTTTCTCCCGATGCCACTACCATCTGCTGTACCCGTTACGGCAACGTAATGTGCTCCCGCGGGTCGGTTATCCCTCTTTGGATCGAGCAGATCAAGGCGGGTAACCCTATCACCATAACCGAGCCGAAGATGACCCGCTTTATTATGTCCCTTGACGAAGCGGTTGACCTCGTGCTGTTCGCATTTGAAAACGGCGTAAGCGGCGATATTCTCGTACAGAAGGCTCCCGCTTGCACTATCGAAACTCTTGCAAAGGCGGTGTGCCGTCTCTTTAACCCCGATACCGAAATAAAGGTTATCGGTATCCGCCACGGCGAAAAGATGTACGAAACTCTCCTTACCAACGAGGAATGCTCCGGCGCACTTGATATGGGCGATTTTTACCGCGTTCCCTGCGACAAGCGCGACCTTAACTACGATAAATTCTTCAAGCACGGGGACGTTGAGCGCAACCCCCTTACCGAGTTCAATTCAAACAATACCAAGCTTCTTGACGTGGAGCAGGTTATGGACAAGCTTCTGTCACTTCAGTACATCCGCGATGAGTTGGAGAATATAAAGAAAGGCTGATCTTTTTTTGAACGTACTGGTTACCGGCGCAAAGGGCTTTGTGGGAAAAAACTTAGTCTGCGCTCTTGAAAACATAAAAAACGGAAAGGACAAAACTCGTCCTTCCCTTGAAATAAACGAAATATATTCCTACGATATAGATACCGACCCGAGCCTGCTTGACGAATACTGCGCGAAGGCGGATTTCGTCTTTAACCTTGCAGGCGTTAACCGTCCGCAGAACGCCGACGAGTTTATGCAGGGCAACTTCGGCTTTGCCTCCACTCTTTTGGATACGCTTAAAAAGCACGGCAACACCTGCCCCGTAATGCTGTCTTCATCCGTGCAGGCTACCCTTATCGGCAGGTACGACAGCTACTACGGCAGAAGCAAAAAAGCGGGAGAAGATCTGTTCTTTTCCTATTCCGACGAAACGGGCGCCAAGGTGCTGGTATACCGTTTTCCCAACCTTTTCGGCAAGTGGTGCAGACCTAATTACAACTCTGCCGTGGCAACCTTTTGCCACAATATTGCAAAGGATCTGCCTATAACCGTAAACGATCCCGCTGTCCGATTGGAGCTTTTGTATATCGACGATCTCGTCACCGAAATGCTTGACGCCCTTGAGGGTAAGGAGCACCGATGCGAGTTTGACGGTATTGACACCGTGCTGTGCGAGGGCGGAAAATTTTGTGCCGCTCCCGTTACACATAAGGTCACCTTGGGCGAGATAACGGAGCTTTTATATTCCTTTGCCGACCAGCCCAAAACTCTCTTAATGCCCGAAATACCCGAAAATTCCTTTGCCAAAAAGCTGTATTCCACTTATCTTTCCTATCTTCCCAAGGAAAAGGTTGCTTTTCCTTTGAAGATGAACGTGGATTCCCGCGGCAGCTTTACCGAGCTGATAAAGACCGCTTCCTGCGGTCAGGTCAGCGTGAATATTTCCAAGCCCGGCATAACCAAGGGACAGCACTGGCACAACACCAAGTGGGAGTTTTTCATCGTGGTTTCGGGACGCGGAAAAATACAAATGAGAAAAATTGGCTCCGACGAAGTACTTGACTTTGAGGTCAGCGGTGATAAAATAGAAGCGGTGAATATGCTTCCGGGATACACTCATAACATAATCAATCTTTCGGATACCGAAGACCTTGTCACCGTTATGTGGGCAAACGAGCAGTTCGACCCGTCCCACCCCGATACTTTTTTTGAGGTAGTTGAATAATGGGAATTAAAACCGATTACAGCGAAATATCTTTCAAAAACAACGGCAAATTAAAGCTGCTTATCATCGTGGGCACCCGTCCCGAGATAATCCGCCTTTCCGCCGTCATAAATAAGTGCAGAACGTATTTCGATACCATTCTCGCCCACACTGGACAGAATTACGATTACAACCTCAACGGCGTGTTCTTTAAGGACCTTTCTCTTGATGCGCCCGAGGTATATATGGACGCCGTCGGCGACGATCTCGGCGAGACCGTGGGCAACATCATCAACTGCTCATATAAGCTGATGAACGCAGTCAAGCCCGACGCTTTGCTTATCCTCGGCGATACCAACTCCTGCCTTTCCGCCATCGCGGCAAAGAGGTTGCACATTCCCATTTTCCATATGGAGGCGGGCAACCGCTGTAAGGACGAATGTCTGCCCGAGGAAACCAACAGACGTATAGTGGATATCATCTCCGACGTAAACCTCGCTTACTCCGAGCACGCAAGAAAATATCTCCACGAATGCGGGCTTCCCAAGGAGCGTACCTACGTTACCGGCTCTCCCATGGCAGAGGTGCTCCATGCCAATTACGAGGCTATCCAAAACAGTGATATTTTGAGCAGACTCGGTCTTGAAAAGAAAAAATATATACTTCTTTCCGCTCACAGAGAGGAAAATATAGATACCGAAAAGAACTTCGTATCTCTCTTTACCGCCATCAACAAAATCGCGGAAAAGTACGATATGCCCATACTTTATTCCTGCCACCCCAGAAGCAGAAACCGTCTTGAAAAAAGCGGATTTGCTTTGGATAAGCGCGTCATCCGTCACGAGCCCTTGGGCTTCCACGATTATAATAATCTGCAGATGAACGCTTACGCCGTGGTGTCCGACAGCGGCACTCTTCCCGAGGAAAGCAGCTTCTTTACCTCGGTGGGCAAGCCCTTTCCCGCGGTGTGTATACGCACCTCTACCGAGCGTCCCGAGGCGCTTGATAAAGCCTGCTTCGTGCTTGCGGGCATCGACGAAAAGGGACTTTTGCAGGCAGTGGATACTGCCGTAACGATGGTGGAAAGCGGCGATAACGGTATCCCCGTACCCGATTACGTTGACGAAAACGTGTCCGCCAAGGTGGTAAAGCTTATTCAGTCATACACCGGCGTGGTAAATAAAATGGTCTGGAGAAAAGACTAAATTTTTAAGAAAAGACGATTTATTATGAACGACAATAAAGCGCTCAAATGGATATTGGACGGAAGCGGAAAGCGTCGTGCTGTGCTTATCAGCTTTGACGTGCTCTGCTTTGTCCTTATGGATATTTTCTATTATTTCATAGCACTCCGCGCTTCAAGCAGTGTTCCCGTTGAAGAGACACGGGTATTCCTTGTAAACTCCGCCATACAGTTGGCGCTGGTGTTCGCATTCCGCGCGGCGTTCAACATATACAAAAACGTGTGGCGTTATTCCAACACCAAGGTCTATTTCACCCTCGTGGTTTCGGACGGCTTGGCAGGCGTAACATCGCTTATCATCATCCGTTTGCTCAACTTTGCCTTCCCCGGAGTGTACTACGGCTTGTGGCAGGCGGCAACGGTTGGCGCCCTTACCGCGCTGGTCACGTTGATGTCCCGCTTTGCCTATATTATTCTTCACAAAAAATCGTCTGTTAAAAACAGCGATAAAAAGCGCGTTCCCGTTGTGCTGGTCGGCGCGGGCAGACTTGGCTCATACCTTGCGGGCGACCTTAAAAACAACCCCAATTCGGGATTTTTGCCGGTATTCTTCGTGGATACCGACCCCAGTAAAATAGGAAACCGCGTTTCGGGACTCCGCGTGTACGACCCCAAAAACGCACAAAATCAGATCGAGCTTTTGGGCATACGTGACGTTATCATTTCTATCGCCCAAAAGACCGAGGACGATATTGCCGAATTGTACTATCATTACAGAGATATGGGCTGTAAGGTAAAGGTGTACGATTCCTTGGTAAGCAGTCAGAGCGGTCAGGCGGTGCTTCGTGAGTTTACCATTGAGGATCTGCTCTTCCGCAAGCCCATCGACGTGGCTGAAAAGCATACCAATACTTATTACAACGGAAAAACCGTCCTCGTCACAGGCGGCGGCGGTTCCATCGGCAGCGAGCTGTGCAGACAGATCGCTGCTTGCGAGCCCAAAAAGCTTATAATTTTCGATATTTACGAAAACAACGCCTACGATATTCAGCAGGAGCTTGTCCGCACCTACGGAAAAGACCTTGACCTCGCGGTTGAGATCGGCTCGGTACGCGATACCGAACGGCTTGAAACGCTGTTTTCCGACCATAAGCCCGACGTGGTGTTCCACGCGGCGGCACACAAGCACGTGCCTTTAATGGAAAACAGCCCCGGAGAGGCTATCAAGAACAACGTGCTGGGTACATATAATACCGCAAACGCGGCGGAAAAGCACGGGGTAGAGAAGTTTATACTCATCTCCACCGATAAAGCCGTTAACCCCACCAACGTAATGGGCGCATCCAAGCGTCTGTGCGAAATGGTGGTGCAGTGCAGAACCGACAGCAAGACCTGCTTTGCGGCAGTGCGCTTCGGAAACGTGCTTGGCTCAAACGGATCGGTCATTCCTCTGTTTAAAAAGCAGATCGCAGAGGGCGGCCCCGTCACCATAACGGATAAACGCATAATCCGCTATTTTATGACCATTCCCGAAGCGTCACAGCTGGTCATCGGCGCAGGCGCAATGGCAAAAAGAGGGGAACTGTTCGTGCTCGATATGGGCAAGCCCGTTCGCATATACGACCTTGCAGTGAATATGATCAAGCTTTCGGGACTTGAACCGGGCGTGGATATAGAAATAAAGGAAATCGGACTCCGTCCCGGCGAAAAGCTGTATGAGGAATTGCTTATGCAAAACGAAACGCTGGATAAGACGGAAAACGACCTTATCTTTATCGAGCGGGATACTCCTTATACGAGAGAACAGGTAGAAGAAAAGCTGTCTGTGCTTAAGGATTCCCTCGACGGCAGACTTACCGTAAAGGAAGCCGTTGCGATCACGGTGCCCACCTACCGCGACCCCGAAACCGTAAATAAAAACGCCGCAGAGAGCCAAGAAATGAAGCTCGCGGGTGTGTAAAAGAATGATACTGTAAACGCCATCCTTAAGGGTGGCGTTTTTCATAATTTGTTCATAATTACTTGAAAAATGGGAAATATTGGGATATAATGTTATATCCACATATTGAAACGGAAATATCCGAGAAAATCATAAATACACAGGAGTACGGTATGGAAACCAAGAACAATAAGTTACCCATAATTGTCATTGTATGCTTGGCTGTAGTTGTTGCCATAACGCTTTCAGTTTTTCTGCTTCGCGGATGCGGGGAAGAGAACAACGAAAGCAACACAGATGTTTCGGTTAATACTGAAATATCCGAAACCGTGAGCAACACAGACATATCCACAGAAATATCTGCAGATGAAGTGTCTGCGGAAGAATCTACACCCGAAGAAAGTCTTCCCGTCGATCATACCCACGAATATGCAGGCGCTTGGTCTTCTAACGAAACAGACCATTGGCACGAATGCAAATGCGGTGATAAATCCGATATAGCAAACCACACCTTTGGCGAATGGGAAACCACAAAGGAAGCAACCGAGGATGCAACGGGCAGCAAGAAACACACTTGCTCCGTTTGCGGATATGAAGAAACCGCTACTGTTCCTATGCTTTCTCATACACACAGTTATTCGAAAGAAAGCTCATCCAATGAAACAGACCATTGGTATGAATGCGCTTGCGGTGATAAGTTGGGTGTAACAAGCCATACTTACGGCGATTGGACTGTAACCAAAGAATCAACAGAAGAAACCGAAGGAAGTAAGTACCATACTTGTTCCGGTTGCGGTTATAAGGAAACGGTAATCATACCTGTTCTCTCCCATACACATAAATACGGAAATTGGAAAAGCAACGCCACCTCTCATTGGAAGGAATGTTCCTGTGGAGATAAATCCGAAATGTCCGCACATAGATACGGCGATTGGGTAACCACAAAGGATGCAACTTGCACCGAAACGGGTACGAAGAAACACACCTGTACCGCTTGCAGATGCAGTGAAACGGCAACGATACCTATGGCAAGCCACGATTATGTGTCTGTAATAACACCTCCCACGTCATCCGAGCAAGGCTACACTACTCATACCTGTGATAAATGCGGCAACAGTTACATAGATTCTTTCGTGGGGCCTGTGAAGCTTTCCGAAGGATTGGAGTATAAGATTAACCGCGACGGAAAAACATGTGAAATTATAGGGGTGGGAACCTGTACGGATGAAAACATCGTTATTCCCGATGAAATCGACGGTTATAAGGTTATATATATCGGTGCAGGCGCCTTCACGTCGAACACGGACATCAAAAGCGTAATAATTCCGGACAGTGTTATTCATATTGGTAGGGGAGCTTTTCAAATTTGTGTTAATCTTGCAAATGTGACGATCGGAAACGGCGTGACTCGTATTGCCGCGAGAACTTTTTATAAATGCGAAAGCCTGAAAAGCGTAATTATTCCGGATAACGTCACGTATATTGGCAAGGGAGCTTTTGAAAAATGCATTAATCTTATAAACGTGACAACCGGGAACGGAGTGACTATGATTGATGATGATGCGTTTTTAGACTGTACCAATCTCACAAGCGTGGATATGGGAAACAATGTAAACCATATTGGCAACGCATTTTTCGGTTGCGACAATCTAACGAAACTAAATATACCAAACGGAGTTGCTTATATTGGCGCTTATCTTTACAGACACGAGTACCTGCAGTGCAACGTCTATGACAATGCTCGTTATCTCGGCAACGGTGAGAATCCTTACTTTGTTCTGGTTGGGGTAACCGATTCTTCTATAACCGGATGTGAAATTCATCCTGACACGAAATTCATCAATTCTTATGCGTTCTGCAACTGCAAAAATCTCACAAGTATAGTTATTCCGGAAGGTGTTATTTCTATCGGCGATTCGGCGTTCCAATCATGTGGAGCTCTCTCAACCGTAACTGTTCCCAACGGCATTACTTATATGGGAAGAGATGTGTTTGGCTATTGTACAAGCCTGCGGTATACTACGTATGATAATGCGAACTATCTTGGTAATACCGAAAACCCCTATATTGCGCTGATCAATACGAAAAGCAGAAGTATAACGAGTTGTACGATCCATCCGGATACAAGAGTAATGGACGGCTACGCATTTACAGTCTGCAAAAGTCTTACGAGTATAGTCATTCCCGACGGTGTTACCTCTATCGGGTACCGAGCGTTTTACGAGAACGTTAATCTCAAAAGCGTAACCATAGGTAATGGTGTTAAATTCATCGGTCGCGAAGCTTTTTGGAGTTGTAAGAATCTTACAAATGTAACTCTTGGAAACAGCGTTACTTCTATTGGGGCGGACGCTTTTCGTGGGTGCAGCAATCTTTCAAGCATAACGTTTCCCGATAGCGTTACTTGTATTGACGACAACGCGTTTGCGGGATGCGCTTATCTTGCCAAAATATCCTTTGGCAATGGATTAAGGTATATAGGCTACGAAGCATTTTCGGGTTGTTACGCTATTACAACTATAACCTTGCCCGATAGCGTTGCTTATATCGGCGAACGTGCATTCTGCTTTTGCAGCAATCTTAAAACAGTAACCGTCTCCAACGGGGTTGAATATATTGGTGTTCAAGCTTTTGCGGAGTGCTCGGTTTCCGACTTTTACTACAAAGGGACTGAGGAAGAGTGGAAAGAGGTTTATATAAGTAATATTAGTGAATTGGGCGTGTCCAATAAAAAAATCAGATTTAACAGTTAAAAAAAGCGCTTGACGAAAGCCATGAAATGAAGCTCGACGGCGTGTAAAAACAGCATATAAAAAGCTCGGAACAATCCGAGCTTTTTTTGGTTTTTTTATTTCTTGTCAAAGGCGGGGTTATACGCGTAAAAGTTTTTGTAGTCCAGTGCGTCCTGAACGATGCGCATACCGTCGCCGAAGCGTTGGAAGTGGACGATCTCGCGCTCGCGGAGGAAGCGGATGGGATCGGCAACGTCGCGGTCATCGCAAAAGCGAAGGATGTTGTCGTAGGTCAGGCGCGCCTTTTGCTCGGCGGCGAGGTCCTCCGAAAGGTCTGCGATAGGGTCGCCCGTAGACTGCAAGGTGGCGGCAGTGAAGGGCTCGCCGGTGGCGGAGGAGGGGTAAATTCCCGTGGTATGATCCACGAAATAAGGCGCAAACCCGCCGTCAAGGATTTGATCTGTAGTGAGATTGCGGGTAAGCTGGTGGACTATTGCCGACACCATCTCTTGGTGCGCCAATTCCTCCGTTCCCACGTCCGTTAAAATTCCCACGACCTCGCTGTAGGGCATGCTGTAGCGCTGTGAAAGATAGCGCGTCGATGCGCCCATTTCGCCGTCGGGTCCGCCGAGCTGTGTGATTATCAGCTTTGCCAGCGCGGGGTTGGGCGTCTTTATATTAACGGGAAACTGTAATTTTTTCTCATATATCCACATAACTTATACCTCGTTCTGCCAGGGCCAGGGTTCGTCTACCCAAGTCCAGCGGTCGCATTTTACATCGCGGTGGGTTGCGGGACCTACGTTTGCCTCGTAGTCCTTTTTCGCATCCTCACGCATTGCGATGAGCTTTTTGTAATAATTAAGTGCCTGTGTGTTTTCGGGATGTCCGTCCAGATACAGCGCCGTTTCCCAGATGGCGAAATCCAACTGCTGCATCCGCTTTAAAACGTCCTTATTTATTCTTCTCGTCATCTGCTGTTCCTCCCGCCGAGAAAGGGAAGATCAAGTGCGCGGAACAGTGTGCCGCGCTCCAACGCCTCTTCCTCGGAATAAAGCTTTTCGAACCGCTGGTAAGGCACGTAAAGCATTGCCAACGATATTTGCTGAGGGAACAGATCCGCGCTTGTTGCCGCGGTGGGGTATATTTCAAGCTTTTCCAAAACCGTGTTCTCCTTCGTATTCTTGTGTGGGGTAAAAATATGGGGTACAGTGTCAGTATATGTAGCATTTTGCCGTTGGTGCAAAAAGGATTTTGTTCACAAAAAATTTACAATTTGAGCCGTGGCGGCTGTTGCCAAATCAAATTCTTGGTGATATACTTATTCTGTACGTGCCTGCGTATCTAAAAAATACAGATAAGAAGGCGAATTTTTAATGAAAAAGATCATAGCCGCCGTTCTTTGCATAGCCCTTATGCTGTGCGCTTACGGCTGCAACGCTGATCAAAGCGGTGAGGTCAGCAACCATGACCACTCCGGTGAAACAGAAATTTCCCAAAATAATACCTCTGTTCCCGAAACCGAATCATCCCTTCCCGCAGAAAACAGCGAGGAAACCGAAAATGGCGATGATATCGAAGTTTCCGTGCCCGTAGAGGAGGAAAACTCAACAGAAGAGGAGCAGGATACCTCCGTTCCCGAAGAGGAATCTGCAGTTCAAGAGGAATCCAGGGAGAACGTGGCACCCGAAAAGACGGACGCCGATAAGACCGAAAGGAAGAATCCGAGGAACAAAGCGAAGACACCGATAAGACCGAAAAGTGCTCTCACAAGACCACCAAGACCGTCGGCACGGTAAAAGCCACCTGCACCAAGGACGGTTACAGCGGCGATACCGTTTGCTCCGCGTGCGGCGATACCCTTAAAAAGGGAAGCGCCACCAAGGCAACCGGCCATAAAAACACCAAGATAATCAATACAAAGGTCGCCACCACCCAGCAGGAGGGCTACACCGGCGACACCTACTGCTGCGATTGCGAGACGATCATCGAAACCGGCATAGTTATCAATATGGTGGCGGATAACTCCAATAAGGCGACCTACACCTTGCCCGACGGAAGCAAGGTAACCATTGATAAAAATCAGAATATACGTGATTATCTGCTTCATCTTTATACTCAATATATAAAGCACGAAAACGATAATATCGAAAAGGAAATACTCAGACTTATTAATATCGAGCGTGAGAAGGTGGGACTCGAAGCCCTTGAATGGAATGAGGACGGCTATTTCTTTACCGAGATAAGAGCGGAGGAATGCTGCGAGTCTTTCTCCCACACGAGACCCAACGGCTGTGGTTGCGAAACCGTTTATACGGAGCACAACGTGCTTCTTTCCGGTTATTGGGGCGAAAATCTGGGCAGAGTGACCGACGGCAACGAAATGACCGACACTCAGCTTGCGGAAATGCTCGTTAATGCGTGGATGAATTCTCCCGCCCACAAGGCAAATCTTCTTGAGGAGCATTTCACCTCTATCTCCATCGCCTACGTCCACCTCGGCGGATATCATATAGTAGTACAAAACTTCTTCGGCGAATAAAAAAAGAGATACCCAAGGTAATCACTTGCGCGCAACGCAAACTTCACTTTTGCCGACAGGCAAAAACTTCACTGCAAAGCAACTTCACTTGCGCGCAGCGCAAACTTCACAAAAAAACAAACTCGGTGCAATCAGCACCGAGTTTTTTGTATATTAAAGTGATTCTATAAATTTTTCAGCTTCGGCTTTAAGCTTGTCCTTATCGCCGTCGTTATAGATATATCTGTGAGCGAATGCGATGGGGCCGCCCTTTTCCAGATTTTCTATTTCCGCAATATCCCGCGCCTTTGCCTGCTCTGGGGTGAAGGGACGCACGGGACGGACTGCAATTCTTTCGTATCTGTCGCCCGAATCGCAGACTACCGCCAGCAGGATAATACCGCCGATACGCTCGGAAAGGTACTTGTATTCCGACCAGGAATAAAGCCCGTCGAGTACAACGTCGTGATCTTGCGCGAGGGTGCGGATCTCCTCCTCAAGCTTTACGGCGTACGCCGCCATTCCGTATTGGGCGCGCAAGCCCTCACGTATAATTTTTTCGTTTTCGGGTGTTTTTTCCATACCCGTTTCGGCAAGTACCTTCATTGTTACACCGCCGAAATATACGCTTTTCCAGCCTTTTTCGGTGAAAACCTCTGTCACAACGGATTTTCCGCTTCCGCACATGCCGACTACGGCTACTATATTACCCATAACATATCTCCTGTTTTTGGCTACTGATTTGGCGCAGAACCAAAAACGCAAAACGAGAATGAAACGTTTCGATAACCCGTAGGGGACGACGTCCTCGGCGTCCCGCTTTAATGATATTAGTTGTAGAAATCCTTTAAGGATTTCTACGAATAAATTTTCATGCGTTTTTGTAGAAATTTTCGCTTCGCTGGCAGTAGTAATCTACAGCTCCCGCTCGCGAAAATTCCTTCTGCCCCAAATCAGTGCGCCTTTATTTTTTATAATTTTGTTTTTATTTATTATACTATTAAACTCCGAAATTGTCAAATGGGGGAATAAAGCTTTCCGAAGCGGTTTCGCCCTCCTGAATAAAGGCTCTTTCCACGCCGATACTCTTTGCAAACTCCACCACGCTTTGGTATTCACTTTCCGTTAAAGGGCGGCTTATCTCGGGGTGAGTGTCCTTTATACAGTCGGTGGGAGTGTACTGATTCATTATGCTTACGTATATCTTATCCCCGTACCGTGTATGGAGATATTCAATAATTTTTTTGCTTTCCTCCGTGTGACCGGGAAGTATAAGATGCCGCACTATAACTCCGCGGCGCATAGTCCCGCGGTGGATTATTGGCGTGCCTGCCTGCTCTACCATTTCGTCAATGGCTTTGGACGCGTGCAGAAAATAATCGAAAGCGTTGCTGTATCTTTTTGCGGTGGCGGGGTCTATATATTTAAGGTCGGGCAGGTAAATATCCACGAGCCCTTTGAGGCGTTTTACTGTTTCCGCCTTTTCGTATCCGCCGCTGTTCCAGATAATGGGAAGGGGGAATTTGTCTTCCTTTGCTCTTTTGAGGACGGGAATGATCTGCTCGGTGTAGTGGGTAGGGGTGACCAGATTTATATTGTGTGCGCCTTGCTCCTTCAGCTCTAAAAATATTTGGTACAGTCTTTCCTCGCTTACCTCTTTTCCCGTCATATTTCGGGATATTTCGCGGTTCTGGCAAAAAACACAGCCAAGGTTACAGCCCGAAAAAAACACGGTGCCGCTTCCGTTTTTGTAGGATATGGGCGGCTCCTCCCAATGGTGTAAGGCAGCGCGGGAAATGAATATCCGTCCGTCGCATCCGCAAGCGCCCACCTCTCCCTTTTCTCTGTCCGCACCGCATTCCCGCGGGCAAATATTGCAGTTCATTGACTTCACCACACCTTTTTCATAAACGCCTTATTGACATAAGTCAACATCTATTTTATAATATACTCGTAAATAATTTAATTGTAAAGGGGCTTTATATGAAAAAAATCGTTTTAATTCTTTTAACCGTTTTGCTTACCCTTTGTATTCCCGTTTCCTTTGCCTCCTGCGACGATACGAGCGACAATTCTTCTGCCGCAGAGTCATCCGAGGAGCCCTCCGAGCCTATCGAGGTGGAAAACGGTCTTGCGGTGTATATGCCCGAGGACAGACCTATCCGTATTGCACAATTTGCAGACGTTCACTTCGGTATCGAGGGCAACGCCTACCACAACAACAAGGTAGAGCGCACCAAGAAATATATGCAATATATCGTTGATACCGAAAAGCCCGACCTTATCGTCTGCTCGGGCGATAACATTCTTTCCACCGGCGTTGAGAAATTAAAAGAGTTCGTCACCCTTATGGAAAGCTATAAGACCCCTTGGACCTTTATCTACGGCAACCACGATTCCGAGAGCAACTCTACCGGCTACAGCAAAAAGGAGCTTTCCGATTATCTGGATTCCTGCGAGACCCAATATCTCCTTTATGACAGCGGCTACGTGGATACCGAAAACAACCGCCACGGCAACTTTTCCATTTCCGTGCTCAACAGCAAGGGCACCAAGCTTCTCGGCTCTATAATCTGCCTTGACGCAGGCTTGTACAACGGCGCAAAAAGCTCCTACGATTCCATCACCGCAGGACAGATCGCCTGGTACAACAGCGAGATCGACAAGCTGGACGCACTTTACGACGGCGAAGGCGTAATGCCCTCCATCGTGTTCTCTCATATTCAATTACCCGAACATTATACCGCATATAAAAACGCGCTTAACGGCAGCGGCGCCTCCTTCGTTATAAAGCAGGAGCTTTCCTCCGCAGGTATCGAGGAGATACGCACTGGCGGTCCCACCGCTGAAAACACCGGATTATTTGAAGCTATGAAGGCGAAAAAGAGCACCGTGGCTTTCTTCTGCGGACACGCTCACACCTTTGATTTTCAGGTAGAGATGGACGGCATCGTCCTCGGCTTCGGCCCTCAGACGGGCTTTTCCACATTGTTTGAAAATAACGATCTTCCCCGCCGTACATATATCTATAACGTCGATAAGGACTTCGGCTTCACCACCGATTGCTGTACCGAGGACGGCAGTGAATTGGGACTTACCTATTGCGGCACCTTTGACGGAGCGGCAACCTACGACGAGGAGGCGGGAACTTATTCCTTCTCCAATAACCTCAATTACGGAAACGAGCTCGTCTTTGCCTATAACGGCGTACGACTTACCTCCGAAAACACCGAATTTAAGGGCGAAATAAGAATGTCCTCCGAAGCGCAGTGGAAGGGCGGCTTCTATTGTCCCGATAAAAAGACTCTTGTTTTCGATAGCGTTACCTCCCGTAACTGCACCTTTACCTATGATCCCGAAGCAAAAACCCTTTCCGTTACCATTCAGGAAATTGAGGTAGACCCCAACGCGCCCAAAGGCGTTAAGGTGAACGCCGTCAACAAGGACGCAGGCGGCGATGCCGTTGCGGTATGGACGGAGGCGGGCACCAAGCTCAAATTCATTACCGACGCTTCCAAGGGCGAGGGAGATTGGATCGGTCACGGCTGGAGATATTATATCGTCATCGACGGCGAGGGCAGAATTGCCTACGCAGTGCTTTGGCCCTTAAGCGGCTACGGCGGACCTGACGGCGGCGGATACTATACTCATATGATATATTCCGACGATTACCGCAAAAATCCCGCTATAACCGTTCTTGACGGCTTTGCAAACGACTGGGCTTCGGGCGGCTTCGGATATACTCTGTACGAGATCTCCATTCCCGAGGGCGGCTTTGCCATCACCTCCCACGGCGCACCCAACTACGAGCTGGTGGATATGCTTTCTCAGGGTATGGTGGATAATTACGATGCTTCAAATATAAATACCCGCACCGTTTATAATAACAATATCCGCGTTTCCTACGATAAGGAAAACAACCTCATCACCGTCTACACCGTAGAAGAATAAAAAGCAATATTAAACCGCTGTCCGAAAAAACGGACAGCGGTTTTTACTTTTCACTTGCACCGCAAGGCGCAAACTTCACTGCCAAACGCAACTTCACTTGCGCCGCACGGTGCAAACTTCACTCGCCCGCAAGGGCGAACTTCACCTTTTTTTGTAAACTTAATCGTTGCCAAGACCGAGCTTTTAATGAGTCTGGTTATCACTCTTCCCCTTTGCGGTGTTGAGAGATTTGGCTAACATCCTGTGTATTACTCCGCATTCCTGTAAAAGCTCGCGGGAGATATCTTCAGTGATCGCATTACATCCTGTTAACATTTCGATCCAGTATTCGACTTCAACACATTCCTTTGCGGCAATATGGAATTTATTAATAAAATCTGCTCTGCTCGCAGCATAATTTGCTTCGTGAATATTCGCTCCTATCGAGGTTGCGCCCCTCACGATCTGGTTGACAAGCACTCCTCTTCCTTTACGAGTGTCGATTTCATTGCATACCGCTATTACTCTTAATGCAAAGTTTGTTGCTCTTGTGCGTAATTCAGAGTCTTTCATTTTTTCCTCCGTAAATAGGTGAAATTATGCTCGTTTCACTTGCGCTTTCAGCGCAAACTTCACTGCCAAAGGCAACTTCACTTGCACCGCAAGGTGCAAACTTCACTCGCCGCAAGGCGAACTTCACCTTTTCGTATAATTGAACAAAACGCTGGAAAACTTTATGCCTACAACAACATTTTTTCCTTCGTAAATGAGTGAAGTTGCTCGCTTTTCGCTCACAGTGAAGTTTTGCTCGTTTCACTCGCAAAGTGAAGTTGATCGCTTTTCGCTTGCAGTGACTTTATTTCTTTTTCTTTTTTATCACTATTACGGCGACGATCACTCCTGACGCGATAAGCACGACGGCGGTGATTATCAGCCCGATCACAAGACCGAGATTGCTTTCCGTCGCTATCTCACGTACTGCGCCGCATACGTTGCAATCGGGGTCCTTATCATCGTCGTAGGTGTGCAGTCCCGTGGCGGGAACTATATTTTCCTTGTGGCTGTATCCGCAAATCGTGCAGGTGTAAAGGGTGTAGCCCTCGTTACCGCAGTTTGCCGCAAAGGTTTCGCTTCCATCATAGCTGTGAGTACAGCAAATTGCACACAGCTTGTTTTCCACATCCATTATCTCGTCGCCCTTGGCACCGTAGTGAACGGTGGCGTTTTCGAGAGGGGTGTGTGCGTGGAAGGTGGTTATGTCTTCCCACTGTTCTTGCGTGCCCTTATAGAGGACGTGCCACAGCACGCAATTATCAAATGCCATACCTTCAATATAACGGAGACTTTCGGGAACTACCACTGCGGAAAGGGAAGTGCAGTAATAGAAAGACGAAAACCGCAGGTTCAGAAGACCGTCGGGCAAGGTTATCTCCGTCAATGCGGAGCAACCGTGAAACGCCTGCTTGGCAACACTCAGCACACCGCCGAGCTGTACGCTCTTAAGCCCTTTGCATCCGAAAAATGCGTATTGTCCCATAAGGGTGGTGGATTGGGGGATAACCACTTCGGTCAGGTTCAGACAATCGCTGAATGCGCTGTCGCCTATTTCCTTTACGGTATCGGGAACGGAATAGGTGCCCGAAATAGCTTTGGGTGCAAACAAAAGGCGGGTCTTATCCTTGTTAAAGACGACGCCGCGGTCGTCACTGCTGTAGTAGGGGTTAGCACTGTCTATTTGAATACCTTCAAGCGCCGTACATTCAAACGCATTGGTAGATAAATAAGATACGCTTTCGGGAATAAAAACGGAGGTAACTGCTTTACTTGTAAACGCCAAGTGACCGATATAAGTCACCGAATCGGGCAGGTTTATTTCACCGATGTTATTGCAATATTGGAACGCACCGTATGAAATGCGCTTTACGCTCTTGCCGAAGACCACCTCGGAAAGGGAAGCACAGCCGGAAAAGGCTTCCGCGCCGATTTCGGTCACTCCGTCACCGATGACTATTTTCGTAAGGGACCCGCATTCCGAAAGGGCTTTGTCCGCAATAAACCTTGTGCTGTCGGGAATGGTATGCTCGGTTATACCGCTGTCAGATGCAGAAACCAGAATAAGATAGGGGTTTTCGGCGTTTCCAAGATAATTTACGCCGTCCTTTTCGTTATATGAAAGGTAATCGCAATCAACGGCAAGCTCGGTGCCGAGTATTTCAAGTGATTGAGGCAGTGTCAGCTTTTCAAGCTCGCCTATTCTGTAAAATGCACCGTCGCCTATGGAAATAACTCCCTCGGGAACGGTCAATTCTTTAATTCCGTGGCAAAAATTAAAGGTGTATTTACCAATTTGCTTTAAGCTGTCGGGCAGGGAAAGGGATTTTGCCATATAGCAATCAAAAAAGGCGTAGTCGCCGATATGGGTCACACCCTCGGGAACGGTTATTTCGGTAAGGGCGTTGCAGCCTCTGAAGGCTTCGTCATAAATAAATTTTGTGTCCTTGTGAATATCGCATTCGGTAATCTCGGTATTTTCTACCGAGCAAAGAATTTCATAAGGATTTTCACTGCTTCCTGCGTAAAGAGCGGATTTGTAGGGTGTCAATATCAGACTGCTGCATCCGACGAATACGCCGCTTCCTATTATCTGCAGTGATTCGGGCAGTGATATCATAGTGATGTTGGTACCTGCAAAGGCGCAACCAGCAATTCTCGTAACGGTGTCGGGAACGGTATATTCGCCCGAAAGTGTGTAAGGCGCACGTATAAGCAGAGTCTTATCCTTGTTAAAGAGCACGCCGTGCTCGTCGGAGGAGTAATTGGGGTTTTCGGGGTCTACTCTGTAGCCCGCTGTTGTAAGAGTCTCAAAAGCCGTTTCAGCAATACGGGTAAGGTTTTTAGGTATAACCAGCTCGGATAAAATCGTACAGCTCACAAAGGCGCATTCGCCGATCTCCGTAACCGTATCGGCAATGGTAAAGGATTCCATTCTGTGGTCGGTAAAGGCGTAGCTTCCTATGGTGGTTACGCCGTCCTCTATTACCACGGTGTTTACCTTTCTGGAGTTGTATTCCCACGGTGCAACTGCGGAAGCGCCGTCTATGTAGTTGTCCATAGGACCAACGCCGGAGATCGTAACCGCACCCAAGGCGCTGTCGTAATAACAGTCAACGGCGTTACCGCACAGATCGAGGAAAACCGGTCCTCCCTCGGCAGAAACGGCAAAATTGGAAAGGGGAGCCGTTATCATAACGGCAATAAGAAATAAGGAAATATATTTTTTGAATTTCATTTTTTGATTCTCCTTATTGTTGGGTTACAAGAGACACGTCGCGGTACGCGACATATCACGGAGTTGCTTGCAACTCCACATCACGAACGCGAAGCGTTTAATATCACGCGCCGTAAGGCGTTATATCACGAATTCCGCAAGGAATTCTATATCACGGCGTTTTAACGCCCTTTTGTTTAATAACTTAAAATGCTTTTTGCACGCTGTCAATTTTGACCGCTCGCAATTCTTTTTTTAACCGTCGTAACGGATGAGCCTAACATTCTTTTGATTTTTCCACACTTATTGCGCAGAGATTTGAATGTTGTTTCATCGATCACTCCGCTTTTGAACATAACGATCAGCCAATTTTCTGCTTCGCCCGCTTCCTTTTGCGCTATTTCAAGCTTATGTACGAAATCGTAGTTGCTTTCTGCGTATTTTGCTTCAGCAATATTTGCGCTTACAGACGTTGCAGAACGCATAAGCTGCTTTGTATATATTCCGTATCCGTGTATGTTCTCGCAAAGCTTGGTTATATCAACGGCAAATTCAATAGCAAGGTCGTGGGAGGTTTTAGCCATAAGAGTTGTCCTTTCTTGTCCGACTCCGTCGGAGTGATATGGACGGCGTTGCCGTCCGTGATATAGCGCGACTTCGTCACGCGTGATATAGAAAGCCTACGGCTTTCATGATATGCTTGCTTCGCAAGCGTGATATGCGCACTATGTGCGCGTGATATCTATTTATTTTTTTCTATCAGACATACGCACTCGCAGTGGGCGGTGTGGGGGAACATATCCACGGGTATAACCTTTTTCACCTTGTAGCCATGCTTGGTGAGATACGCGCAGTCACGCGCTAAGGTTTCGGGGTTGCAGGAAACGTATACTATACGCGGAGGCGCGAGGGTTATGCAGGAATCCAGAAACTCTCTCGAACAGCCTGCGCGGGGCGGGTCGGTTATGACGGTATCGATACGCTCGTTTCCGTACGCCATCTTTTTCATCATTTCTCCCGCGTCCTCGCAGTAAAAGCGTATGTTTTTAATTCCGTTTATCTTTGCGTTTACGGTGGCGTCCTTGACCGCCTCGCGGTTGGACTCCACTCCGATGACCGTTTTCGCCTTGTCCGCCGCGATAATACCCATGGTGCCGATACCGCAGTAGGCGTCAAGAAGCACCGTATCGGGGGAGGGGGACGCAAATTCTATAGCCTTCGAATACAAAAACTCGGTCTGTACGGGGTTTATCTGGTAAAAGGATTTGGGCGATATTCTGAACCGCTTTCCGCACAGGATATCCTCTATGTATCCTTTTCCGTAAAGGACCTTTTCCCGTTCGCCCATCCACAGAAAAATGCTCGTATCGTTTATGCACTGCACCACCGTGGTCACGTCGGGGCGCTCCTTTAAAAGCGCTTCGGTAAATCTTTTTGCCTGAGGGAACAGAGGTGTGCTCGTAACGGGCACCACCATTATTTCGCCCGTCTGCTTTCCGCGGCGCACCAGAAGGTGGCGCAGGGTTCCTCTGCCCGTTCTCGGGTCGTATATGCTTATTTTCTGCTGTTTTACTATTTTTGCGACAGTACGTACCACCTCGCCGCAAATCTCGTCCTCAAGTAAGCAGGCGTCCGTCTGCACTATTTTGTGGGATGAGGACTGATACATACCGTTTATCTGCTTCCCGTTTACAAATCCGAATGCAGATTGGACCTTGTTGCGGTAATGGGTGGGGTCGGACATACCGTGAATTTCGTCCACGTGGCAGAATTTTCCCATCAAAGCGATAACGTCTGCCATTTTTTTGCTTAACTGCTGCTTATATGAAAGGTTAAGGGTCTGACATCCTCCGCACTTTTTCTGTACGGGACAGTGTAATTTTTCGGTGTTGCTCATACCTTTTTTACTCCTTAAAAAGCTTTGCCATACCGCCCTCTGCGGTTTCGCGGTAAATAACCTTTAAGTCCTTTCCCGTTTCGTACATCGTGTCTACTATCATATCAAAGCTTATTTTTCTTGAATCCGCAAGAAAATCCGCAAGGTTAACTGCATTCAGCGCGCGCATCGCCGCAATGGCGTTACGCTCTATGCAGGGGATCTGCACAAGACCGCCGATAGGGTCGCAGGTCAGCCCCAAGTGATGCTCGATAGACATTTCCGCCGCGTATTCTATCTGGTCAAGATCCAATTCATACAATTCCGCCGCCGCGGCAGCCGCCATTGCGCAGGCAGTGCCTATCTCCGCCTGACATCCGCATTCCGCACCGCTTATGGATGCGTTGGTCTTTATAAGGTTGCCCACTATGCTTGCGGTGGCAAGTGCGCGTATTATCTGAGTATCCGTAAAATTCCGCTTTACCTGCAGATATTTAAGCACCGCGGGCAAAACTCCGCAAGCGCCGCAGGTGGGCGCGGTAACTATCGTACCGCCTGCCGCGTTTTCCTCGCTTACCGCGTATGCGTATGCGCAGATAAGTCGGTTGGTCTTGGTTTCTTCGCTTTCGTCAATATGCTTTTGTCTGAAAAGGTATCTCGCCTTTCTCTGTAAGCCAAGTCCGCCGTGAAGCACGCCCTCGGCGGCAATACCGCGCTTTATCGCGCTTTGCATTACCTCCCAGACCTCGGCAAGATATTCCCATATCTCTGTTCCTTCACATTCCTCGGCGTACTGCCACAGACGGATATCCCTTTCGCGGCAGTATTCGGATATTTCGGTAAAGGAGTTTTTCTTGTAGACCTCGGCGTGCTCGCTTAATTCTTCCCCCTCGGCGATCACCTCGCCGCCACCGACGCTGTAAAACCGCTTGCGCGCAATTTCTTTTCCGTCCTTCAAGGCGATAATATCCATGGTGTTGGGGTGGTAATCGGTGGAGGTGTCGCAATCAAAAACAATTTCGCAGCCTTCACCCAAAACCTGCTTTAACGCCGCGTCGGTCATATGTCCCTCGCCGGTCTTGGCAAGAGAGCCGTACAATACCGCCGAGTATCCGTCGCATTGGGGGTTTTCTTCAATAAATCTTTTCGCCGCCGCAATAGGTCCCATAGTGTGGGACGAGGAGGGACCGTTTCCGATTCTATATAAATATTTCAGAGATTGCATTTCGTTTCTCCTTTATACGTTCCGTTTGAAGTTTCCGAACACCTCGTTTACCTTTGAAAAGCTTGCGAAGGTATCGGGACAGCTTTTGATTATCCGCATCATTTCACCCAGCTGGCGCTTGTTTATGATGCACACCAGCAAGTATTTATCCGTATCCGAATACATACCGTGTACCTTTATTTCGGTAACGCCGCGCTTCAGCCGTGTCATCAGCATATCCGCAATTTCGTCGGGGCGCGAGGTTATAATTTCAAATCTGTATCCGTTTTTAATACCGCTGAGTCCGCGGTCGACGAGAATATTGGCGATAAAAAGGTTAAGCAGTGTACATATAACGGGGGTGACCTTCATTCCGTACACGAAAAAGGATATCGCCACCACCGAAGAATCCATAATAAAGGAAACGTAGGCAATATTCATTTCAGGATTTGCGTGCTTAAGCAGTGCGGAGATGCCGTAGGTGCCGCCGCTTGCGCCGAAACGGCGGAGCATCATAGAAAATCCAAAGCCCGAAATAACGCCCGTCGCTATGCAGGCGAAGATGATATTAAAATCCTCTCCGTTATTGGCAAGGCAATAGGGGGAAGCCCCTAAAAGTGAAAGTATTTGGGGCATTGAGGACTGCACCAGCATATACAGGCTGAGCATAAGACCCAGCTTTTTATCAATTATAACGCTTACCAGAATAAATATGGGCAGGTTGAACAGCAGCATCAGCACCGACCAGCTTATTTTATCTCCGAGAAAATGGTAGGTCATAGTTGCAAGACCGCCCACGCCTCCGGGGGCGAAGCCGTTGCTGTTCTGGAAAAAGTGGTATGCCGTTCCAACCACCGCCCCTGCGAAGATAACGCAGAGAATATCAATAAATATCCGCTTTATATCTGCTTTTTTGTTTGCGCTCATTTTTTTATACCTTCTCGATTACGGAAAATATTTTTTGTATATCTGCTTTTTCTGCTTTGAGGGAAGCGTGCTTTTCGGGCATTTTTCCAAACACTGCTCTGTAGTGGCATACCGCCGCAACACAGCTTCCCGGATACGAAGGGTGTGAAAGGTCGGGATCGTACAGCTCGATTTCGGGAAAAGCACGGTTTATTTGGCAAAAGCATTTTCCCACGGGGGATATTTCCGCGCCCGAGGAAGAAGCCGCCTTGATATACGCTTGTGAAAGACCGTCCGTCATTTCCTCGGAGGACATGGCAAGATCGTCCAGCAGGGGACAGCCCTCTTTTCTTCCCCAAGTGGAATAAAGTATGGTTTTTTGGGGCTTTACCTCTTGTATAAGCCCCTTTATTCCCCTTTCAAAAAGGGGATAGTCCACGATAGCGAGGTAGCTTTGCTCCTGCAAAAAGAGGATATCGTATTTGTTTTCGCTGCAAAGAGCGTTTATGGCTTCCTTTTTTTCGTCCCCGTCAATGAGGTTTTCATACAGCTTTCTTCCGCCCTTGGTCACCGCGTCCACCTGCACGTCATATCCGTTTTCGGTTGCCAAAGCGCGGAATATTTCGGGCATATCGTAAAAATATGTGTAGCTGTTTCCTATAAAAAGTATCTTTTCCATTTTCGTGTTTCCTTATTTTATGGGGCAGGTTATCGTTATATTATCAACGATTCTTTCGCTGTATCTGTCGTATTCGCCGTCGCAGTTGGGGTAGTGGTCGATGGTTTCGGTCACGGGAAACCGCACCGTTATTCCCTTTTTGTTTACAATACAGAAAATAAACCCAAAGCTTTTGTCGCTTTGTGCCTTACCGCTTTGTATTTCGTTTCCGTCGGTATCAAAAAACACGGCGTTTCCCTGCGCGTCCGCCCGCAAAATAACGTTTTCTTTTTCAAACAAAACAGTTATTTCTTGGTCTATATCGTATTTCTTTTCGTAAAGCGTGGTTTTGCTGTTAAAAAGGTGGTCGTATTTCATTTTTCATTATCCTTTCCGTGCTTTTGAATATATCCCTTTGCTCTTTTTCCCAATCGGAAAAAGGTGTCTCCGCAGGTGAGTACGGACATTATTATTCCGTTTTCTTGGGTAGCGGAAACCGTTATTTCCTCGGGATTAAAGCAATAACAGCCCAAATCTCTCGAAATATGGGAAAAACCGTGTACTATATTGACGGTTATACGCAGTTCGCCCTCCGCAAAGAAAATGCAAACGTCGCGGTTTTTAAAATCATTGCTTGCATCGTAGCACTTGGTAACTATGTAATCGTCCCCAAGCCCGTAATATTCGCGCAACACGGCGGTTGCGCGGTTCAAGGCTTCCTTCCGCTGTGCGTGTGCGCCCTTTACGGAGGCTTTTTCTATCAGCAAACAAACCAAGGCAGCGATAATAAAGCTCAGCAAAACTGCGCCCAGCCCCAGAAGCGCCGTGCCTATAAGGGCGGCGATATATAAAAATACGTTTTCCGGGAAGGGGATACGTGTCAGCGCGCAGATCGATACCGCGCTTAACCCCAATCCCACTACAAGCAAAGCTATTATGGAACAATAGGAAACAAAGGTATTCCATTTTTCAATACGCTTTTCTTTTTTGGAAAGCGACTTTAAATATTCCTTGCGTGCGTTTTTTTCAAAGCCCTGCAGGTTTTTGTATTTAAAATAGCGCATTTTTTCTCCTTTTCACTTGCGCCCTGCAGGGCGCAAAATCGGTTTTTGCTCTTTTTCGCCGACGTGTGAAAGACACCCTTCTGATTACGAGATCACCTTGATTATTTCAATTTTTCCGATAATATGCTTGTTGAAATTTTCAAGTTCCTCCGCGGGTATCCAAAGCTCTTGATGGTAAGCTCTGCCTACGGTTTGTACCTCAAAGGCTGAAACGTAATTATCTTCAACCTCAAACCTCGTTACGTATCCTATATATCCGGAGCCTGAGTCCTTCGTGTTCCATTTTCCCGCAATCTCCTCGGCGTATTTCTCGTTCAATACGGGATAGAATATGGGCTGCCAATCAAGTCTTGGCGGGAACCTTGTGTATCCGCTTTGCTCAATAAGCTCTTTTTCCTTTTCGCCAACGGGTCGATAAAGAATCATATTTTTTCTCCTTTTCACTTGCCAGCAAGGGCAAACTTAGTTGTTGAAACTATTGTTTGCAGAGACAAACAACACTTTCCACGTGGGGCAAGACTCCAAAAGGTCTTAAAATGCTCGAAAAACGGGGGGTGTAATACCTTAAAGTCTCACTTTTCGATTCGCAGTTTTTTGTGTTCACGGATTTTTTTCACAACTTTATCAGAAAAAGACCAAATATGATACTTGCCTATACCACATTCATTTGCCAAAAAGAAAACAGTTTTTTCTTTTTCTGTCACAGCGAAAACATACGAAGATGTAGGGCTTGCGCCTTGGATTGTTTTCCCAAAAGATAAGATGGTTGGACGGCGCAAACAATTCCATTTAAACTGCATGATTTTCACACCATCAATTTCTAAATCTCCGCCAAGCGGATAGTAGCCTAAATAAATTGCCTTTGCTAACACAAATTATCTCCTTTCGAGACACACGACACTTTCCACGTGGGTCATAAGACCAAAAGGTATAAAAATCGGTCAAAAACGGGGGTTGTAAAGCCAAAAAGTCCTCAAACCATAGGTCAAAAGTAACATTTGTCCCTGATTTTTTAGCCGTTTTCGGAAACATATCATTCAAACATAAATGATAATTTTATTTGATTTTTTCTTGCGTAAATATACCTTTAACGGCAAACCGAACTTGATTTTTAAGGCTTGGTGCGGACACGCTTCGAC
>JAGAKP010000027.1 GCA_017625615.1 Clostridia bacterium
AAAAAATAAAAAAATGAAAAAAACGACAGGAAACAAAAAAATGAAAAGAATCATCCCCTTTATCCTCGCACTCCTTTTGATCGCATCCCTCTCCCTCACAGCTCTGGCTGACGGTGAAACCGGTTCTATTACCATCAACGGTATCAGCGAAGACAACACCTACGAGATCTACAGACTGTTGGACCTCGAAAGCTATGACGTTGCTGCAGGCGCATACTCCTACAAGGCAAATGCCGCTTGGACAGCTTTCTTTGCTACCGATGACGCAAAAGCTTATATGACCACCGCTGATGACGGTTACGTAACCTGGACTGCAGCTGAAGACGACGATACCAAGGCTGCATTCGCAAAGCTCGCTCTCGCATACGCGCAGACAAACGGCATCGATCCCGTTAAATCTTCCGAAAACACCGGCGATTTCGTTATAACCGGCACCTCCGGAAAGTTTACCGGCCTCGAGCTCGGCTACTACCTTGTCGACTCCACCGTTGGTGCTCTCTGCGGTCTGACCACCACCAACCCCGATGCATCCATCAACGCAAAGAACGGTATCCCCACCATTGACAAGCAGGTTAAGGAAGACTCCACCGAGCAGTGGGGCGCGCACAACACTGCAGATATCGGACAGACCGTTGAATACCGCGTTACCATTAACGTACACGCAGGTGCTCAGAACTACGTTCTCCACGATACGATGGATAACGGTATTACTTATAAGGCAGTTACCAAGATCGAGCACGTTGTTCCCGGCAGCGTAACCGAAACTCTCGACTCCGATGATTACACCGTTAAGACCGATGAAGACGTTGATGACGGCTGTGACTTTGAGGTACACTTCTCCGCCGAATTCTGCGACAAACTCGAAACCAACGATAAGATCATCGTTTCCTACGAAGCAATGCTCAACCGTAACGCTGTTATCGCAGGCACAGGCAACGTAAACACCGCTTGGCTCACCTTTGGTGAAGGCAACGAATCCAACGAAGATTCCGTTACCACTTACACTTACGGTGTAGACATTGTAAAGACCAACTCCCAGAACACCCTTATCGACGGCGCACAGTTCAAGATTTACGACGCTGCTGACGGCGGCAACGAGGTTAAGGTAGTTCTTATGGACGACGGTGTTACCTACCGCCGCGCAAGAGCCGACGAAACCGGCGTTTCTATCGTTGTGAAGGACGGTAAGGTACGCGTAGTAGGATTCGACAACGGCACTTATTATCTCGAAGAGACCGAGGCTCCCGACGGCTACAACAAGCTTACCGCTCGTCAGAAATTTATCATTTCTGACAGTAACCTTGACGCTACCTTCAACGGTGAGATCTACTCCACCGGCTCCGGCGTTCACGTAGTAAACAAGACCGGCTCCATGCTTCCCGAAACCGGCGGCACCGGCACCGTTATCTTTACCGTTCTCGGCAGCGCTGTAGTTCTCATTACCGGCGTTGTTCTCGTAACCAAGAAGAGAATGTCCAAGATCGCAGACTAATTACGGTTTTATTAAAATCAATATCCGGGGAAGGCTTCTTGCCTTCCCCGGTAAAAACCTTATAACAACGGGGAGAGACTTATGAAAGGCAAGAAAACGACCATATTTTTATTAATTACGTTTTTCGTAGGTCTGTCCGTGCTGTTATATCCGTCCATAAGCAGTTACTGGAACTCGAAAACACAGAGTGAGGCTATAGTTGATTACGAATCTATGCTTTCCCAGTACAAGCCTGAGGATTATACCGCCATATTTGAGGCGGCGGACAATTATAACAAGTCTCTTGCAAAGCTTAACAATCCCTTTACCGAGTACAACAAAATAAAGGATTATCACAGCATTCTTAATATAAGCGGCACGGGAATGATGGGATATATCACGGTACCTAAGATAAGTCAGGAGCTTCCCCTTTACCACGGCACCTCCGAGGGTGTTTTGAGCGTTGCGGTAGGTCATCTCGAGGGAACCAGTCTGCCCGTTGGCGGAGAAAGCACTCACTGTGTGGTATCGGCGCACAGAGGCTTGCCTACGGCTGTGCTTTTTACACATCTTGACAGAATGGAGATAGGAGACGTATTTTATTTCACCATTCTTGACCGTACCTTTACCTACGAGGTGGATCAGATACGCATCGTTGAGCCTGACGATCCAAGTCTTTTGCAGATTGAGGAGGGTAAGGATTACTGCACCCTGCTTACGTGTACTCCCTACGGCATAAACACCCAGCGTTTGCTCGTCAGAGGACACCAGATAGACGAGACACAGATGCGTAACATATATATAGGTAACGAGGCGTACCGTATCGAGCCTCTTATAGTTACTCCTATAGTTGCACTTCCAATAATATTCGTATTGCTTATTTACGTTATGTTTGCGCCCGTAAAGAAAGAATCCTTGGGAGAAGAGGACATATGAGAAAAAGAATTATTAAGTTAATATGCATAGCGGTTGCGTGCGTAACGTTGCTGTGTCCCTTATGTGCAGGTGCAGCTCCCCTTCTCGACACGAAGGCGGAAGCGGAGCTGACGGTGATATATCAAAAGGACGGAAATGTGTTTCCCGACCTTAAGATACAGATATTCCGCGTAGCTGAGGCGTTTCCCGACGGAACCTTTGAGCTTACGGAGCCTTACAACGGTTATCCGATAAATATACACGACGTAACTGCGCAGGAGCAATGGACCAATATTGCCACTACCCTATGCTCCTATATCGTTGCGGACGGAGTAGAGCCCTACAGAGAAGAAATTACCGATGAAACGGGAGTTTCTCGTTTTACGGGGCTTGAAACGGGTCTGTATCTCGTGCGTGAGGTAACGGCTGAAAACAACAGCGGAACCTACGTGTTCAACAGATTTATGGTATACCTTCCCACGCCTACGGAGGATGGTAGTTACGATTATTCCGTGGAGGCTGTGCCGAAGTGCCTGAGCTGCGTGCCGAAAACCGAATACAGAGTTACGAAGCTTTGGCAGGATTCGGGACACGCTACTGACCGCCCCGAGGAGATAACCGTTGATATTTACAAGGACGGACAATTATGGGAATCCCAAGTCCTCAACGGAGAAAATAATTGGTCTTACGTATGGTACGTTTCCGAGGATGACAACGGCATATGGACCGTTGCAGAGCGGGACGTAAATGAATTTTACACCGTAAGCATACAGCAAAACGGCGGAAGCTTTACCATCATTAACAACCACGCAGGCGATCCCGACAATCCAGATCTGCCTCAGACGGGCGATACCTTTTCTCCCCTTTTGTGGGTAATGATAATGTGCTTTTCGGGAATAATGCTTCTTGTCATCGGCGTATACGGCAGGAGACGGGCATGAAGAAAAAAATATTTTTGATTTGCCTTGTTTCAGGTCTTTCGCTTATAATATTAAGCTGTGCTTTACTTCTTTCTCTTCAGATACGTGAGTGGTCGGGAGCGAAATACTGCGAAAAAACGGTAACGGAAATAGAAGCCCTTTTACCCGACAGATACAAGGGAATACCTTTTTCTTATCCCGACGTGAATATGCCTGTGCTTGAGATCGGTAAAAAGGATTTTTCGGCGATGATCGATATACCCGCTTACGGGATAACGCTTCCAGTCTCCGATGAATGGAGCGATAAGCTGAATAAATCCCCCGCACGTTTTTACGGCAGTGCTTACGACAACACGCTGGTTATCGGCGGTACGGACAGCAAGTGTCAGTTTGGCTTTTGCGACGAGATCGATACGGGCGCGATCATTACCGTTACGGATATGACGGGGGCTGAATTCACCTACGCGGTTGCAAGAATTGAAAGGTCTAAAAAGGCTGATACAGCTTGGCTTTTAAATGAAAAATATGCACTGACTGTATTTTGCCGTGATACCTATTCAATGGAGTATATCGCGCTCAGATGCGTGCCCGACTACGATTAAATGATTTTCGGAAAGGCAGCAAAAATGAAAATAAACGCAAAAGAAATGAAATGGACGAGACCGCCGAAGGAATATACGGTCAACGATGATAAAATTGAGATCGTTACCGAGCCGCACACTGATCTGTGGCAAAGGACGTATTATCTTTTCCGAAACGATAACGCTCCCCTTTTGCAGACGGAAACGGAAGAAAAATTCTTTTCCTTTACCGTTAAAACGGATTTTGATTCAAAGGTGAGATTTGACCAGAGCGGAATAGTTATGTATCTTGACAGCGAAAACTGGCTGAAGGCTTCCGTCGAATACGAAAACGGCGTGATACAAAGGCTGGGAAGCGTGGTCACCAACCACGGATATTCCGATTGGGCTACGGTGGATATTGACGACGCCGTAAAATCAATATGGTTCAGATTAAGCAGAAGAAACGACGATTTTTGCATTGAAAATTCCTTTGATGGAATAAACTTCAAGCAGATGCGAATATGCCATATTTTTGAAGCGCAAGGCACGATACGATTTGGAATTTACGCTTGCAGTCCCGAGGAATCTTCCTTTAAAGCCACCTTCACCGATATGGAAATAACCGAATGCAAGTGGACGCCTCACGAAGGACAGCAGCCCGACTGATAAAAAAGCTATTATTCTCCCGATAAAACGGGAGAATTTCTTTTTGAGTATTGAAAATAAGAAAAATATATGGTAAAATTACTGTGAATATATTTACGTAAATTTAATCGGTGCATTATGACTTACACAGAAATTACTCAAAATATCTACAAGGATAACAAAAAAATATATAAAAAGGGAAAAATGCGTATAGGTATACTGCTTTTCTGCTCTTGCCTTTCTATGTTCATACGCGCCTTCGCCTCTCCGGTGATCCAGTACGCATACGACGCGCTGCTTCCCTTTACGGAAGATCTGATGGCGGAGACCACATACGAGCTGCTGTTCAATATGGTGTACTACGTTATATCAATAGTGGTTCCCTACCTTTTGGTAATGATCGTCAGCAGGACGGGATTTAAAAAGGCGTTCCCCCTAAAGGCGAGGATGCCCCGCAACCCCGTTGGATTTATACTGTTCGCATTCGGTATATGTCTGATCTTCAATTACGTTCTTTCGATTCTGACACCATGGTATTCCGATCTGTTTCCCTCTGACGAAACACTTTACGAAAGCGGAATAGATATAGCGCTGTATTTCGTCCAGGTAGCTGTATTGCCCGCTATATTCGAGGAGCTTGTTTTCCGAGGAATCACCTTCGGCGCTCTTAAGCCCTTGGGAACGAGATTTGCCGTTATTTTATCTGCGATCCTCTTCGGTATGGCACATATCTATCCCCTCCAGAGTATGTTCGCCACCTTGTTCGGTCTGCTGTTGGGCGGTGTTTACGTTGCAACCGGTTCTCTCTGGACCTGCGTGCTGTTACACTTTTTCAACAACGCATTTGCGGTGCTGGCGTCATATTCCGTGGAAATGATAGAAAAAGGCAATATGCTGGTGCCTATGTGCGTCAGTGCGGTAGTGTATGCTTCGATGGCATATTCGATAGTTTATCTCATCAAGTATATAAAGCTTCCCGGCAGATTCCCTATGGCGATAAAGGAAGAAAAGGAAAGCATGCTTACGGGCAGCGGTTTTTCGCCCTTGCGAGCGGTGCTTACCAACTTCTGGACCTACGTTTTCGTAATTCTGTACGTGCTTGTAGTTGTGTTACTGATCATCGGAAACCTTTTTACGGGCGCAGGCAGTGCGGGTGTATAAATGGATATTAAATTTATGCGCCGCGCAATAAAATGCGCGCAAAAGGCCGCCTTGCGCGGTGAGGTGCCGGTGGGTGCCGTTATCGTAAAGGACGGCAAGGTAATTTCAACCGGATACAACAAGCGCGAGGAAAAGAAAAACGCGCTGATGCACGCCGAGCTTATAGCCATTGACAGAGCCTGCAGAAAGCTTGGCTCATGGCGGCTGGAGGAATGCGAATTATACGTTACCCTTGAGCCTTGTCCCATGTGCGCAGGTGCGGTGGCAAACGCACGTATAAAAAAGGTGTACTTCGGTGCGTACGACTCGAAGATGGGCGCGATGAACAGCGTCATTGATCTGAGCAAGTATAATTTCAACCATCATTTTGAAGCGGAGGGCGGTATTCTCAAAGAAGAATGCGCTTCACTGCTTTCGGATTTTTTTAAAAAATTAAGAAATAAGAACGAGAGGCAAAGCACAAATGAACAATAAAGAAAAGTTTTATATTACAACTGCCATAGCTTATACCTCAAAGCTCCCTCACATCGGCAATATTTACGAAATAATCCTTACGGACGCTATTGCCAGATATAAAAAGAAAAAGGGATATGACGTATTCTTCCTTACCGGCACCGACGAGCACGGTCAGAAGATACAGGCAGAGGCGGAAGCAAGCGGCGTTACTCCTCAGGAGTACGTTGACAAGATCGCGGGAGGTATAAAGGATCTTTGGGACCTTTACCAGTGCGAATACGATAAGTTTATCCGTACCACCGATAAACAGCACGAAAAGGTGGTAAGTCACATATACACCAAGCTGTACGAGCAGGGCGACATTTACAAGAGTGCTTACGAAGGACATTACTGCACTCCCTGCGAATCCTTCTGGACCGATTCCCAGTTAGTTGACGGCAAGTGTCCCGATTGCGGTAGAGAGGTTAAAAAGGCAAAGGAAGAAGCGTACTTCCTCCGTCTTTCCAAGTACGCCGACAGACTGCTTGAGTATTACGATGCTCACCCCGAGTTTATCACTCCCGTATCCCGCAAGAACGAGATGGTAAACAACTTCCTTAAGCCGGGACTTCAGGATCTGTGCGTATCCAGAAGCAGCTTTACCTGGGGCGTTCCTCTTGAATTTGACCCCAAGCACGTTTCTTACGTTTGGATAGACGCACTTTCCAACTATATCACCGCTATCGGTTACGATACGGAAAACCCCGAGGAATCCTACAAAAAGCTGTGGCCTGCGGATCTTCACGTTATCGGTAAGGATATCGTCCGCTTCCACACCATTTACTGGCCTATAATCCTTATGGCGCTTGACGTTCCCCTGCCCAAGAAGGTATTGGGACATCCTTGGCTCCTCTTCGGAGACAGCAAAATGTCAAAGTCCAAGGGCAACGTGCTTTACGGCGATAAGCTGGCAGAGCAGTTCGGCGTTGACGCGGTAAGATACTATCTCCTTTCCGAAATGGGCTTTTATAACGACGGAAGTATTACCTACGAAAGCCTCATCGCACGCACCAATTCCGATCTTGCAAATATCATCGGTAACCTCGTAAGCCGTACCTCTGCAATGATAAAGCAGTATTTTGACGGTGTGGTTCCCGCTCCCACAAGCGCGACCGCAGAGGCTGACGAAACCCTTAAAAACGCCGTTAACAACGCAAAAGAAGCCTTTATGGCAAAAATGGACGAATATCTGGTTGCAGACGCTTGCGAGGCTGTGCTTAACGGCTTTAAGGCTTGCAACAAGTATATTGACGAAACTACTCCTTGGGTACTTGCAAAGGACGAAAACAGCCGTGACAGACTTGCTACCGTTATGGCAAATCTTGTACAGAGCATCCGTATCTGTACCGCTATGCTGTATCCTTATATTCCTTCCACCGCAAAGCGTATTGCCGAAGTTTTCTCCTACGGCGAGGACGCTTACGATTACGACAAGCTGTGCTACTGCTACAAGGTAGACGGCGTTACCGTAAATGCTGACGGCGCAAAGCTTTTCGAGCGTATTGACGAAAAGAAGTTTATGGCTGCTATAGAAGCAGAGCAGAAGGCGGCAAAGAAAGAGAAAAAGGCTGAAGAAAAGAAGGAAAAGAAAGCCGAAAAGGCAGCAGTCAAGGAAGCTATCGGTATCGAAGAATTTGCAAAGGTGGAGCTTACCGTCGGTAAGATACTGACCTGTGAAAAGGTTGAGAAATCCGACAAGCTGTTAAAGCTTACCGTTGATATCGGTGAAGTAAGACAGGTGGTTTCCGGTATTGCAAAGTGGTATGCTCCCGACGAGCTTATCGGCAAGAAGGTCATTCTCGTTTCCAATCTCCGTCCCGCAGTACTCCGCGGTGTTGAAAGCAACGGTATGATACTTGCATCCGGCGGAGATGAGGTCAAGGTCGTCTTTATTGACGACAGCGTACCCGTAGGAAGCAAGGTACAATAATGTTTGATTCCCACACACATTACGATGATAAATGGTTTGACGAGGACAGGGATATTCTTATCCCTTCCCTCTTCGAGCAGGGCGTTGAGGGTATTATCAACGTTGGCTGTGATATGGAATCCTCGATGAGATCCATTGAGATCGCGCAGAGATACGAAAAGGTTTACGCCGCTGTGGGAGTTCATCCTCACAGTGCCGCAGAGGTAAGCGGCAATTGGCTTGACGAGCTTGACGGACTGTGCAGGCAAAGCAAGGTAGTAGCTATAGGCGAGATCGGATTGGATTATCACTACGATTACTCTTCCCGCGACGTTCAGAAGGCGGTATTCGAAAAGCAGATGGAATTTGCGCGGGAAAGAAATATGCCCGTTATAATTCACGACCGAGAAGCTCACGGCGACGTTATTGATACGGTAAACCGTTTTCCCGAGGTAAAGGGTGTTTTTCACAGCTTTTCGGGAAGCTATGAAATGGCGGAGCATCTCGTTAAAAGGGGCTGGTATATTTCCTTTTCCGGCTCGGTGACCTTCAAGACGGCGGAAAAGCTACGCCACGCGGTGACGGCAGTACCCATTGACCGCGTGTTGAGCGAAACGGATTCACCGTACCTTTCCCCCGTGCCCGAAAGAGGCAAGAGAAACGACAGCTACCGTATGCGTCACACCATAGAAAAGCTGGCTGAAATATACGAGGTTTCCTTTGAGGAAATGTCAAATGCGTGCCGTGATAACGCTTACAGGCTTTTCGGCATAGCAAAATAGCCAAAAACAGTAAAAAAACCGTTTTCTATTTATAAAAAACTCAAAAAATGCAAAAAAGCTCTTGTATTTTTTGAATTTATGATATAAAATAGGATGGTTTAAAAAATACTTAATACACATAAACAAATTTTGGAGGTACAAAAATGGCAGTAAAAGTTGCTATTAATGGTTTCGGCCGTATCGGTCGTCTCGCATTCAGACAGATGTTCGGCGCAAAGGGTTATCAGGTAGTTGCTATCAACGACCTTACCAGCCCCTCTATGCTTGCTCATCTTCTCAAGTATGACTCTGCACAGGGCAGATACAATCACGAAGTTTCCGCAAACGATGAAGAAGGCACCATCACCGTAGACGGCAAGACTATCAAGATCTACGCTGAAAAGGACGCTAACAACTGTCCTTGGAAGAAGCTTAAGGTTGACGTAGTTCTCGAGTGCACCGGCTTCTACACCAGCAAGGCTAAGGCTTCTGCTCACATTAACGCAGGCGCTAAGAAGGTAGTTATCTCTGCTCCCGCAGGAAACGATCTTCCCACCATCGTTTACAACGTAAACGAAAATACTCTTACCGCAGAAGACAACGTAATTTCCGCTGCTTCCTGCACCACCAACTGCCTTGCTCCCATGGCTAAGGCTCTTAACGATTACGCTCCCATCCAGAGCGGTATCATGACCACCGTACACGCTTACACCGGCGACCAGATGGTTCTTGACGGTCCTCACAGAAAGGGTGACCTCCGCAGAGCACGTGCAGCTGCTGAAAACATCATCCCCAACAGCACCGGCGCAGCTAAGGCTATCGGTCTCGTTATTCCCGAGCTCAACGGCAAGCTCATCGGCTCCGCTCAGAGAGTTCCCGTTCCCACCGGTTCTTCCACCATCCTCGTTGCTGTAGTAAAGGGCAACGACATTACCAAGGAAGGCATCAACGCTGCTATGAAGGCTGCTTCCAACGAATCCTTCGGTTACACCGAAGAACAGCTCGTTTCCAGCGATATCGTTGGTATCACCTACGGTTCTCTGTTCGATGCTACTCAGACCATGGTTTCCAAGATCGACGACGATACCTATCAGGTACAGGTAGTTTCTTGGTACGATAACGAGAACAGCTACACCAGCCAGATGGTTCGTACTATCAAGTACTTCGCTGAACTCAGCAAATAAGAAAGTTTGTAAAAGTTTCAGTGCCGCGTTATAAACGCGGCACTTACTTTATACATTTATTATATATAAGCTTTACGGAGAGAGTATAATGTTGCCTCTTATATTGAACAGTCTGCTGTTGGGTGTGGGACTTGCGATGGACGCATTCTCGGTGTCCCTTGCGAACGGACTTAACGAGCCCTGCATGAAAAAGCCGAAGATGTGCGGTGTTGCAGGCACCTTTGCCTTTTTTCAGGCGCTTATGCCCATTATCGGATGGGTGTGCGTAC
>JAGAKP010000028.1 GCA_017625615.1 Clostridia bacterium
AAGCATCCGACGCGACCTTATAGAAGAATGCTACGAGGTCGTTGAGGCGATAGATAACGACGATCCCGTCCTTATGCAGGAGGAATTGGGCGACCTTCTTTTGCAGGTAGTCTTCCACGCAGATATCTGCAGGGAAGAGAACGGCTTCGGTATGGACGAGGTTGCAGACGGCATCTGCCGCAAGCTCGTCACCCGTCATCCCCACGTTTTCGGTAACGTGACTGCGGAAACCTCCGAAAAGGTTCTGGAAAATTGGGATAAGATAAAAAAGACCGAAAAACAGCGCAACACTCTGTCTGCTGAAATGTACGCCGTACCTCCCGCACTGCCCGCTCTTATGCGCGCCAACAAGGTAGGTAAAAAGTCGGGTAAAGCAAATTTCGATTTTCCTACTGACGAGGAAGCATTTGCAAAGGTCACCGAGGAGCTTAACGAATTGTACGAGGTACGCAACAGCGGCGACAAGGAAAGAATTGCCGACGAGATGGGCGATCTTCTCTTTTCCGTAGTCAACGTGTCCCGCAAGGTGGGCGTTGAGCCCGAGGAAGCACTGACCCGCGCTACCGAAAAATTCATGCACCGCTTCAAGCTTCTTGAGCAGGCGGCGGACCAAAAGGGGGTCTCCCTCGCGGATATGACGCCCGAAGAGGCGGATATTCTGTGGGAGCAGATAAAAAACCGCGACTAAAAGCGGATTTTTTCGAAAAAAGTCTAAAATAACTATTGAAAAAACAAAAAAATGGTGATATACTGTCACTTGCGAAAGCAAAGGAAATATGAAAGGAGTTCATTTTTATGAACAAGATCACATTGGCAGACGTTGCTGCAAACGCAGCAGGCATTAAGAAGAAGGACGCTGAAGTAGCAGTTAACGCAATTTTCGCAGCTATGGCAAACGAGCTTGCAGCAGGCGGCAAGGTTCAGATCGCCGGCTTCGGCAACTTCAAGATGAAGGAAAGAGTAGAGCGCGTAGGCAGAAACCCCAAGTCTCACGAGCCCATCGTTATCCCTTCCGCAAAGGTTGTTAACTTCACAGCGGGTAAGCAGCTTAAAGAGCTTCTCAACAAGTAATTAACGTGATATGAGGTAAGAGGTCTTATGCGGCTGGATAAGTTTTTAAAGGTTTCTCGTATAATAAAACGCAGAACCGTAGCAAACGAAGCGTGCGACAGCAGCTACGTGGCAGTTAACGGCTCTCCCGCAAAGGCCTCCTACAGTGTTAAGGTGGGGGACGTTATAACTGTCTACTTCGGCAACAGAACCACGTCGTTCCGCGTGCTCAGCCTTAACGAGCATACCACTAAAGCTGAAGCAAGCTCAATGTATGAAATAACGGAATGATTTTTATTTTCCCTTCATATATGTTATATATGGAGCGTGAAATAAATGAACGGAAAAAAGCATTCTGTTACCGTGACGGAGCGTGACGTAACCTTGGTCACCGCCGTCTGTGATATCATCAGCTTTGATGAAACCCAGGTCAGCCTTTCCTTGGGTGAGGATACCGTCCTCTCCGTAAGCGGAAACGGGCTGACGTTACGCCGCCTCTCTCTTGAAACCGGCGAGGTGGACATTTCCGGCAGGGTAGACGCTCTTGTCTACCTTGAAAACGGCGTAAAGCAAAAGAAACGCCGTCTCTTCGGCTGATGGCAGTCGATTACCGCGCACAGCTTTTACTTGCATTGTATTCCGTGCCGCTGGGATTTCTTCTCGGCGCCGTGTACGATGTGTTGAGGCTCGTGCGTTTACCCTTTGGCGTTGTCGGTGTGTTTCTCACCGATACGCTGCAAGCCTTTGCTTGCTTTGCATCGGTGCAGGTATTGCTCTTTAATTTTTGGAGCGGCAAAATACGTCTGTATCCGTATATAATATGCTTTGTCAGCCTTTTGCTGTACAGAGCGACCGTCGGCAGACTGTTTACTGTCATCGGTATAAAAATAAGCTCGTATATAACACCGCGTGCGGTAAACACCTTTAATGCGGTTAAAGGATATATTTTAAAAAAGCGGCTGCTCAGAAGGGCTGCTATGGGATTTGGGATAAAACTCTCAGGGAGGAACGGAAGTGGCGAAGAAAACACGGCCTAATTTGGTAATGAAGCTGGCATTCGTATGCGTAATCGGCTTTCTCGTCATATCGGTCATAAACCTTCAGGTCGAGCTTAAGGAGCTTCGTCAGCTCAAGGCCGAGCGTGAAGAGCAGGTTCAGATGCTGGAGGACGATATTGCCGAGCTTACCATCCGACTCAACACCCCTATATCCGACGATTATATAGAACGCGTAGCCCGTGCACACGGCTACCGTATGCCAAACGAAATTATTTTTTATAACGATATTGCGGAATAGAGGCGGTCAACAGTGGTTCTTGAAGAAATTGTAAAAGGTAAAGTAACGGGAATAACCAAATTCGGCGCTTTCGTCTCTCTTGAGGGCGGGAAGAGCGGAATGGTACATATTTCCGAAATAACCGAAGGCTTTGTAAAGGATATAAACGATCATATCCACGTGGGCGACGAGGTCGAGGCTATGGTCATCAGTATTGATGATAACGGCAAGATAGGCCTGTCCATAAAGAAGTGCGCCGCCTTTAGAGCACGCACTGCGCCTCCGCCTATGTTTGACGAGGGCGTCCCTCCGGCAGATACCGATTTCGAGAATATGATGAAACGCTTCAAGTCTGTCAGCAACGATAAGCAGGCGGATATCAAGCGCGGCTTCGAATCCAAGCGCGGCACAGGCAAACGCGGCAGAAGATAAATAACGTTGCAAAACTTCACCCGAAAGGTTTATTACCTCTCGGGTGTTTTTTGTCGGGGTCCCCACGAAGCCGCAAGGCTTCGCGGGGTTATTTGTCTTAATATTCCTTTTTTCCAAAATAAACAAGAAAATTTCATTGAATTTATTAAACTTTTTTCATAAAAGGTCTTCCATTTTCGGTTTTAAGGTGCTATAATAGTTAAGGATATATTAACAAATATGGATTAGTGTCGGTATTATTAAGTTAACAGTGTGTTTGCCCCATCTGTTTTCTTTCTCTCCGCCGCCCAAACAGGGGTACCCCTGTTTCAGTAGGATACGTTGTATCCTGCTAAGAAGCTCTTTTTGTTTATAATATGATGCAATGTGTTCCAACTTATTTAGCATCTATAATATAAAATTTTCTATATAGGAGGAAATTCAAGTGTTCAAGAAAACATTGGCTTGGTTGCTTGCGCTGTGTATGGTACTTACCGTCGTACCTGTTTCGGCTTTTGCAACCGAGGGATCTGTTACTGTTACTAACACAAATACAAACACAAGTAACTCTGGCAGCTCCACAACTGAAACCGAACCTGAAGGAAACAATGAGCCTGCACCTGCTGATCTTGAAATCGGCACTGCAGAAGCTTTGCAAGCCTTCGCGGCAGCGGTCACTGCCGGCGACAACTTTGCGGATAAAATCGTAAGACTTGTTGCAGATATTGACCTTGCAGGTATTGAATGGTCTCCCATCGGTGGATGGGACGGCTCCGTTCAGTTCTGCGGAGAATTTGATGGCAATGGTAAGAAAATCGAAAATCTTACTGTTGATTCTACAAATGTGACTGCTTCCAAGTATAGACTTGGTCTTTTTGCAGATCTCGGAAAAAATGCTTTTGTCCATGATATAACATTTGTAGACACTAAGCTTACTTTGACTTCCGGTCAGGGAGGTGCTTTGGCGGGCAGAAGCGGTGCATCTCTTAAAAATGTAACTGTTGACGGAATTACTGTTAATTCTGCTACAGGCACTTATGCTGGTGGCGTGGTTGGTATAACCAACTACTATAGCGAGGGCGATTATGGCTTCTCTTGGGACAATGTAGATGCAAAGAATGTGTCTATAACTTTTACGGGTACTACCGGAACCAGCTATGGCGGCGGTCTTCTTGGCGGTATGAACCCGAATGGTGCACGTCTTAATACATACGAAAATTGCGATGTAACCAATATTACCATATTAGATGAAAACGTTGGTTGGCATGGCGGTATGTGGGGCTGGCATGGTAGAAGCGGAGCCTTTAGTTATGTGAAAAATTCTTCCGTTTCCAATGTAAATATTACTACCAAAGGTACTGGCGAAAGCCGCGTTGGCGGTATTTGTGGCTTTGTAGGTGTTTCTGGTGGTGTTTTTGAAAATGTTTCTGTTAACGGCGGATCCCTTGTAGCTGGCGGCGGCTTTGCCGGCGGATTCACTCCTTGGGCTTATGCATGGGGACAGGATACATTCAACGGTTGTAAAGTGTCCAACGTTGATGTTACTTGTTCTACAGGTGTTGCAGCTGGATTTGTTGCAATATCTGGTGCAGGTAATCAAGCAGCAAAGTGTGTTGATTGTGCTGTTGAAGGCGGTACTGTAACTGGTAGAATTGCTTCCGGCTTTGCAGGTAAAGATCGCCATGGTAATGCAGGCGGCGCATTTGTGCTTTACGATTGTAGTTCATCCGCTACTGTTAATGGCACTGAATACGCTGCAGGTATTATTGCGAATTCCAGCAGTTCTTATGTAACGGTGGTTTCCGGATGTGAGTTCAGCGGAACTGTTACTGGTCCGGGCAAGGTTTCTGAAGGCATTATTTCGGAGCATACCGAAGCGGGACTTGTTGCATCTAACGGAACTCCCATTTATTATGCTAAGACTGACACTGCAGATGCGAACCCTGCTTATGTTGCTGTGCTTGGACAGTCTAAAGCGTTTACTTCTTTCACCGAAGCTATCGCTGCTGCAAACGCAGTTGAAGGCGGCGCAACGGTAACTCTTCTCGCAGACGTTACTCTCGGCGAAGTGCTTACTATTACCGGTAACGTAACTATCAGCGGCGGTTCCATCGCTTGGGCAGACGGCTACACCGGCACTCTCTTCAATATTGCATCCGGTGCTAACTTAACTCTCAAGAATGTTACCATCGACGGCGAAAACGCTTTCACCTTCTATGACGATACCACTACCGTTGAAAACGGTCAGAACTGGTACACTCGTTTTGTAGACGTTGGTGAAGAAGATAAGGCTATCAACGCTAACGTAATCGTTAACGCAGGCAACCTTACTCTTGACGGCGTTGAAATAAAGAATGTTACTATCGCTTCCGATAGCGGTAACGGCAAAACTGAAAACACCGAAACCGGCGGATATTACTTGAAGTACAACGACGACCTCGCTCTCATCAAGTCCACCAGCGGCACGGTTAATATAAACAATTCTACCATTACCGGCAACGCAGGTATGGTTCTTAACGCAGATAATACTACTACCAAACTTGTCGATTCTAAGATTAACGGTAATATGTTCTGCGGTCGTAACGGTGGCGGCTTCGACCTCTCCGGCGGCTCCATGACCATTACTGATACCGAAATCAACGGCAACAAGGGTATGGCAAGATGTGCTACCATTATTGGTGTAACAACCGGAGCGAATGTTGTTATGGAAGGTGTTTCCACCATCAATAACAACGAGCATCTCGGCGTTGGCTCCAACACCGCAGGCGCTATGATTGTTGTTCGCGAAGGCTCTACCTTCACAATGAACGGCGGCTCTATCTGCAATAACGTTGGCGGCAGAGCAGGTGCAATTGCATCTCGTTTTGCTACAGCAGATGCAAACGTAGTTCTCAACGCTGGCGCCATTACCGGCAATACTGCTTCTAAAGATGACTGGAGCGGTGCATCCGTATTCCTTCGTTCTCCCGCTACCATCGGCGATGGCATGACTGTTGACGGCACTATCGTTGTTAACGCAGCTCCCGGCGAACTTGAGATTACTGGCGGTACCTTCAACGGCGGACTTATCGTTACAAACGGCCTCACCGCAGAAATCTCCGGCGGTACCTTCAACTACGATCCTTCTGATTGGACCGTTATTGATCTCGGCGTTGTATATAACGAAACTGACGGTACGTATACCATTACCGATGACGTATATAAGCTCTGGTTCCGTGACCCCACAACACACGAACAGCTTTCTTACATAGGTCCTCTCGAGAGCAACAATCCTGCTTCTCTCGTAGCAACAGGTAAGCTTTTCTATGCTGATTACTACGAAATGGAGCTTGAGGTTCTTGCCAACGCCAAGATCGATGAACCTATCGTTATCGACTACCCCATGACGGTCAACCTCAACGGTCATACTCTTACCGGCGTTGACGTATATCCTGTGATTCGTGTACAGGGTGGCGCAAACGTAACCGTTAAGGGCGACGGTACTATTACCAACGGCGATTACGTATTCGTACTCGGCGCATCTGACGGTTCCTCTGTGGGCAACCTTACCATAGAAAACGGTAAGTATCACGGTGCTACTACTGTTGCGTCTGTAACCAAGGGTACCCTCACCGTCAATGGCGGCGAGTTCTCCGTAGAGCCTTATGAAGGCAGCTATGAATATCTCCTTAACTGTATCGACGCAAACTACAAAGATGGTTCTGCGAAGATTTTGGTCAATGGCGGTAGATTCTACGGATTTAATCCTGCTAATAACGCGTCTGAGGGCGCAAACACCAATTATCTGCCCATAGATGCCAGATCTTCGATTTATGGTACAGTAGATGGTGTTGATGTCTACGATGTAGTTGTGCTTAAGGCAACTGTTGAAGCCGGGGGAATTACTTATTATTATCCCGGTGTTGAAAACGTCGACAGTATACAAGAGCTTACGAATTACTATTTCCTTATGCAGAATGCAATGGGATGGATTTTAGGCTATGATTACGCACCTGTTATCACTGTTTATGGTGATGTAACTGACGATGTTATTTTAGGCAATACTCCTTCTGACGATACTACAGTTACTCTTCCCGAAAATATTACTTGGAAAGTTGTTTCCAATGGCTTTGATGTTTCTAAAATTAAAGCTGCAGATGATTATGTTGCAATTGATAATGGAGATGGCACATATACCTTCACAAAACTCGTTGCTTCTATTACATTCGATTATTTCGGTTCTGAAACTGTGATCACCTGTCCCGGCGATGCAGATAATGTACAAGAGCTTATCGAGTTTTATTTGCTCTGCAATGAAGCTACCGAGAGATTTTTCGAGGGAGACTACGCTCCTACCTTTGAACTTTATTCCGATGTTGATATTGTTGAATTTATCGATGGCATTGAGGAATACGGTTGGGTAACTGATAAACCTCTCAATTGGACCATAATCACTAATGGTTATTCCATTAATGCAAAGTGCGAAGATGATTACATTGTCGTTAACAACGCTGATGGCACTTTGACAGTTATGCCTTACGTTAATTGGGTTCAGCAGGAACTTCTCGCAGGCAACGATGTGGTTCTTGATCGTGATATAGTTATCACCGATTACGACCTCGTTCACGCACACAAGTGGCCCTCCAACGGAAATGGTAAATATGACGAACGTCACGGCAACGGAGCCATATTCCATATCATTAAGCCCGGTGTTGAACTCGATCTTAACGGTCACTCCATCACATGGGATGCACATAGCGACGATTACTGCAACAAGCGTCAGGTTTCTCTGTTTATGGTCACCATAACCGGTAACGCTGGCGAACCCGCAGACTTCACTGTTGTTGACAGCAAGGGTACCGGTAAGGTTGAAGTTTACGGCATGGGCACCGGCATGTATGTCGTCGGTGTAGATGCTGTAGGCACCATCGCAGGCGGCACTTGGACCAACTATCCTTGCAACACTTGCGATGCTTCCAACATCTTTATCTATCCTTCTCACGGCGGTACTCTTGAAATCACCGGTGGTACCTTTGAACAGAAGGATTCCGAGTATCTCATCGGTTGGAATGGTTCCAGCGAGCCTACCACCAACAACGGCGTTGGCATTGATCAAGACCAGACCAAGGTCGTTATCTCCGGCGGTATTTTCGTAAACTTTAACCCCGAAGAAGATGTTAAGTTTATTGATACAGCAAACGGCAGTGCCGTAACTCCTACCAACGGCTGTGCTGAAAACTTCGCACCTAAGGATAACGGAGACGGCACTTATACAGTTAAGCCTCTCGTTACCGTTGAGTTTAATAGTTTTACTCACTTTATCGGCGATGAACTCCCCGAATTCACTTATACTACCAACTTTACTGAAGTAGCTGAAGACGGCATGCTTCTCGTAGTGGGTAAGCCCGAAGTTACCATAAACGGCGTTGGTGAGTATGAGATCACTGCTGAAGCATACGTATTTATGAGCGATGCTTACGTAGTAAGAGTTACTCCCGGTAAGCTTACTGTCGTAAACGCTGTAGCTTCTATCGGAACTACTAAGTATGCTTCCCTCGCAGAAGCTATCGAAAAAGCTAAGGACGGCGATACCGTTGTTCTTCTTAAGGACATCGACCTTGCTGACGTGGAGCTTGTTAAGCTTGATGGCAGCTACGACACCTACTTCCTTGTAGAAGGCAAGTCTATCACCGTTGACCTCAACGGCAAGACCATCTCCGGTGCATATACCGGCTCTATGCTCGTAGGCGTATTCTCCACCGATAAGAACGGTCACCTCACTCTTACCGGCAACGGTACTGTAGACGTTACCGCAACCGGCAAGGTATACTGCCTCATCACTGCTTACAGCGATGGCAGTTCCATCACCATTGAAAACGGTACCTATACGCTTGATAAGGCTTCCGACTCCCTTATCTACTACGGCGGCAAGACTGACGCTGCTCTGACAGTCGAGGGTGGTACCTTCACTCTCGGTAACGTTGGCACCGGTGAAAACGGTAAGCCTTGGATCTTTAACGTTCTGGGCGCAGGCGATCACCACGCTCTTGTTACCGGTGGTACCTTCAATGCTGATATCAACAGACAGCACTGGAGCAACGAAGCAGTAGTTGACAAGACCTGCTATGTGGTCAATAACGGCGACGGCACATGGACTGTCAAGGAAGGCGCAGTGGCATACGTTGCCACCGGCATGCTCACCGGTCCTTACTTCTATCGTAAGGATGTTGGCTACGCAACCATCGAAGAAGCGATCGCAGCAGCAGTTACTTACAAAGATGGTAACATCACTCTGTTGCAGAACGTGGCTCTTACCAAGGATGTTGAGATCAGCATCCCCGGCATCATTCTGAACACCAACGGCTACACGCTTGATTGCAACGGACATAAGATCATTCTCACCGCAGCAGACGCAACTCTGACTGCACCCGAAGGTCTCAACGTTACAACTAACGTGGAAAACCTTACCGTGAATTACGTAGACGGCACATACGTTGTAGTAGGTTTCGTTGCTAAGAATGAATCCACAGGCGCAACCTACGCAACTCTTGCAGATGCTCTTGCAGCTGCAAAGGCAGGCGAAACTGTTAAGCTTCTTGCTAACGCAGAGGAATCCATTCTTATGATTCCCGCTGGCGTAACTCTCAACCTTAACGGTAACTACATCACTGCAGGCAATGTTCTCTCCTTCGGTAACGTTATTGATAACAATGGCACTACCGATGGTCTCGGCGGCATCAATATCACAAATGACAGAACGAAGGCACTTGTTCAGCTCCAGAAGGACAACACTTATCTGCCTTTGTATGATGCAGCTAACGGTTGCTACAGATTCTATTCATACGAAGTTATGGTTCTTTCTAACAAAGTTCCCACAACAGATGCTGTTACTTTCCGCTATAGAATTAGACTTTCTACTGCTGAAGCATATCGTCTGTTAGCCGATTCTGCGAATTCCGGAATTGAATTCAATATTAACGTATCATGGACCGGTCTCGAAAATGCCGATTCGCTTATTTACAATGTATCTGGCGATAAGATCAGTCAGTATGCAAACGAAGCATATGAACAGGTCGTTAACGGTGAAAAGACTGCAACAAAAGTTAATAAAACTATTGAATTCACAATATTCGGTTTGGATGCATTTAAATCTGGAACTGTTATAACTGCAACGCCCAGTTTCTCTTCCATGACCGGCGTTGTGGCTGAAAAAACTGTTCAGGTCGATGGTTACACATCCTATACTTACAGTTCTGCAACAGTTTCTGAATAATTAAGATTTGAGGTGATATGAATGAAAAAAACATATTTTAAGCCTGAAATCGAATTCATTGAGTTTGATCTTCGTGATTTGTTAATGACCAATCTTCCCGGTGATTTCAGTGTAGAAATCGGCGAAGACGATGAAGAAGGTATCTAAAAATAGATGCTTTGCAAAATCGCTGATCTTTCAATTCAAGTTCCTGCAACGGGGGATATGCTCTCCCGTTGCAAGGAGTACCTTACAAATGAGCAAGTCAGCGCGGATATTATTATCCGCGCTGACCTTTACAGACCGCATAAGTACCCGACATTTGATGAAAAAGGCGTTGCCTATATGGAATCAAGCATTCAATTTTCTCGTCAACTTCTTAACTTCAACGGTCTGTATCTCCATTCCTCCGCGATAGTTTACGAGGGAAGGGCATATCTTTTCTCAGGACCCAGCGGAATGGGAAAATCCACGCATACGCGGCTGTGGAAGCAGCTTTTCGGTGCAGACGCAGTCGTTATCAACGACGATAAACCCGCTTTGCGTTATATCGATGGCGTATGGTATGCATACGGTACGCCTTGGTGCGGCAAAGACGGTATTAACGTCAACACAAAAGCCCCTCTTGGGGGAATATGCTTCCTTAAGAGAGGCGAAATAAATTCTATACGACGTCTTGATACCTTTGAAGCAACGACTTCAATCCTTTCACAGACAATACGTCGGTTTAAGGATAAAACAACATTAGATCTGTTATTACAGCACCTGGAATGCTTAACGAGCAAAATTCCCGTGTACGAGCTGTATAACATACCTGTGCCCGAAGCGGCACTGTTAAGCTATGAAACGATGCGCAGCGGCGCAGAGGAGGCAGGATTATGAAAATAAACAAAAATTTCGCTCTTCGCAAGGTAGCAAATACCTGGGTCGTTCTTCCTCTGGCAGAAGCGACGGTAAACCTCAACGGTATGCTCAAGCTTAACGAAAGCGGCGTTCTGTTGTGGAACGCACTTGAAAAGGGAAGTGACCGCCAAGAGCTTGTCTCCATCCTCACCTCGGAATACGAAGTTTCCGAGGAGCAGGCACGCGCAGACGTAGATGAATTTCTGTTCAAGCTTATAAAAGTCGGTTGCATAGACGAACAGTAAGAAAAAGACCGGCTTGCCGGTCTTTTACTTTAAATTTCGAAAAATATACGGGAAAGGAAATCCTGTTATGAATAAAAAAATATTAACTGCCGTTCTGGCGGTCGCGGTTTTGCTTATCGTGCTTTTCCTTGCCTTCGCTATCGATTACAGGGAAAACAGCGCTTCGGATCCCGACGGCAGTGCGGTTTCAAATAGCTCCGACGCCGCCTCCGAAGTTGTGTCGGCGGACGTGTCCGACACAACTTCCGAGCAGGAGAGTGTCGGCGGTGAAAGCGATGCTTCGGAAGAAAGCGCTCCCTCTAAGGAAGATTCTTCCGCGGGAAATAACGATTCTTCCGTTCCCAACGAAGCCTCAAAGGAAGAAACCTCAAAGGAAGAAAGCAAGCGTCCTGAAACCTCCGAGAATAATTCCGAAGATACTTATGAGGAAGCTTCAGAGGACGCATCCGAAGAAGTATCCGAAGAGATATCCGAGGACGCTTCCGAAGAAGAATCTCTTCCTCCCGTAAAGGAACCCGATACCTCTATGACCTACGCCGAATACATAGCGCTGTCCGCAGAGGAACAACAGGCATATTATGAAAGCTTCGCCTCTTTTGACGATTTCTTCGCGTGGTATAACGCCGCAAAGAAGGAATACGACGATGAACAGAGCCGTGTCGAAGTCAGCGGTGATATAGATATCGGCGATATTATCGGCGGCAAAAACTAATGGAAAACAAAACAGAGATCCTTACCGCTTCAATGGACGAGCTTGTGCCCGTCATAACGGAGCGCCTACACGCAGGACAATCGGTGTGCTTTTCCCCAAAAGGAATAAGTATGCTTCCGATGCTAAGGCAGGGGATAGATACGGTTACCTTGTCTCCGCTCCCCGAAAAAATAAAAAAATACGATATCCCCTTGTACCGCCGCGATAACGGCAAGTACGTTTTGCACCGTATCGTCAAGTGCGGCGAAACCTGCGTTTGTATCGGCGACAATCAGTTTGCCAAGGAATACGGCATCCGCAGGGATCAGCTCATAGCAGTGGTATCCTCCTTCACACGCGGCGGCAAGGAATATTCGGTAAACCATTTCGGTTACAAGCTGTATTGCCGCTTCTGGCATTATACCCGCTTCCCGCGTAGAGCATACCGTGCCGTAAAACGGCGTATAAAAGCATTATTCAGTTAAAAAGGCAGTGTGATCATTTTGGAAAACACAAAATGGCGCAGCGGACTTGATATGATCTATCTTGCCGTGTGCGCTTTACACGGTAAAACACCGTCAACCGAATACGTATCCAAAATGGACCTTGAGGCGGTGTACAAGCAGTCCTGCCGTCATTCTATGGATAGCATCACCTTTATGGCTGTAAAGGACTGCATTTCCGCACAAGCTTATCCCGAACTGTTTCCAAAGTGGGAACGGTCATATACCCTTGCCACCCGCAAGATACTTTTGTTCGAGCTCGAGCGTGAAAAGCTCATCTCCTTTATGGAGCGGGAAAAAATATGGTATCTGCCTATGAAGGGAATAATCCTGCAGAATTATTATCCCTCTATCGGTATGCGACAGATGGCGGATAACGATATCTTTTTCGATAACACCCGTCGCCGCGATATAAAAAAGTATATGGTGGATAACGGCTTTTCCGTCAAGACATACGGTCAGGGCGCACACGACGTATACCTCAAAAAGCCCGTGTTCAATTTTGAAATGCACGCGTATCTGTATACCGAATCCTTTAACGATCTGTTTTTCAGGTATTATCAAAACGCAAAGGACTGTCTCATAAAGGACGATAGCAACGGGTACGGATATCATCTTTCCAAAGAGGATTTTTATATTTATATAATAACTCATTTGTTTAAGCATTTCGACCACGGCGGTGCGGGAGTACGCTTTTTAATGGATATATATACCTTCGTCAAAGCCGAAAACAATTTTCTTGATTGGGAGTATATAAAATCCGAGCTTTCAAAGCTTGATCTCGCTTCCTTCGAAGAGGGCGCCCGCAGAATGGCGTTTAAGCTGTTTTCCGAGGAGTGTACTTATTTCGGTGCCGATGAAAGCCTTCTTGACGATGCAGAACGCGCCATACTGGATTATTATATCGGATCGGGTACCTACGGAACCGTAGCGAATAACGTGCAAGGTGCGCTTTCAAAGCTTGCCGAGGGCAAGGGCACCACCAACAAGACAAAAGGAAAATATATTTTACGGCGCTTGTTTCCCAATATGCTGTATTATAAGGATGCATATCCGTTTCTTTATAAATACAAAGTTTTCATTCCATTTTTCCTTGTGTACAGGTTTTTCCGCGCTATAATACTGCACCCTAAAAAAATAATATCCCAGTTGTTGATAATAAAAAGAACGAAATGACCGATACTTTCTTCCCCTTTGTGGTTTACGCAAAGGGGATTTTCTTTTATTTGATAACAACTTGATAACAAAAAGGTGCTATAATATATAAAATATCTATTCGGCGGTGCTATATGGCAAAAATACTTATTGTTGAAGACGAAAAAAGCATAAATAACCTTATCAAATTAAACCTCGAGCTAGTGGGTCACACCTGTTTACAGGCATTTGACGGAAATACGGCGTTGGAGCTAACAGCAAACGGACGGTTTGATCTCGCCATTCTTGACGTTATGCTTCCCGGTGCTTCGGGCTTTGATATTATAGGTGCATTAAAGGATATCCCCGCTATATTCGTTACCGCAAAGGGCGGGCTGGAGGACAGACTTCGCGGCTTGCGGGCCGGCGCAGACGATTATATCGTCAAGCCCTTTGAAATACTTGAGCTGGTCGCCCGCGTCGATGCCGTACTGCGCCGAACCAAGGCCGTATCCGACAGCTTTGAATTTGACGATATAAGAGTAGATTTCGATTGTAAACGCGTGTACAAAAGCGGGGAAGAGATAATGCTCAAGCCCAAGGAATTCGACCTTCTGGAAGCCCTTATCCGCAACCGAAATCTTGCCCTCACCCGTGAAAAGCTTTTGAATATCGTCTGGGATTTTGCCTATGAAGGCGATTCCCGTACCGTAGACGTCCACATCCAAAAACTGCGCAAAAAGCTTTCTCTCGAGGACCGCCTTAAGACCGTGTATAAAACGGGCTACCGCTTGGAGGTGTAGTATGCGCTTTTGGCAAAAGACGTATATCTTCACCCTCATTCTGTTCTTGCTCTGCTTGAACGGCGGCATAATGTCGCTTGCTGCGTATACTTACCGTCAAAGCGTTACCGCTACCGAAGCCACCGTTACTGCGGAACAGTATTATATCGCCCGTTCCTTTGAACGCGACCACATCGATCTCTTGTCGGCAGGAGAAAACGCAAGCCCCACCTTGCTTATGGAAACCTATGGAAACCATTATAAAGGCAAGGGGATATTTCTCTCCTTTGAAAAGGACGGAAAAACCTTGTATTCTGATTTTACGGATAGCTTTTCAGTAAAGGACGACACACTCACACACAAAAAGCTGGACGGAAAAAGATACGTTTTTATTTCATCTTCTCTTTGCGACGGCCGATACAGATTTGTTTTTGCAAAAAACGTGGAGCAGCTCGACAAGGAGTTTTACTCCCTGATTGCCGTATATTCTCTTACGGCGTTGGCGGTCTCCGCTTTTCTCGCCGTATGTCTGTTTTTTATTTTAAAACGCCTTTCCGTTCCGCTGGATAAGCTGAGAAGCGCGACCCAAAAAATAGAAAAGGGAGACTTTTCCGTAACCGTTGAGGAGAAGGGAAGAGATGAATTCTCTTTACTTGCCAAAAGCTTTAATTCTATGCTTCATAAAATAAACGAGCAAATGGTGGCACTTGAAGCAGACGCGGAGAAAAAGCAAATGCTTGTGGACAATATGGCACACGAGCTGCGCACGCCGCTTACTAGCATTCAGGGGTACGCAGAGTATCTTGAAAAAGCCGCAGTCACTGAGGAAAACCGAATTCTTGCGGCTAAATATATAGTTTCCGAATCGGTGCGCCTTAAAAAGATATCGGATATCCTGCTGGATACCGCTTATATCCGCGGCAACACCGTTACACAAACGCCCGTTGACCTTGGAAAGCTGCTTAAGGATACGGCAGACCGTCTGCAGCCCAAGGCTCAAAAATGCGGTGTAGAGCTTTTAACGGCGTGTGACGAAAGTATCGTAATGGGCGACGCCACGCTTTTATCAATGCTGTTTTATAACCTTGCGGATAACGCCGTCAAAGCCTGCAACGAAGGCGGTACGGTAAAGCTTACCTGCGCAGATAACAAAGCGGTAATATCCGATAACGGCAAGGGAATGACCGAAGAACAGCTTTTGCATATAACCGAGCCGTTTTACCGTACCGACCGTTCACGTTCCCGCGCTGAGGGCGGCGCAGGCCTTGGACTTGCCTTGTGCAAGCAGATAGCCCTTTCCCATAACGCCGATATTTCTTTTTCTTCCCGTATGGGAGAGGGAACGGAAATAACGGTAACTTTTACAACTTGATTATAAGTCGAACACAACTTTTTTATATCGTTACGGTAATATACCCATACAGGTTAACCTTGTAATAAAACCGAAACGGAGGACACGTTTTGAAAAGCAACAAAAGAATTACCCTTATAGCGGTCAGCCTTGTGCTTGTATCAGCAATGGTGCTCACCGGTTGTATGTACGCTCTTGCCGCCGACGTAGGCGATGAGAAGCCTTATACCTCGGACGATCTCGATACGAGCTTTACTCCGCCCGCCATTGAGGATGCTCCCACAACACAGCTTTCTATGCAGGAAAAGTATTCCGCATATCTCCACGAATCCGAAGACGGCAAGTCCGTTACCGTATTCACGGCTTCACAGCTCGAGGCGCTTCTTTCCGTAAGAGAAGCAGGTAAGCGCAACCCCTTGTCTTATGACGAGGTGCTGTTTATCATCAACGATTCTGCTCGTATTTATTCCGCATACGACCGTATCGTTCTTGATCCTTCTCTTGCAAGCAGATTGGATATAAACCTTTATTCCTTGACTGATAACGGAATTATCACCACTTGCAAGCCCGATTCCGATTATAACTACAGCAAGATGGTCAGAGATATTTATTCCATTATCATCTACCGTCTGTACGCTCTGGATTCGGGACTTGCACATATGTATTTCGGCTCTCTCTGGAATCACGAAACCATGACTGCGGAGCATATGTTCAGCTACGAAGGCGACGGTATTAACGATCGTGAAAACTTCTTCATGACCAAAAACTGGTTCGTTCTGTCTCTTGACGGCGGCACGGAGATCGGCGCCGAATATAACCGCAGATTATCTGAAGAATATTCCGCTCTCGCATCCGAGCATATGGCAATGTCAAATCCCGATCCCGACTTCGTATTCGATTTCGAGGGAAATTCCATTTCCGCACCTTATTTTATAATCGAATCTCCTCTTGTGGACGATTCCTATAACTACAGATACGTTGATGCATATAAAATGTATCACATCGGCGAGGATGCAGCTACCCATTCCACTTTGTATCCCACCGCAGAGCTCAGCGCTCTGAAGCGCGATGGTTATTTTGACAGAGTCTTTAATTTCCCCGTTGAAAGCGTTACCATTCACGCAGGCGATTACTCTCAGTATCAGGTATGCTCCGAGCTTTCCGAAGAAGACAAGGCGGATCTTATTGCCATACTCAACTGCGATACTCCTTGGGAAAGCGGACTTTCTCTCGATCCCGTTATATGCAGATTCAATCTGGACGGAGCGGGCTTTAACTACAGAGACGGAATTATTTATTCCACCTCCCGCACCTATCTGCCTCTCACTGCAGAACAGAATGAGATAGTAGCGGCTATAGCGGAAAAATACGATAATTACTTTAACGTTTATTACGGCGAGGTAGAAAAAATTGAATTTTACCCCTTCAACCCCTTCGTTCGGGATGAGCTTGTCTGGCCGACGGAGATCACCGACGAAGAATTCGACAGAATAAGCGAAATCATCACCCGCGACGGTCCTTGGGAAAAGCGTGATTACGATTCCCACGAGATCACCGCACGTTTACAGATAAACGGACGCGGCTTTAACTACAGCGTAGACAGGATCTACGACACCGCAGGCGGTATGCTGATGCTCACCGAGGAAGAATGCGCTTTCTTTAATTCACTTATAGAAAAGTATTCCGAATAGTCTTTTTCACTCCTTTTTGAATAACCGATAAAGCCCGTGGATTTTTTGTCCTCGGGCTTTGTCATATAAACTTTTCTCTTGAAAGAAGGGGGATTTAGTGATATACTGTGTAAAACCTTTCTTTACGGAGGAAAAATGAAAAAGAAAATAATATTGTTTTCCGTAATTTCCGTTCTGCCGGTTGCTGTAGCAGGCTTTGTTACAGCTTTTCTCTTTTGGAACGGAATAATACTTTTCAATAACCCCTCCGAAACCGAATTTCCCGTAAGAGGTATCGACGTTTCCCATTATCAGGGCGAGATCGATTGGAGCGTTATTGCAGAGCAGAATATATCCTTTGCCTTTGTAAAAGCAACCGAGGGAAGCACTTACGTTGATAAAACCTTTCCATATAACTTTTCTTCTGCGCGGGAAAAGGGTATCCCCGTGGGAGCATACCACTTTTTCAGCTACGACAGCAGCGGAAAAGCACAAGCTGAAAACTTTATTAAAAACGTTATTCCCTTTGACGGAATGCTTCCACCCGTAATCGATATCGAGTTTTACGGCAACAAGGAAGAAGATCCTCCCTCAAAAGAAGCGGTTGACACAGAGCTTGCCGCTTTCATTTCCGCAATCGAAAAGCATTACGGATTAAAGCCCATTCTTTACGCTACCGAAATTACCTACGAGCTATATCTTGCCGACGATTACGCGGAATACGATATATGGATACGCAACGTAACGGGCACGCCTTCTCTTTCCGACGGAAGAGAATGGACCTTCTGGCAATACACCAACCGCGGCAGGCTCGACGGATATGCGGGCGAAGAAGAATTTATAGATATAAACGTCTATAAGGGCAGTAAAGAAGATTTTGCAAATTATCCCAAATATACCGAGGAGTAAAAAATGGAACCTTTAGAAATTATCGCGCAAGCCTTAAGCATCATAGGAATGCTGTGTAACGTGCTTTCCTTTCAGCAAAAGGCGCAAAAGCGCGTTATAGCCTTTCAGCTTGTGGGCGCCACTATGTTTATGGCAAGCTATCTTTTGCTTGGCGCATACGTCGGTGCACTGCTTAATTTCGTAGCCATTATACGGGCGATAATTTATATGCATAAGCAGAAATTCAATTCCGAGCATATCGCGTGGCTTATAGGCTTTACCGTTGTATATCTCCTTTCCTACGTTCTCACCTTTACCGTGTTCGGAAAAGAGTTTAACGTCCTTAACGGTATAGTTGAATTTTTGCCTATCATCGGTATGGTTGCAACCACCGTAAGCTTCCGTTTGAAGGATGCCGCATCCGTCCGCAAGCTCGGACTTATCAGCGTGCCTTCTTGGTTTACTTATAATATCTTCAATTTCTCCATCGGCGGACTTATCTGCGAAATATTCTGTTGCTGTTCAATAATCATCGGAATGATACGCCTTGACAGAAAGAAAAAAGAGGTAAAGTGATGGAAGCTGTTTTGGAGATTATATGCGAAATTTTCGGCGAAGTGTTTTTAGAAATCATATGCGGTATTCTTGGTTATATCGCAAAAGGCTATCTGCCTAAAAAATTCATAAAACGCGAACACAAAAAGCTTAAGACTGTAGTAGCAATTATGAGTATTTCGGAGTTTTTAGCTTTACTTACTGCAGTTATTATGCTTATAGTAAACGACGGAAGAAGCATTTTCGGCTGGATTTTGCTCTCTTTGTCGGTGGTGTATATCGTCCTCGGTATCATACTCGCCCTTTTAAGAAAAATTCGCTTTTATGATTTCGATGAATAAAAAGGAAGCTGTCCGTTTCGGACAGCTTTTGTGCTTTTATTCAGGTCATTTTTTCCTGTTTAACCTTTTTATCTATTACGTGACGGGATGCAAGCTCGTTTTTGATATCGTCAACGGTTATGCCCATCTCCACCATCAGCACCATTACGTGGTACGCAAGGTCTGCTATTTCATATACCGTGTCACGCTTATCGTCTGCCTTTCCGGCGATAATGACCTCAGTGGTCTCCTCGCCCACCTTTTTCAGTATCTTATCAATACCCTTCTGAAACAAATAAGTCGTATAAGAGCCTTCGGGCATTTTTTCTTTTCTGTCTGTAAGAAGCTCATATAAACCGTTCATGGAAAATGGAGTTGCCTCCTCGGAAAGGAGCAGGGGAGCGGTAAAGCAGGAGTCCGTGCCCGTGTGGCAGGCGGGACCGTCCTTGTTCACCTTTATTACCAACGCATCCTTGTCGCAATCCGCGGTTATGGATACTATGTGCTGATAATTACCGCTGGTCTCACCCTTAAGCCATAAGCACTGACGTGAACGGCTGTAAAAGCAGGTCAGTCTTTTTTTCATTGAAATCTCAAGGCTTTCCTTGTTCATATATGCAAGGGTAAGTACGTCTCCGCTTGCGTTATCCACGACTATTGCGGGAATAAGGCCCTTTTCGTCAAATTTAAGCTCATTTATGTTTACCATTATAATCTCACCTCAATATTATTATCGCGCAGTGTCTTTTTAAGATCGGGTATTTTTACCTCTCCGAAATGGAATATGGATGCGGCAAGTCCTGCGTCCACCTTTGGAAGTGCGTTGAACAGATCCACGAAGTCCTGTTTTTTTCCCGCACCGCCGGAAGCGATAACTGGCACGGTAACTGCATTGCATACCGCCTCAAGCATCTCAAGGTCAAATCCGTTTTTCACACCGTCGGTATCGATAGAGTTGACCACAACCTCGCCCGCGCCGTTGGCAACGCATTTTTTTATCCAGCTTATAGCCTCCATTCCCGTGTTTTCTCTGCCGCCCTTGGCAAATACTCGGAAAACACCGTCAACACGCTTTATATCAACGGAAAGGACGACGCACTGGTCGCCGTATTTTCTTGCGGCGGCGCTTACTAAAGACGGATCCTTTATGGCACCGGAATTAACGCTTACCTTGTCCGCACCGCATTTAAGCACGCGGTCAAAATCGTCGGTGGTGTTAATACCGCCGCCAACCGTCAGCGGAATAAATATGGTGCTTGCAACCTCAGTCAGAATATCCGTAAAAAGCTGTCTTCCCTCCGCGGAAGCGGTAATATCGTAGAACACAAGCTCGTCAGCAAGATTGTCGCTGTAATATTTTGCGAGGGAAACGGGAGAGGACACATCCGTCAGCCCTTCGAAATTAACTCCCTTGACCACTCTTCCGTTTTTAACGTCAAGGCAGGGGATAATACGCTTCGTTATCATTTCGCCACCTCGATCGCTTCCTTCAGGTCAATGGCGCCGGTGTAATATGCTTTTCCGATAATGGCGCCGTATACGTTCATTTCCGCAAGCGCCTTTACGTCCTCGATAGAGGAAACTCCGCCCGAAGCCACCAGCTTTACTTTAAATGATTCGGATAACTGCTTGTACAGCATTCTGTTGGTACCTTGCATCGCGCCGTCCTTTGATATGTCGGTGCAAATAATGCAGTCAACGCCAAGCTCGCTCATTTCGCCAAAAAATTGGTCTGCGCTCTTTTCGGAAACCTCCGTCCAGCCCTTTATTGCAACGTATCCGTCCTTAAGGTCAACTCCCACGGCAACCTTGCTTCCGTATTGAGCAATAGCGGCTTTTAAAAATTCGGTATCCGTCACTGCAGCAGTGCCAAGAATAACCCTGTCAACTCCCGTGTCGATATATTCCTTTACGGTATCCATATTCCGTATACCGCCGCCCACCTCAACAAATCCGTTAAAGATTACGCAAATATCACGTATTACGGAAGTATTTGCAGGCACGCCCGTTTTTGCACCCTCAAGGTCAACGAGATGTATATGAGTGGCTCCCGCATTTTTAAAAGCGTCGGCAACCTGCAGGGGGTATTCGTTGTAAACTGTCATTTGGTTGTAATCGCCCTTGTACAGACGGACAGCCTTTCCGCCGTAAAGGTCGATAGCAGGGAATACGTTCATATTTTATGCCTTTCCGTAACAAAACGCTTTAAGTATCTTAAGTCCCGCCTCGCCGCTTTTTTCGGGGTGGAACTGACAACCGTAAATATTTTCCTTTTCTACCGCTGCCGTAACCGCCATACCGTATTCGGTAACGGCAGCAAGAGAATCCTCGCAGTTTTCCGCACAGAAGGAGTGAACGAAGTATACGTGCTCACCCTCGTTCGTGTTGGCAAACAGCCTGCTTTCGGGCTTGCAAAGGTGAAGCTTGTTCCAACCCATGTGGGGAAGCTTAAGTCCGTTTACTTTGCCGTACATGGGTACGACCTGACCCTTTAACAGACCGAGCCCCTCGTGCTCACCGTATTCGTAACTTTTTTCAAAAAGTAATTGCATTCCAAGGCATATTCCCAAAAGAGGCACTCCCTTTTCCGCCTGAGATATAACGAATTTATCAAGCCCCGTGGAGCATAGCTTGTCCGCCGCATCGCCAAAGGCTCCCACGCCGGGAAGAATAAGCTTTTCTGCCTTTAAAAGTTCCTTTTCCTCACCCGAAACGAAGACGTCCGCGCCTACCGCTTTAAAGGACGAGGTAAGGGAAAACAGATTTCCCACACCGTAATCAATAATTCCGATCATTATAAAACTCCCTTTGTAGAGGGTATTTCGTTCTTTGCGGCGTTATCTATGGCGACCGCCGCCTTTAAAGTACGCGCTACTGATTTGAAGGCACCCTCCGCTATGTGGTGAGAGTTCGTACCCTCAAGCTTTCGAATATGCAGACTCATCTGACAGTTGCGCACAAACCCAAGGAAAAACTCCTGCACAAGCTCCGAATCAAAGGAGCCTATCTTTTGCGCGGGGATATCAAGATCGTAGCACAGACAGCATCTGCCGGAAATATCCGCGGCGGTAAGAATAAGCGCTTCGTCCATTGGGAGAATAAAATGCCCGTAACGGGTAATTCCTCTCTTTTCCCCAAGAGCCTTTTCAAATGCCTGACCGAGACATATACCGATATCCTCAACGGTGTGGTGGAAATCCACGTCCGTATCACCGATACATTTCACCGTAAGATCAAATCTGCCGTGGGAAGCAAAGAGAGTAAGCATGTGGTTAAGAAAACCGCAGCCCGTGTCAATATCGCTTTTTCCAGTACCGTCAAGGTTAAGGGTAAGAAGTATATCCGTTTCCTTTGTTTTTCTTTGTATTTCCGCGTATCTCATTATTCCTTCTCCCCTATAATTTCCTTAACCGCTTTTACAAATGCTTCCATCTGCTCTTTTGTGCCGATAGTTATACGGTTGTAATCCTTTATTCTTTCTGCGCCGAAGTGCCGTACGAGAATGCCTTTTTTCTTTAAAAGCGCGTACATATCCTCGCCTCTTACGGCGTCCGTCTTTGCAAAAATAAAGTTCGCGTCGCTTTCAAGCACAGTAAAGGATAGCTTTTCAAGCTCTTTTTTCGTCCATTCCCGTGTTGAGATTATCTCTGCGCACCTTTCGCGGTAGTATTCCTCCGCATCAACGGTGGCTTCGCCAAGGGTTGCGGTAAGACGGTTTACGTTGTAAGGATTGGTGGAGTACTTTATCTTTTCAAGGTCGGCAATAATACCCTCGGGACCTATAGCATATCCCAATCTTCCACCCGCAAGACAGCGGGATTTTGAGAAGGTGCGTACTACCAACAGATTATCGTATTTTTCCGTCAGCCTATAACAGCTTTCACCGCCGAAATCCACGTAAGCCTCGTCGATGACCACCACCGTGTCGGGGTTGGTCTTTACGATCTCTTCGATCTGCCAAAGAGGAATACTCATTCCCGTGGGCGCGTTGGGATTTGCAATTACCACCAAACGGCCCTTTCCGATGTAATCCTCGTAATCCACGGAAAAATCCTCTTTTAATGGTATTTGCTGTGCATCAACACCGTGCAACTGTGCAAAGACCTTGTAAAATCCGTAGGTTATATCGGGAAAACAAGCACCCTTGTCCTTGCCGAAGGCGAAAAAGGCAAAGTTCAGTATATCGTCCGAACCGTTGGAAACAAAAATGTTTTCCGCCTTAACGCCGTACAATGCGGCAAGCTTTTCCTTAAGCACCTTGCAGGTAGGGTCGGAATACAGCCTCAAAAGGCTAACGTCCTCACCGCTCAAGGCGCTTATAACCTGCGGAGCGGGAGGGTAGGGGGATTCGTTTGTATTCAGCTTTATATAGTCCATATCCCTCGGCTGTTCACCGGGGACGTAAGCATCCATATCGTTATAACGCTTGCTCAGATAACGGCTCATTTTCTATTCCTCTGTACGTACCGTAACACTTCTTGCGTGTGCCTCCAGACCTTCCTTCCGCGCGAAATAAGCAATTTTTGCGGCAGAATCGGCAAGTGCATCCTTCGTGTAATATGTGTACTGTGTCTTTTTAACGAAATCATCAACGGAAAGAGGGCTTGAAAACCGTGCACTTCCTCCCGTGGGCAACGTGTGGTTGGGTCCTGCGAAATAGTCGCCCAACGCTTCGGGACAGTTCCTTCCCATAAAGATGGAGCCTGCATTCGTAACTCTGTCAAGTATATCGAAGGGGTTGTCAACCATCAGCTCAAGATGCTCGGGTGCTATCTCGTTGGATACCGCAATGGCGTCTTCAAGACTTTCCGTTACTATAATTTTTCCGTTGTTATCAACGGATCTTCTTGCAATCTCGTGTCGGGGAAGGGTTTCAAGCTGTTTTTCTATTTCTGCCTGAACCTTCAAGGCAAGCTCCATACTGTCCGTTACCAGCACTGCACTTGCGTTGACGTCGTGCTCTGCCTGCGAAAGAAGATCGGCCGCCGCGTGTGCGGGCACGCTGTTTCCGTCTGCGATTATAAGTATTTCGCTGGGTCCCGCTATCATATCAATGGAGACCTGTCCGTATACCTGCTTTTTCGCCTCTGCGACGAATGCGTTGCCGGGACCCACTATTTTATCAACCTTGGGAATAGTCTCCGTACCGTATGCAAGCGCGGCAATAGCCTGAGCACCGCCGGTCTTAAAGATGCGGTCAACTCCCGCTATCTTTGCCGCCGCAAGTATTACGGGGTTTACCTTTCCGTCCTTGCCGGGGGGAGTGGTCATCACGATCTGAGGACATCCTGCAATAAAAGCGGGAATACTATCCATAAGCACCGTGGAGGGATACGCCGCAGTACCGCCGGGCACGTAAAGACCTACCTTTTCAATGGGTGTCACCTTCTGACCCATAACGATACCCTTGCTTTCGCTTATAATAAAGCTGTTGCGCACCTGCTTTTGGTGGAAAGCCCGTATGTTGGCGGCGGCTTCACGGAGAATTTCCAGAAATTCCTTGTCAACTGCTTCAAAGGCTTCTTCTATCTCCGTCTCGGTCACCTCAAGGCTTTGAAGGAAAACCTTGTCAAACCGCTCGGTATATTCAATGACCGCACCGTCACCATTTTTGCGTACGTTGTCAATTATCTCCGCAACCGCATCGGATACGTTCCCTATATATTCCTGCCGCTCAAATATCTTGTCGGCGGGTATTTTTCCGTATTCAAGTATCTTTATCATTTATTTTTCCACCTGTTCTGCCATTTTCTCAACGATATTACGTATCAGCCCGTTTTTGAACTTGTATCCCGCCTTGTTGGCAATAAGTCTTGCGCTTATGGGGACGATATCCTCAACCACCACCAGCCCGTTGGCTTTCAGCGTGCTTCCCGTTTCAACGATATCCACGATAACGTCGGACAGTCCCAGCAGGGGAGCAAGCTCAATGGAGCCGTTAAGATTGATTATATCAATATCTCTGCACTTTTTATCGTAAAAGCACTGAGCTATATAAGGAAACTTTGTTGCAACTCGCAGAGTAGACTCGCGGGAATCGGCAAAGTCCTGCTTTGCCGCAACAGCCATACGGCATTTTCCCATATTCAGATCAAGTAATTCGTATACGTCGGGACGGTATTCAAGTAAAATATCCTTTCCCGCAACGCCGATATCCGCCGCGCCACGTTCAACGTATATGGCTACGTCGGAGGGCTTCACCCAGAAATAACGTATGGATTTCTCTTCGTTTTCAAAAACGAGCTTTCTGTTTACCTCTTCAATGGCGGGACACTCGTATCCTGCCGCCTTGAACATATTGTACACCTTTTCACCAAGTCTTCCCTTGGGTAGTGCTACGTTAACTACGGTCTTCAATCAGTGTCACCTCGCCTTTCTCGTATCGGTAAAGCTTTTTGTAGGGTCGGTTTTCGGGAAGGGAAGCGGTAACCAGCACACTGCCGTCCTTTGCAAAGCCTTCGCTTATCTCAATAAGCCTTGCATCAAATCCGTTTTCATAAAGAATTACGGCGTCAAGTGGGGAAACCGACTTGTTCTCAAGCCGCTCAAGCATATCGGTGTATACCGCAAAGCCGATAGCCTTGCTTTTTCTTCCCATTTTTTTAAGAAGCTTATCATACTGTCCGCCGGAAAGAATACCTGCGGGCAAGCCCTCAATATATCCCTTGAAAACCACACCGCTGTAATATTTGAGGTCGTTTCCAACGGAAAAATCAATGCTTATTCTGTCACCGAATCCGCATTTTTCAAGTATCTCGCAGAGAAGCACGAGCTCGTTCAGCGCAGCTATTTCCTTTTCCTCGGTAAGTAGGGGATTAAGGGAATTGATAACCGACTTGGGCTGACCGCTGTAATCTATGAGCGCGTTCAGCTTTTTGATTTCCTTTTCGTCAATACCCTCGTCTATGCACATAGCAGTAAGCTCGTGGCTGTTTTTGCTTTGCAGATATTGGGAAGCGCTTTCAACTCCCTTTTGGGAAAGTCCGCTGTTCTTAAGCAACGCGCTTATAAGTCCCATATGAGAGATATCAAGTAAATAATTATCCGAAATAAGTGCAAGGCTTTTTGCCGCAAGAAGCACAACCTCCGCTATCTCGTATCCTCCAAGATCGCCTATACACTCAAGACCCGTCTGCATTATCTCGCGGAAGGAAGAATTTCCCGTATAAACTCTGTATACGTTTTCGTTGTAGTATACCTTTTGGGTTTCGCCTTTGACGTCGGGCGCGTTCTTTATAATGGAGAGGGTTACGTCGGGCTTTAAGGCAAGCAGTCTTCCGCTTCTGTCGGTAAAGGTAATTACCTCGTCGGAAACGAGGAAATCCTTGTTGTTGACGTACAGATCGTATTCTTCAAACCTGCTCATCTTGTAACGGGAATACCCGTATTTTTCATATAATTCACGCAGAGCGAAAACCGCCTGCTCATCACGTTTCATCATTTGCTTTCACCTGCTTTTTTGAGTCTGTCCAAGGCTATGCGGTAACCGTCACCGTTATGCAGACATTTGCTTACACGGCATATCGTTGCGGAGCTTGCGCCGGTGTCCTCGGAAACGTCGTTGTAGTTTCTGCCTTCATCAAGCTGACGGGCTACCAAAAACCTTTGAGACATTGCCTCAAGCTCCTTAGGGGTGCACACGTCTTTAAAAAATTTATAGCATTCATCCTCGTTCTTAAGAGTAAGCATCGCCGCAAAAAGCGCGTCTGTATCGGGGCAGTGAATATCCTTCATATCGGTACACCTTTCAATAATTTTTGCCATTGTAGCACTTTATCGCGCTAAAGTCAATACCAAAATGACAAATATTATGTTTTATACAATTTTTTGTTTAAATATACAGCAATTCCGTGTAAATTAACATCTTGATTTTTGCTCGCATTAGCAATATAATTAAGATGAAGAAATTTTCGGAGGCACGTTATGCGTATAGTTATAAAGATCGGCACCAGCACCTTGGCTCATCCCACGGGACATCTCAATATCCGCAGGGTGGAGGAGATGTGCAAGATCATCAGCGATATGAAAAATGCGGGCAACAGCATCATACTCGTGTCCTCGGGCGCTATCGGAATGGGTGTCGGCAAGCTCGGACTTCGCAGCCGTCCCTCGGATATTCCCACCAAGCAGGCGGCAGCCGCCGTCGGTCAGTGCGAACTGATGTATACCTACGACAGAATTTTCAGCCAATACCACCATACCGTTGCACAGCTTCTTATTACGGGCGAGGACGTTAAGAATGAGATCCGCCACGGTAATTTCAATAATACCCTTGAGCGCTTGCTTGAGCTCAATGCCATCCCCATCATAAACGAAAACGATACCGTCGCTACCGATGAAATAGTCATAGGCGATAACGATACCCTGGCGGCAATAGTCGCTCAGTCGGTCAAGGCGGATAAGCTTATACTGCTTTCCGATATAGACGGTCTGTACACGGCGGACCCTCATACCGATCCCGACGCGAAGCTTATCTCCGTCGTAAACCGAATTGACGAAAAGCTTTGCGCCTTGGCAGGCGGCACCGCCTCGGATCAGGGCACGGGCGGTATGAAAACAAAAATACAAGCGGCAAAAATATGTATGGAATGCGGCTGTGATATGGTCATAACCAACGGAAACCGGCCTGAGTATCTCTACGATATTCTTGACGGCAAAATGGTCGGCACCACTTTTACGGAGAAAAATCTATGTTAAATATGCTAACTGAGGCGAAAAAGGCAAAAGCGTCCGTTTCCGCCCTTACAACCCAACAAAAAAATAACGCCCTTCTCCAAATGGCGGCTTCTCTTCGCGAAAACGAAGCGTCTATTCTTTCCGCAAACGAAGCGGATATGAAGGCGGCGGAGGGAAAGATCCCCACCGTTATGCTTGACAGACTTATGCTCAATTCCGCCCGCATAAACGGTATGGCAAAGGGAATAGAGGACGTTGTCAACCTGCCGGACCCCGTGGGTCATATACTTGATACCTACGTCCGTGAGGATGGACTTAATATCCAAAAGGTGTCCGTTCCCGTAGGCGTTATCGCCATTATTTACGAAAGCCGTCCCAACGTCACCAGCGATGCCGCCGCCCTTGCGTTAAAGAGCGGTAACGTGTGCATCCTCCGTTCGGGAAAGGAAGCCTTCAACACTGCACGCGCTATAGTTGACGCTTTGCGAAAGGGACTTGTAAAAGCAGGCGTTACCGAAAACGCGGTAAACCTCGTTTCCGATCCCTCCCGTGACAGCGCAACCGCTCTTATGACAGCCAACGGCTACGTCGATATGCTCATTCCCCGCGGCGGTGCGGGACTTATAAACGCCTGCGTACGTCAGGCAACCGTTCCCTGCATTGCTACGGGTACGGGAATATGCCATATTTACGTAGAGAAATCTGCAGACCTTAATATGGCGCTGGATATTATAGAAAACGCAAAAACAAGCCGACCCAGCGTATGCAACGCCGAGGAGGTACTGCTTGTTGATACCGATATAGCAGACGAATTTTTGCCTATGCTGCATAAACGCCTCGTTACCGAAAGAGCGGAAAATGGAGTTACACCCGTTGAGCTCCGACTTGATGAGATTTCGGCGGGCATAATAGACGGAACGAGGGCATCGGAAACCGATTTCGATACCGAATTTCTCGATTATATACTTGCAATCAAATGCGTAAGCGGTACCGAGGAGGCGGTGGCACACATATCCGCTCACTCCACGGGACACAGCGAAGCGATGATCAGCACCGACGAAGAAAAACAGCGTCTTTTTGCTTCTGCAGTTGACAGTGCAGCTGTATATATCAACGCTTCCACCCGCTTTACCGACGGCGGTGAGTTCGGCTTGGGCTGTGAAATGGGTATATCCACCCAAAAGCTTCACGCCCGCGGTCCTATGGGACTTAAGGAGCTTACCACCTATAAATACGTCGTCCGCGGCAACGGACATATAAGATAGGAGAAATATTATGAAATACGGATTTATCGGATGCGGTAATATGGGAAGAGCGGTTGCCTTCGCTCTTTCAAAGAACACTACCGATTTCGCGGTTACCGACCGCTCGGGTAAAGCAAAGGGAGACGCTGAGCTCCTTCTGGGCTGTAAATATACCGATATAAATACCATAGCAAGGGAATGTGAAAACATATTTCTTTGTGTAAAGCCGCAGATGATGGGCGATATGCTTGCGGGAATTTCAGAGATCCTTAAAGAAAAAAAGCCCGTGCTCATAACTATGGCGGCGGGACTTACTATGGAAAAAATATGTGAAATGGTGGGCGAAAAGCTTCCCGTTATCCGCATAATGCCCAATACCCCCGTGCTTGTGGGAAAGGGCGTTATCCTCTATTGCGGAAACGACCTCGTTCCGGATGAGCTTTTGGAGGAATTCGTATCCGACCTCAGCCACGCAGGCAAGTTTGATCAATTGCCCGAAAAGCTTTTTGATGCGGCTACTTCCTTAACGGGATGCGGTCCTGCTTACGCGTATATGTTTGTGGAAGCCCTTGCCGACGGCGCGGTATCCTGCGGAGTTCCCAGACAGAAAGCCGTTGAATACGCCGCAAATATGCTTATCGGCGCGGCAGAAATGGTTTTGCAGACCAATCTTCACCCCGGCGACCTCAAGGATGCGGTATGCTCTCCCGGCGGAAGCACCATAGCAGGCGTTCGCGCTCTTGAACGGAACGGATTCCGCGGTGCGGTTATAGATTGTATCGTTGCCGCAAACGAGAAAAATAAAGAATTAGGTAAATAAATCAGAGGTATAACATGGAAAAAAAGAACATAGATTGGTCAAATATCGGCTTCGGCTACGTACAGACTGACCTTCGCTACGTATCCAACTATAAAAACGGCGCTTGGGACGACGGCTGTCTCACCGAGGACGCAACCATTACCATGAACGAGTGTGCCTGCGTGCTTCAGTACGCGCAGACCTGCTTCGAGGGACTTAAGGCGTACACCACCGTTGACGGAAGAATCGTCTGCTTCCGTCCCGACCTTAACGCATCCCGTATGGCAGATTCCTGCCGCCGTATGAAGATGCCCGTTTTCCCCGAGGACAGATTTGTTGATGCAGTCGTTCAGACGGTAAAAGCAAACGCCGCGTGGGTTCCTCCCTACGGATCGGGCGCTTCTCTCTATCTCCGTCCTTATATGTTCGGCTACGATTCCATTATCGGAGTTAAGCCCGCAAACGAATTTCAGTTCCGTATATTCGCTACTCCCGTAGGTCCTTATTTCAAGGGCGGCGTACGACCTCTTACTCTCCGCGTTTCCGATTATGACCGTGCCGCTCCCCGCGGAACGGGACATATCAAGGCGGGACTCAACTATGCAATGAGCCTTTACGCCATCGTTGACGCCCACGAGCAGGGCTACGATGAAAACGTATACCTTGATTCCGCTACCCGCACTCATATCGAGGAAACGGGCGGAGCAAATATTATCTTCGTCACCAAGGACGGTAAATTGGTAACTCCCAAGTCGGATACCATTCTCCCTTCCATTACGAGACGCTCTCTGTTACAGGTCGCAAAGGATTACCTCGGTATGGAGGTAGAGGAGAGGGAAGTGGCTCTTTCCGAAATATCCGATTTTGCCGAGTGCGGTCTCTGCGGTACTGCGGCAGTTATCTCTCCCGTAGGAAAGATAGTGGATCACGGCAAGGAGATATGCTTCAATATCGGCGAAAGCGGTATGGGCGACACCGTAAAGAAGCTTTACGATACTCTTACCGGCATCCAGATGGGCAAGCTCACACCTCCTGCGGGCTGGGTAAAGGTTATTGAATAATTATTTCAAAACGTAGCATAATATTTCGTTTCCCCCTTGACATACCTTTTGTTGAATGTTATAATCATTCAATAATATAAAATGCGTAACCTTTTTTAATTTCACGGCAAACAGAACGGTATCACTTAATTTTTATTCATTAGCTGCCCTCTCTCTTTGCACAAGAGAGAGGGATAGTTTTATATCTGCTTAAAAATTCGGCTGAAAGGAATTTTTATATTTATGGTCACTATAGATAAGATCTTCCACGCCTCCACAGTACTTAAGAAGATCATCCGTCCCACCCCTCTGGCAAAGGCGTACAACATCGCTCCTTGGTGCGATCTCTACTTCAAGCCCGAGAATTTGCAGAACACCGGCTCCTTCAAGCTGCGCGGTTCGGGATATAAAATAGCAATGCTTTCGGAGGAAGAAAAGCAAAAGGGAGTTATCGCCTGCTCTGCGGGCAACCACGCCCAAGGCGTAGCCCTTGCCGCTTCCAAATGCGGTATTTCTTCTCTCATCTGCCTTCCCGATAACGCTCCTATTTCCAAAATCGAGGCTACGAAGAGCTACGGCGCGCAGGTATGCCTCGTTGAGGGCTGCTATGACGACGCCTATAACAAAGCAATGTCACTTAAGGATGAAATGGGACTTACCTTCGTGCATCCCTTTGATGATGAAAACGTCATCGCAGGACAGGGTACCATCGGCCTTGAGATAGTAAACGATATCGACAGTATCGACGCAGTTATCGTTCCCATCGGCGGCGGCGGTCTTATTTCGGGCGTAGCTTATGCAATAAAGGCTGTAAATCCCCGCATAAAGGTGTACGGCGTGCAGGCGGCAGGCGCGGCAAGTATGTACAATTCCGTTAAAAACGGCAGTATAGAAAGCCTTTCCTCCGTTTCCACCATAGCGGACGGTATCGCGGTAAAGCGCCCCGGTGATATTACGTTCGATATGATCAGCAAATACGTGGACGATATCGCTCTCGTCACCGAGGACGAGATATCCTCCGCAATACTCGCGCTTATAGAAAAGCAGAAAATGATAGCGGAAGGCGCAGGCGCAGTTTCCGTAGCCGCCGCTATGTTCAATAAATTCCCCATTGAGGGTAAGAAGGTAGTCAGCGTGGTTTCGGGCGGTAATATAGACGTTACCAGCCTTTCCCGCGTAATAGAGCGCGGTCTTATGAAATCGGGCAGAAGATCCAGTCTGCTTATCGAGCTTGTCGATAAGCCCGGTCAGCTTAAGGACGTTTCCCGCATCATCGCGGATTGCGGCGGCAACGTTACCAGCGTCCATCACGAGCGTAACGGCAATACGGAAAGCATTAACGGATGCTATCTGCGTATAGTAATGGAGACCCGTGATTACGACCACGTTTATCAGATAATCCAAGCCCTTAAAAATGAAGGCTTCAGAATCGTAGAGGAGTAAATTATAATGAATTACGTATATACAAAAAATGCCCCCGACGCTATCGGACCTTATTCTCAGGCCATCGTAACGGGAAATCTCGTTTTCACCTCGGGACAAATTGCCATCAACCCCGCAAGCGGTGCAGTTGAGGCAAGCACCATCGAAGAACAGACCGAGCAGGTCTGCAAAAACCTCAAAGCCGTCCTCACCGAAGCAGGAAGCAGTCTTGAAAACGTTATCAAAACCACTTGCTTTTTAAGCGATATGGCAGATTTTGCCGCATTTAATCAGGTGTACGGCAAGTATTTCACAGGAAAGCCCGCCCGCTCCTGCGTTGCAGTTAAAACACTTCCCAAAAACGTGTTGGTAGAGGTTGAGGCTGTTGCGGTAATTGATAAGTAGCCCGCCGAGGAGTAATTATGGATACAGGCAAATACAGTATTGGATATTTTCCCGCTCCGGGAAATCATTACAAATGGGTTTATAAGGATCATATCGAAAAAGCACCTGCTTGGTGCAGCGTAGACCTTCGCGACGGAAACCAGTCTCTCGTTATTCCCATGAGCCTTGAGGAAAAGCTTGAATTTTATAAGCTTTTGCTTAAAGTGGGCTTCAAAGAGATCGAGGTAGGCTTTCCCGCCGCCTCCGAAACAGAGTACGAGTTTCTCCGCACTCTTATCGAAAAGGATATGATCCCGCAGGACGTTACCGTTCAGGTGCTTACACAGTGCCGTGAGCATATCATCCGCAAAACCTTTGACGCCTGCAAGGGCGCACCCAGCTCAATAATCCACTTTTACAACTCCGTAAGCGTGGCGCAAAGAGAGCAGGTATTCAAAAAGTCCAAGGAAGAGATCAAAAAGATCGCCGTTGAAGGCGCACGTCTCGTAAAACAGCTTGCAAGTGAATACGAAGGAAACTTCCGCTTTGAATATTCTCCCGAAAGCTTTACCGGCACCGAGCCCGAGTACGCTCTTGAGGTGTGTAACGCTGTTCTGGACGTTTTGGAGCCATCCGAAACCAATAACGTAATAATCAACCTGCCCGTTACCGTGGAAATGAGTATGCCTCACGTGTACGCAAGTCAGGTTGAATATATGAGCGAAAACTTAAAATACCGAGAGTTTGTAACCCTTTCTCTCCATCCTCACAACGACAGAGGGACGGGTGTTGCAGATACCGAGCTTGCACTGCTTGCAGGTGCAGACCGTGTAGAGGGAACCCTCTTCGGCAACGGTGAGCGTACCGGTAACGTGGACGTTATCACCCTTGCAATGAATATGTATTCCCACGGCGTTGATCCCCGTCTTGACCTTTCAAATATGCCCGAAATAGTCGAAACCTACGAAAAATGCACCCGTATGCACGTGTACGAAAGAAGCCCTTATGGAGGCGCTCTGGTTTTCGCCGCATTCTCGGGAAGCCATCAGGACGCTATTGCAAAGGGTATGAAGTGGCGTGAGGAAAAGAATCTCCACCGTTGGACTGTTCCTTATATTCCCATCGACCCCAAGGATATTTCCCGTACCTACGATGCAGACGTTATCCGCGTAAATTCTCAAAGCGGAAAGGGCGGTATCGGCTATCTTCTTGAGCAGGCGTACGGCTACGTGCTTCCCGCACAGATGCGTGAGCATTTCAGCTATCTCTGCAAGAGTATTTCCGACCACGATCACCGCGAGCTTAAGAATTACGACGTATTAAAGATATTTACCGAAAATTACTTGAATCTCCCTTTACCCGTTTCCATTTCCAACATGAGCTTCGTTCAGAAGGACGGGGGAGTGGATGCATACGTGACCTTCTCCCGCGATGGAAAGAAAAACACCTTCCATACCGCAGGAAACGGCTCCTTGGATGCCGTAAGCAACGCACTTAAGGAGTATACGGGCGATTCCTATACCCTCAAGGTATACACCGAGCACAGCGTAGAGGGCAGAAGCTCCGACGCTACAGCCGCCGCTTATATCGGTATTGAGAGCGAGGACGGAAAAATGTACTGGGGTGCGGGAACGGATACGGATATTATCCGTGCAAGTATCCACGCGCTTATGAGTGCATATAACAATATGATCAAATAAAAGGAGGCAGATCGCATTATGGGAATGACGATGACACAAAAGATCCTTGCCGCCCACGCAGGACTTGAATCCGTAAATGCAGGTCAGCTTATCAACGCGAAGCTGGATATCGTTCTCGGCAACGATATTACCACTCCCGTTGCAATAAATGAATTTAAAAAATCAGGCTTTGACAGCGTTTTCAATAAAGATAAAATAGCAATAGTTCTTGACCATTTCGTGCCCAATAAGGACATTAAGGCGGCAGAGCAGTCCAAGCAGTGCAGAGAATTTGCAAACCTTCACTCCGTCAGTCATTTTTATGACGTCGGCAAAATGGGCATCGAGCACGCGCTCCTTCCCGAGCAGGGCGTCGTTACCGCAGGCGACTGTATAATCGGCGCAGACAGCCACACTTGTACCTATGGCGCTTTGGGTGCTTTTTCCACCGGCGTCGGCAGTACGGATATGGCGGCAGGTATGGCAACGGGAATGGCTTGGTTCAAGGTTCCCTCTGCCATAAAGTTCGTTCTCAAGGGCAAGCTTTCTCCCATGTGCAGCGGCAAGGACGTTATTCTTACCGTAATCGGTATGATCGGCGTTGACGGCGCATTGTACCGCAGTATGGAGTTCACGGGAGAGGGAGTTGCTTCTCTCAGTATGGATGACCGTCTGTGTATCTGTAATATGGCTATCGAAGCAGGAGCAAAGAACGGTATTTTCCCCGTAGACCATATTACAATGAAATATATGGAGAGCCGCTGTGAGCGTACTCCCGTTATATACGAGGCTGACGAGGACGCGGAATACGAGCGTGTTATAGAAATAGATCTTTCAAAGATCGTTCCCACCGTTGCTTGTCCTCATCTTCCCGAAAACACCCGTCCCGCATCCGAGCTTAAGAATATAAAGATAGATCAGGTGGGTATCGGAAGCTGTACCAACGGCAGAATGGAGGATATGGAAACAGCTTACAATATCCTCAAGGGCAAAAAGATTGCAGATAACGTACGTTGTATAATAATTCCCGGTACTATGCAGATACTCCGCGAATGTGTGGAGAGGGGATACGTCACCGCCTTTATAGATGCTGGTGCAGTTGTGTCCACACCTACCTGCGGACCCTGCCTCGGCGGTTATATGGGTATTCTCGCCGCAGGTGAGCGTTGTATCGCCACCACAAACCGTAATTTTGTAGGCAGAATGGGTCACGTAGAAAGCGAGGTATACCTTGCTTCTCCCGCTACCGCGGCGGCAAGCGCCGTTACGGGATATATTACCGACCCTACGGAGGCATAAATATGGAAACAAAAGGAAGAGCCTTTAAATATCCCGATAACGTGGATACGGACGTTATAATTCCTGCCCGTTATCTCAATACCTCCGACGCAAAGGAGCTTGCTAAGCACTGTATGGAGGATATCGACGACACCTACGTTTCCCGCGTGCAGAAGGGCGACGTTATGGTTGCGGGCTGGAACTTCGGTTGCGGCTCCTCCCGTGAGCACGCGCCTCTCGTTATAAAGACCTGCGGAACGGGCTGCGTTATCGCAAAGAGCTTTGCCCGTATTTTCTACCGCAACGCCATAAACATCGGTATGCCTATTCTCGAATGTGAGACCGCGGCAGAAGAAATATCCGATGGCGACGAGGTCAAGGTAGATTTCGATACAGGCGTTATTACCAATATTACAACGGGAAAAACCTATAAAGCAGAGCCTTTCCCTCCTTTTATACAGAACATAATTCAAAAGGGCGGATTGCTTGCCTCGCTTAAGGAAGGTAAATAATATGCAGAAAAATATTGCAGTCATCCGCGGTGACGGTATCGGTCCCGAAATAGTCGGAGAGGCATTGAAGGTGCTTGATAAAATTTTCGACCTTTACGGACATAATTTTACTTACACCGACGTTGATATGGGCGGATGCGCCATAGATAAATGGGGAGATCCTCTTCCCGCAGAAATGCTTGATAAATGCGTTAATTCCGATAGCGTCCTTCTCGGTGCCGTAGGCGGTCCCAAGTGGAACGACGTTGCGGGAAATATGCGTCCCGAAAAAGGACTTTTGCGTCTCCGTGCAGGAATGGGAGTGTACAGTAACAACCGTCCCGCAAAGATATGGAAACAGCTTGCAAGCGCATCGCCCTTAAAGGAGTCTATCGTTGATAAGGGAATAGATTTTATCATCGTCCGCGAGCTTATCGGCGGAATATATTTCGGCGAGCATATGACAGAAACGGTTGACGGTGAAAAGGTTGCCTTCGACGGGCTTAAGTATTCCGAAAAGGAAATTGAGCGTATCGGAAGAATAGGCTTTGAAACCGCTATGAAGCGTAATAAAAAGCTTTGCTCGGTAGAAAAAAGCAACGTTCTTGATTCAAGCCGTCTGTGGAAAAGCGTGATGCATTCTCTCTCATCCGAATATCCCGAGGTAAAATTAACGGATATGCTGGTTGACAACTGTGCAATGCAGATAGTAAAGGACCCTTCTCAGTTTGACGTTATCGTTACCGAGAATATGTTTGGCGATATCCTTTCCGATGAAGCTTCTATGATCACCGGCTCCATCGGTATGATACCCTCGTCAAGCCTCGGGGCAACAAAATGCGGTCTTTACGAGCCTATCCACGGCTCCGCTCCCGATATTGCGGGAAAGGATATGGCAAACCCTATCGGAACCATACTTTCCGCCGCAATGATGCTTCGGTTCAGCTTTGATATGGCTGATGAAGCAGACGCTATCGAAAACGCGGTTTCCGCAGTTCTTGACGCGGGCTACCGCACGGGAGATATTCTCTCCGCCGAGGACAAAGAACACTGCACCCTCGTCGGTTGCCGCGAAATGGGCAGACTTATTACAGAAAACATAAAGAAAGGATAACGTAAATGTTACTTTCAGGCGCAGACATTATCGTTCGTACCTTGATAGAGCAGGGGTGTGACGTGGTTTTC
>JAGAKP010000001.1 GCA_017625615.1 Clostridia bacterium
AATCACCCCGCGAAGCCTTACGGCTTCGTGGGGACCCCGACAATCACCCCAAGAAGCCTTGCGGCTTCGTGGGGACCCCGATAAAAATTAAAGGCAAGCGCAAAAAACGCTTGCCTTTTTTATTACTGCTGTATTTCGGTCTCCTGACGGGGAGCTCTTTTGGGGAATACGGTAACGCTGAAATATCCGAAGGCTACCATAAGACATATAAGCGACACCACTCCGCCCACCAAGGGGAGAGAAGCGAGTATTGCTATCGTAGTGGTGGCGATTATGGCGGAAAGGAAGCGGTTCATTGTGGGGAACACTCTTGCGCCGATAACGCTTCCCGCAAAAAGCTGTGATACCTCTATAAAAGCAAAATATACCAACGTAAGTGCGGTGGATATCTCCGTGCTGAGCATAAGCATAAACATTGCAAAGCCCGGTACGGAAAGCAAAAGGAAAAGTCCCGAAAGGGAGAAGCGAATGGGATGCTCCTTGAACAAAGCCGATGCGGCGCGGGTGCTTTTACTGAAAACGAGCTGGATTATTACCGCGCCCGCCAAGGCGTATATTATAACGCGGGGAAGATCCATAAAGGCTTCCTTCCATATATTTACCTGCTCCCAGACAAGAGCGCCGTCAAAATGCTTTACCGCGTCGTTACCGTTTGCCATTACGGGCTTGCCTGCAGATTTTACCGTAATATCCTTTACCGATGCGTCAGATCCAAACTTAACGCTGTCCGCATATATCTTTGCGCTGTTTTTAATTTCACCCTTTATGACTACCTCGGAGGCGTGTATTTCAAGAGTATCGCACACTCCCGAAAACTCTACCTTTCCCATAGCCCATATAACCACGGCTCTGGCGTTTACTCCCTCGCCGATATCCACGTCCGCAGAAGCGAAGGTAAGGTTACGGCAGGTAACGTTTTTGATCTCGGTCTGCGCGGCGACGAAGCGCATGCTGCCGCCCACCTCAAGTCCATCGGCGGTAAAGGTGGTAAAGATACCCAGAACGTCACCGCCCACGGTGCCGTTTATTTTTGTTTCCAGACCGGTAATATTTATATAATCCCCCTCGGCATTGACGGTGGTATCGGGGTCCTTACCCGTTTCCGTCAGGTTGCCTGCACCGTCGTCTGCGGTATAAGCGAGCGCGGGCACGGACACAAGTGCCGAAAGCAATACAAAGCAAAATAAAAACGCAAAAAATCTCTTCATTTAAAGACTCCTTTTGGGAAATATAAGGATTATACAACATACTGAGGAATAATTCAAGAATTAATTTGTTAACGAATGCATAATATTTGTTAACGGGAGGTGAAAGCACCGTTTTGCAAAGAAAAAACAGCCTTTTGGGTAACGCACTTATAATAACTGTCTTTTCACTTGCCGTAAAATTTATGGGAATGCTGTTCCGCCTATACCTTACGGGCCGTATGGGCACCGAGGGTATGGGATTGTACCAGCTTATAATGTCGGTGTACGGTACCTTCACCACACTTGCCACTGCGGGGCTGACCGTAACGGTATCGGGCCTTGCATCTGAAAAAATAATAACCGGCGGCAGAGGGGACGGCAAGCTTTTATTGCGCCGTGCAATACGGCTTTCGCTTTTTATAAGCCTGCCCGCAGGGGTGATAATGCTTTTAGGTGCGCCCCTGATATCCGCGCGCTTTATAGGAGATATACGAACTCTGACTTCTTTGCGTATTCTCTCCCTTTCCATGCCCTTTATGGCGGTTGCCGCTTGTCTTAAGGGATGGTTTTTCGCGGTAACGCAGCCCGTAAAGCCTTCAGTCGCGTCGCTCCTTGAGCAGACGGTAAAGATCGGGGTTACAATGCTGCTGCTCGGAAGCGTAATGAAGGGAAAAAGCGATCCTCAAACGCTGTGCGTGGGCACGGTTACGGGAATAACGCTGGGAGAAATATTTTCCACCGTGCTTCTGTGGTGTATGTATCTGTTTAAAAACCAAAGGGATATTTTACCGACAGAAAACAAAAGAGAATACGACGCAAATATACGCCGTGTCTGCTTTCCTATCGGCGCGGGGGCTTGTATGACCAGTCTTTTGCACACCTGCGAAAGCGTGCTTATACCGAAAATGCTTATGCTTTACGGCGGAAACCGCGAAAGTGCGCTGTCCGATTTCGGTATTATACGGGGAATGGCAATTCCTCTGCTGTTTTTTCCTTTTTCGTTTTTGTCCTCGCTCATATCCGTTACGGTGCCCGAAATATCGAGACTTAAGGCTATAAAAAACACGGAAGCACTTAAGGAGCGCACCTCAAAAATACTTACCTACGGTTGGATATTCTCCGTTGCGGTGGGCGGAATGTTCTTTTTGTTCCCCGATATTTACGGAAACGCCTTTTACCGCACCGACGAAGCCACGCGGGCAATACGTATTCTCGCCGCGGTAACGCCGATGATGTACATAGAAACCATAACCGACGGAATGTTAAAAAGCATTGGCGAGCAGATGTGGACCTTTATTACGGGGCTTATAAATTCCGCTTTCCGTATCGGCGCGGTGCTTTTTATAATACCCCACACGGGCGCAGAGGGATATTTGTGGCTGTTGGTGGTATCCAACGTATTTTCTTATATTACCTGCGCCTACAGAATGAAGAAAAAGGCCGGTTCTGCGCCTAAGATGCTTGAAGGCGTTATAACTCCCCTTTTATGCTGTGCCGCAGGAGGGGTTACGGCAAGCCTGATCAAAAACGCGGTAAGGGGAATATATCCCAAGACCGTATGCGTGACGGCGGTATATCTTTTTACCGCAGGCGGGCTGTACCTTATTTTAAGCAAGCTATGGAAGAGATCCGTCATATAACGGCGTATCTGCCTTCAAGACTTAAAAAGGCAACAGAAAATATGCCTGCGGAAACGAGAAAAATAACCGACGAAATAAGACTGAGAAAAAACGGCGTTTTTTCCGTCTTTGCGGGAGGGAAAAATCTGTTTCCCGATGAAAACGGAAGACTTCGCCGTATAGAAAACGCAATTACCGTAACCAAAGAAGAGATGGAGGAATGCGTATTTTTGCTGTGCAAGGGGTCTATGTACTCCTTTGACGACAGTATACGCAGAGGTTTTATACCCATACCCCACGGCAGAGCGGGGGTTTGCGGTGAAGCGGTAACAGAAAAAGGAAATATAAAGCGTATACGGGAGATAACCTCCGTCGCCTTGCGCATACACAGAGATATTCCCCGCTACGGCAGAAAAATTATAGATATATACAAGCGTTCCGGACTTACGGGCACCCTTGTTTATTCTCCCCCCGCAATGGGAAAGACCACGCTGTTACGCTCAGTCTCCCTTATGCTTGCGCGGGGTGACGGAATACGTCCCGTAAAGGTGGGAATAGCAGACGAGCGGTGCGAGATAATACTGCCCGACACCGATTTGGGTATTGCGGACGTTATTTCGGGGTGCAAGAAAAGCGTTGCCGCAGAGATACTGACCAGAACCATGTCGCCCGAGGTGATAGTGTGTGACGAGATAACCCCCGAGGACGGAGATGCCCTTATTCACTCCACGGGGACGGGCGTGTATCTTATATGCTCCTGCCACGCGGAAAACAAAAAGTATCTTTTTGCAAAGCCCCATATAAGGACCCTTGTGGAAAACGGGTGCTTTAAGCTTCTTGCTCGCGTTGAACGCACCGACGGGAAATACGGATATATTACGGAGACGGTATGAAAACGGCTTTGGGCGCACTGACGGTGGTAATATGCTTTTTTCTTTTGGGCAGAAAAGCGACGGAAAAAGAGAGGATATCGCTAAAACAGCTTGAATGGATGATAAAGCTTATCGAGCACATAAAAATATGCGTTTCCGCTTCTCTTTTACCGCTTCCCGATATATTTTCTTCATTCAGATGTGATGAAAAGGAAATGACAGAATTTATGAATACCCTTAAAGCGGAAGGCTTCGGCAAAGCGGCGGAAAAGCTTGATATGCCCCTATCCGCCCAAGGCTGTATATACGATCTTGCCTCCACTCTCGGCAGGCTTGACGGTGAAGCGCAGTGCGAAAAACTTGAGCAAGCCCTTGACCGTCTTACACAAATACGAGACGAGCACGGAAAAGAAACGGAAAGAAAAAGCAAAAGCGTGCAGGCGTTGTTTTCGCTTGCGGGGGCTTTGGCGGCAATACTGATGTTCTGACGGAGAGGAAGCTGACAAATATGAACGTCACACTTATAATTAAAATAGCGGGAGTGGGACTTCTTGCAAGCATTGCCTGCCAGATACTGCAAAAAAGCGGAAAGGACGAGCAAGCCACCTTCGTAAGCATTGCGGGAGTGATAACCGTAATGATAATGCTTATAAGCGAAATAAGCCAATTATTTTCCTCCATACGCAGTATTTTCGGGCTATGAACGTGCTCACCCTTTGCGGTATGGCGGTGATATCCATAACCGCGTTGGCTGTGATACGGGAATTACGCCCGTCGGTTGCGCCCGTATGCGCCGCGGCGGCAGGAACGGTGATACTCGGATATCTGCTGTCCTCGTCCGCGCCCGTTATAAGCTTTTTAAAGCAGCTTGACGGTATTACCGCAGGCGGAATAGCCGTAATGATAAAGGCGTTGGGAGTAGCGGTATGCTGTCAGCTTACTGCGGATATCTGCCGAGACTGCGGAGAAGGATCCTCTGCGGCGAGGGTCGAGCTGGCAGGAAAAATAGGCATACTTTTGCTTTCGCTCCCCCTGATTGCAGATATAGTGAAAATTGCCGGAGAATTGACAAGGTGAAAAGATTTTTTATATTTTTACTGCTTGCTTTTATATTTTTCTCTTTTCCCTTGCGTATTTACGCCGCAACGGATGCGGAAGAAATTATAACCGATGCAGGCGGAAGCACGGAAGAAAAAATGCCCGCAAGTCTTATCGGGCACGCGGTATCGCTTATTTTTTCCGCCTTTTCCTCATCGGGAAAGGGAGTTATCGCACACTGCGCGGGGATACTCGCCATCTGCGCGGCGGCGGGAATTATCAACAGCTTTAAAAACTCATTTCCCTCTCTGGGTGCCGCCTGCGAATATATAAGCATACTCGCCTTATCGGGCGCGGTGTTTCTTGCGGTGAAGAACGTGGCGGTCCTCGTGGAGCAAGCCACGCTGAGGTTTTCCCAATACCTTCTTTCACTGCTGCCGGTGATGACTACTATGTACGTCTACGGCGGCAGTACGGGGGCGGCGGTGGCTTCCGCAACCTCAATAAATCTGTTTTGTACGGTAATAAACGTAATATGCAACACGATACTGACTCCCCTTGTAAATATTTGTCTTGTGTTTTCCATCACCTCGGCGTTGCCGGGATGCGCCACGGTACAGCCCATTGCAAGCGGAATTAAAAACCTTTCCGCCTCCCTTACCGCATTCGTATTTTCACTGCTGGGCTTTGCTGTGTCGGTGCAGACGGTGATATCCGCCGCAGGCGATACATACGCCACGAGGACGGTGCGCTTTGCCACGGGAGTATTTATCCCCGTTATCGGAAATATGGTAGGCGAAGCGTCACGCACGGTGCTTTCTGCAGTGGCAAAGGCGAAATCGGTCATCGGCTTCGGCGGGATCGCCGCACTGCTTACCATAGTAATACCGCCCGTGGCAGTGGTGGTGCTGTATAAATTGGGCATACTCTTTTGCGCGTCGGCGGCGAAAATGCTTGGCTGTGAAAAGGAAGCGGGATTTTTGTACGATATAAACGGAATTTTCGGAATACTGCTTGCGGTAATGCTGGGAAGCGCGGTCGTGGGACTGCTTGCGGTTACGGTATTCGTATGCGTGGGAGTAAAAGCGTGAGAGAATGGGTATTTATAATATTCTCAGTGTCCTTGGCAGGCGGTATGATAAACCTGCTGGCACGGGACACGGCAAGCGAAAAATACATAAAATTTCTGTGCGGAGCGGTATGTCTGCTTACGGTAATATCGCCCCTTAAGCAAATAATACTGTCCTTTGAGGGAGTTGCGGAAACGGAAATATCCGATGAAATATCACTGCCCGACGGAAACGAATATATTAAGAGGCAAACCGAAGAGGAATTAAAGGAATATATACGCAAGTATCTTTTGACCGAAGGAATAATCTGTACCGATATATGCATAGAAATAACTGTAACGGATACGGAAACGGTAATAGGCGGTATTTCGGTTTACGTTTCCCAAAAGGACTTGCCGAAGGCAACGCGTCTTCTTGATGGAATGGCGGAGGTGATATCCGACGGATAAAGAGAATATATTGGGAAGGCTGTTCAAGACCAAGGGCGTGTGGCTGTTGTTTCTTGCTCTTATAGCGGGCGTACTGCTTATGATACTGCCGGAAGGCGGGGAAAGCAAAAGCGTAACCGACTTTCCCGAAAGTGAGGAATACAGAAAAAGCCTTGAGGAGCAGACGCGGTCACTTATACGCTCTCTTGAGGGGGTGTCCGATTGCAGGGTGATGATAACTCTCGAAAGCGGATACGAGTATCTTTACGCCGCAGAGCAGACTCTTGACCGCACCTACGACAGCTCGGGTACCCTTTTATCAAGTAATTCGGGGAAAAAGTATATTCTTGACGGTGACGGAAACCCAATAATAATATCCGAAACTCCGCCTGCTATCAGCGGAATTGCGGTGGTGGCAAAGAATATTTCCGCAGAGACCCGATACCGTATAATCCGTCTCCTTGAGGGGGCTTACGGGATACCGTCCAACAGAATTTCGGTAGAATCATAATAAAAACACATACATAAACGGAGGCATTTATGAAAGAATTTACCCTGTGGAAGAAGATCAAGGAATATGAATGGAAAAAGCTGCTTAACACCAAGAATTATATTATCTTGGGCTGTCTTGCGCTGGTGGGCGTTGCGGTGATAATATCAAGCGTGATAACTGCGCCCGACGATGCGGATACCGTTGGAAACGAAAGCAACAAGGTGCTTGGCAACACCGTTCTCGCAGACGGCACCATAGCAGAAAACAGCAAGGACGATACCGAAACAGACGCCGACACCAAAAACGATTTCTTCGCATCCGCAATTCTCAACCGCGAGCAGACCAGAGACGAATCCATGGAGGTCCTTAACCGGCTTGCAAACAACCCCGACGCACTTCCCGACACCAAGGAGGACGCACTTAACGCCATTGCACAGCTTGTGGAGGATATGAACGCAGAGGCAAACATAGAAACTCTCGTAAAGGCAAAGGGCTTTGAGGAATGCGTGGCAATAGTATCCGACGAAAACTGCACCGTTATAGTAAGCTCCGGCGGACTCAACGCCGCAGAAACTGCAATGATACTTGAAATAGTCTGCCAGCAGACTGCCGCATCCCCCGAAAACGTAAAAATTATAGGAAAACAGTAAATTACCAAATATTACCTGACGGAGAGCGGCTTGCTCTCCGTTTTTTAACATTTACCCGTCTTGACAAGCATTATGTAAATGTATATAATATATGATGTATACTTTTCACATACTGTCGGAGGTCTTAGTATGACAAGACGTTTCAAAAAAATAGTGTGCTTACTTCTCTGCCTTGCCATTTCCTTTACGGCAGTGGGCAGCTTTAATATCAAAACGGAAGCATTGTCACAATCACAGCTTGATTATATGGCGGAAATAGGCGCCGCCGCAACCGAGGATATGCTTACCAGCGGAATACTCGCATCCCTCACGGTGGCACAGTCTATTCTCGAGGCGGGCTGGGGCACCTCCACCATGGCGAAGAAAGCCAAAAACCTCTTCGGTATAAAGGCCCACGCTTCTTGGAAGGGTATGGTGTACGACGCTTATTCGGGCGAGATATATCCCTCCTACGAGGCTTACGCCGCCGCAAATACTGACGAGTATATTGCCGCAAACACACAGCGTATATGGAGAGCGTACGCAACCTGGTACGAATCCCTTGCGGACCACAGTGCGCTGCTTACGACGGCTTCAAGGTACGACGATATCCCTTACGAATACGATTACGTTAACGCAGCGTGGAATATTATCGAGGACGGATACGCCACCGATATGGAGTATACCAAAAAGATAATAAACTGTATCGAAATATACAATCTTACCCAGTACGACGTAATGAATTACCCCGCCGACCAGGTGGTGGTGACCGCAAAGACGAGAAAATACCTTCCTCTTAACGAAACGTGGCAGCTGCCCGTAATGGTTATTCAGCCCTTCGGCGCAGAGGATACACTTACATATACCTCCAACAACGAATCCGTTGCCACCGTTGACGAAACGGGACTTGTCACTCCCGTGGGATACGGCGAATGTCTTATAACCGTTACCAGCTCCACGGGCTGGCACGCGTCCTGCTATATTGCCACCTACGATCCCGAGGTGAAGTATTACGAATGTCTGTGCGTAGGCGATATTGACGTTTACGCCGAGCCCAACACCGAAAGCGAAAAGCTTGGTTATCTGCCCGCAAGACACTGTATTATCTCTATCGGCACCAAGTTTACGACAGAGGACGGCAAGGAATGGAATAAGGTCCACTCCAAGGTTTACACCGGCACCGAGGTAATAGTAAAGACGGGCTACGTGCTTTCAACGGGTGTAACGAGAGATCTTGAGATAAACTATACCGACCTTACCGACGTTGCCACGATAACCCTTGACAGATCCGAGGTAACGTTGCTTCAGTACGATACCGAAAAGGTAACGGCAACTCCCCTCAACGCAGAGGAAAAATATCCCTCCTGCCCTACCGTACGATGGATATCCGATAATCCTCAGGTAGCCACCGTAAACGCGGGAGTTATAAAGGGCGTTGGCGAGGGAGAATGTACCGTATACGCAGTTTCACCCGACGGTGTTTACACCTCCTGCAAGGTAACGGTAGAGCCGGGCGTATACGTTCCCGTGGAAAGCGTTACTCTCGATCAGACGGAATTATCCCTTAACGTATACGATACCCACACCATTACCGCAACGGTAAATCCCGCTAATGCCACCGAGCCTGAGGTTACGTGGTCCTCCTCCAACGATCTGGTTGCAAAGGTTTCCCGCGGAAATATAACCGCCACGGGTGAGGGTGAATGTGTGATAACCGCGCAGGTAGGCGATATTACCGCAACCTGTAAGGTGACCGTAAACAAATGGGTGTACACGGGAATAAAATATAACGGCACCGTTCACGGCAACAAGGTAAATCTCCGTCAAGGACCCGACACGTCCTATACGGCGTTGGGACGGGTAAACCAAGGAGATACCCTTATAATATACGGTCAGGCATCAAATAACTGGTACAGCGTAAAGGTCACCTCGGGCGCAAGCGAGGGCCTTGAAGGATATATTTATTTCGATTACGTGCGCGTGGCGGGAGAGCTTGTTGATACGCTGACCTTCAACACCTCCGACACGGTACTGACAGAGGGCGATACCCTTAACCTTTCCTGGACGGTAAGCCCTTCGGAAAGCACGGTAACCTTCGAAAGCTCGGACACCGCAGTAGCGACGGTTGACGAAAAGGGTGTTATCACCGCCATAGCCGAGGGCGAAGCGACGATAACCGCAAAAGCAGGCGAGCTTACCGCGGCAGTAAAAATAACCGTAGCGCGAAACGGCTTTGGCGGTACCAAATATATTGGCAAGATCACCACTAACGGCGGTACTCTCAATATGCGTGAGGGTCCCTCAACCAACTACGCAATACTCGGTAGATTCGCAAACGGCGCGGAAATAACGGTATACGGTGACGCGCAGGACGGCTGGTACGCAGTTTCCGGCACCCTTGCCGACGGCACCGAGGCAAGCGGATACGTTTCCGCCGAATGGGTGACAGTTCTCGGTAAATACGCCACCTCACTTGCCTTGGGAACCGATCACGCCACTATTACCGAGGGGGAAAGCTTTACTCTTACGTGGACTGTGGAGCCGAGTGATATTACTCCCACCTTCACCGTTTCCGACGGGAATATAGCATCCGTTGACAAAAACGGAGTTATTACGGCGTTAAGCCAAGGAAACGTAACGGTAACGGTAAAGGCAGGCGGCAAGACGGCGGTGTTTACGCTTAACGTCCTTGCAAAGCCCGAGCCCGAATTGCCGAAAAATCTGCTTCCCAAGGAAGGCATATCTGTTTCGGACGGATATGTTCTGGGCGTTCAGGAGCTTACCACGGCAGACGAGCTTTTGAAAATGTTTAAAAACGACAGTAAATATCTCGTAATAAACGCTTCGAGCGACGAATACGCGGGAACGGGAACCACCGTATCCTTGAAGGACAAAAAGGGTAATATTATTGAGACCGCTACGGTTATCGTGCTTGGTGACTGCGACGGAAGCGGAACGGTTTCCGCTACCGACTACCTTATTACCCGCCGAATAGTGCTTATGACCTACGAATACACCGACGTTCAGTACGAGGCGGCGAGAGTATCCGGTATGCCTGCGGTAACCGCAACCGATTACCTTATGGTAAGAAAGCATTTCCTCGGTCTTTACGATATTTACACACAGACGTCAATAACCGAATAAAATCACCCCAAGAAGCCTTCGGCTTCTCGGGGACCCCGATAGCGAAAAGGACACTTTAAAAAAAGTGTCCTTTTTTTCTTTATTTTTTCTTTTTTATTATTACTGCGGCAATACCGATAACCACGATAAGTCCGATAACTCCCGCGATGATATATACCGTATATCCACCGTCCTTTTCGGTTTCGGAAATGGAAATTTCCTCGCTTTCCTCAGGGGCTACGCTTTCCTCAACAGATTCATCCTCGGGAAGAGGAAGGGATATGTCCTCTCCTACGAAAAGGGCGCTATGTGTGTATACCTTGTTTTCCCCGTAGTAAACTGTAAGGTCCTTAAGTACGCCTTGGACGGACGTATCCACCTGACCTCCGTCAGCAGTCCTCAGCATATCTACGGTGACGTCCTCCACCTGCTGTGTACCGTCGTTGCCGACAAGATACAGCTTTATGCCCGTTGAGGTGCTTCCGTCCGCACCGACGTCCACCTTGCCGTAGGCGGTATCTATATATGCGTTGACGGTAAGCTGCTGCTGTGTCTTTTCAAAGACGTAAACTCTTGCGGAGCTTTCCAAGGATTCGGAAATAAGGTAATCCGAATGGTATTTGATATAATTTCTCGTATCCTCATCGGGCGAAACGGGAGTATACATACCGTATGCGCTTGAAGACACGCGCCATACTCCGTATGCGGAGACGGGCTCCTTCACCGTGGAAAGAGTCTCTCCGTCAAGGGAGCAAAGGTATTCACCCGTCGCGGTGTTTTTAAGGGTACCCACATTTTCCGCATAACCGAAAGAGGTGTTTCTTTGGAAAAGCCATTGGATAGAGTTGTCGTCGGAAATAAGATAAGTGCTTCCGAAGCCCTTGTGGATCTCTGCTTCTACGGGCACCACGGTATCCTTGTGACCGAGGGCAAGAGTCTTTCCTTCGGCGATATCGGTGGTTATAATATAGCTTTTTCCGTCTGTAAGCTCGGTTGCCGCCTTGTAAACGGTTATTTCCGTTTTGAAAACGGTCTCGCTTACGTGCTGGGTAAGCTCGTAGGAGCTGAGGTGATCGGTCTCAAAGGTGACTATATTGTTTTCGCTGTAAAGGCAGGTGACCTCGCCCGTCTTTTTATCCCGCAGGAAGGTAGGTCTTGCATCGAGGAAAAATCTGCCGAGATCTATAGTTACCACTGCAGTCTCGCCGTCCTCGACACCCTCGGCGGTTATATCGTAGCTTGCATAGACCGTCTGAAGCTGTTCTACGGTCTCTTCCTTGCTTTTGGTCACGTTGAGTGAGGTTATACCGCCTGCAAAGATACTGACGTCGCCATCCTCGGCAAAGTCGCAGATATACTGAGGAGAGGCGTAATAGGTTTTAAGATAAGAGGCTGTGGTGCCGTAGGTAGCGGAGCTGTCTTCATATTCGGAGGACCATTCTCCCTCAAGCTTAAGGGGGCAAATGCCGTCTGCCGTATAACGCTTTACCGTTACTACCTCGCCCTTTATCTCAAATACCGTCATAGTAAGCAGGTTTCCGAGGCACCACGTGTATCCCACGTAGCCTGCGTTCATATAAGTGAAGTTAAGCACGTATTCATCGGGAGTTTCCGTATGCTTGCCCGTTTTGCTTACGTATATTTTGTCGCCCTTGGCAAGATATATGGCAGAGCCGCCAAGGTAATCGTCAAAGGAAGCGGAGTGGTTATGACCGAAAAGGAAAATTATATTTAATTTTTCGCCGTATTCGTTAAGCACGTCGAAGAGATATTTTCCGTACTTACCGTCACCGCAGTTGATGGTACGGTAGGAATAATGAAGCGGCAGATGGGACACCACGAAAACGGGCTGCTCCGACTTTTCATCGGCACGTGATTGGAGATAAGTGCGGAGCTTTTCAGCCAGCTCCTTGGTGTGGGATTCGCTTCCGCCGTACCAAGGGAAATCGTCCTCGTTAATAACGAAAACGCCGTAATCATCGGTATCGTTGGCGCCGGTCTTGCTTAATCCAACGGTAGAGGCGTCGTCGTGGTTGCCCTGAACGAAGACCATCTTGTCTTCATCAAGGGAGGGATACTCGGTCTGCACCGTTTCCTTAAGGACCGCAAGGCAATCGGACTGATCCTCCAGATCCACGTCGTAATCTCCCGCAAACAAGAATCCGTCTGCGTGATCGTAGCCGTCTTCCTTGATAGCGGAAAATATATCAACCACGTTTTCACTGCCGATCTTGCTCGTTTCCGCCTGAAAATCACTGCCCGCGATAACTATAACGGGCTCTTGCTCCTTGGCAAAGGCGTTTACGGCGGGAATACACGCCCAAATGAGAGTTATTACAATAAACAAAGAAAGAGTATTTTTAAACATTCTTTTACACATAAAAGCACCTGACGTTTAAGTTTTTTAAAGTATAACACAGTTTTTTGTCCGTTTCAAGATAAATTACCCCTTGATTTTATCTCTTTTCGGTATTGAAAACAGATAAAAAAGTGATATAATTAAGATAATAAAACAAATAATTAAGAAAGGGGTTTTCATTTTGAAAAGTGCCTATGAATTAAAACGCGAAGCTTTGGACGGGCTTACCGGACATTGGGGTATCGCTATCGGCGCGGGGCTTGTAGCAAGCGCACTTATAAGCGGTGCAAGCTTCAGAGTAAGCTTTCCCGTAGATACCGAATCTACTTCCGCAGCAATTACGGGCGGTGTAATGAATTTAAAAATATTGGTTGTAACGTTACTTATCATCGCCGCAGCTTTTGCGGTTTCACTGGTTGTGTCCGTTGCGTACAGTCTGTTTTCAAGCGTTATCGAAACGGGATACGCCCGCTTTAATATTGATCTTGTGGACTATCGTGAACCTTCCTTCGGATCGTTGTTTTCATATTTCAGATATTGGAAAAACATCGCGGTAGCAGGAGTACTAAAGCAATTGTTTATAACTCTGGGATATATGCTGTTTATCGTTCCCGGAATTATTATGTACTATAATTACGCTATGGTGCCATATATTCTTGCAGATGACCCCACGATCAGCGGCAAGGAAGCGCTTGCAAAATCAAAGCAGATGATGTACGGTCACCGTTGGAGACTTTTCTGCACCGGAATGAGCTTTTTCGGCTGGATAATACTTGCAATGTTATCCTTCGGTGTAGGTATGATATGGCTTACCCCATATATGAACGCCACCCACGCGGCGTTTTACAAGGATCTTATATCAGAGCAGCCGACGTACACCGCAGAAGTAACCGAATAAAATAAAACACCCCAAGAGGCCTTACGGCTTCTCGGGGACCCCGACAATCACCCCTACAATCACCCCAAGAAGCCTTACGGCTTCTCGGGGACCCCGATAAAAATCCACTTCAAATTAAATTGAAGTGGATTTTTTATCACTATATATCTGCTTTTAATTTCTCCGCACGGTCTGCGGTGATAAGCGCGTCGATCATTTCGTCGATCCTGCCGTTCATAAAGCTTTCCAGCGAATACAGAGTAAGTCCGATACGGTGGTCGGTAACTCTGCCCTGCGGGAAGTTATAGGTACGGATACGCTCGCTTCGGTCACCCGTGCCAACCTGACTGCGGCGCTCGGATGCAAGAGCGGAATCTCTCTTGCGCTTTTCCATATCAGCAAGGCGGCTCTTCATAACCTTCAACGCCTTTTCCTTGTTTTTGCCCTGACTTCTTTCGTCCTGACAGTCAACTACGATGCCCGTAGGCTTGTGGATGATACGGATAGCACTTTCCGTCTTGTTTACGTGCTGTCCGCCTGCACCTGCACTGCGATGGGTGGTTATTTCAAGCTCGTCCATATTAAGCTCAAATTCACATTCCTCAACCTCGGGAAGAACTGCAACCGTCGCGGTAGAGGTCTGAATTCTGCCCTGAGATTCGGTATCGGGAACGCGCTGTACGCGGTGTACGCCCGATTCAAACTTAAAGCGTGAATAGGCGCCCTCGCCGCTTACGGTGAAGGATACCTCCTTCATACCGCCGAGCTCGGTTTCATTGACGTACAAAAGCTCGCATTTGAAGCCTGCCTGCTCCGCATACATATTGTACATACGGTAAAGGTTGCCCGCAAAAAGCGCCGCCTCGTCGCCGCCTGCGCCGCCGCGGATCTCGATAATAACGTTTTTGTCGTCGTTGGGGTCCTTGGGAAGCAGAAGGATACGAAGCTCATCGGAGCATTTTTCCATATTTTCCTTTGCGGTCTTTATCTGCTCCTCCGCAAGGTCGCGCATATCCTCGTCACCGTCGGCGAGAACCTCCTCGCCGTCCTCCTTATCGCGGAGATGAGAAAGGTATTCACGGTATTTTTCAACCACAGGAGAAAGGTTTTTGTACTCCTTGGTGTATTTTTTATATTCCTCCATATTGGAGATCACTTCGGGATCGGAAAGCTTTTCTTCGATCTCGTTAAATTTTCTCTCTATATCCTTAAGCTTTTCAATCATTTTATTTTCCTCCGAATATATGTATTTTCAGCTTCATAAAATTAAATATAAAACCGAAAGGAATTTGATGAATAATGAAGCGAAACGAATATCTGCCCGAGGGTATGCTGCTTAACACACTTCGGAACGTATCTTTACTTAAAAATTACGATACACTTTCAAAAGCACTTGCAGAGGGTGTCATTCTCGAAGCCCGCTGCGTTTTGTGCGATGAAAATATGGATCTCCATATAGATCTCGGCTTTTGTATGGGTATAATCCCCCGCTGTGAATGCGGATTTTCAAAATGCGGCAGGATAAAGGATATCGCCGTACTGTCAAGAGTGGGAAAGCCCGTATGCTTTAAGGTCACCGATATTATTCCTGCACCCGACGGAAGCAAAAAGGTGCTTCTTTCAAGAAAGGCGGCGCAGGAGGAATGTATGACCGAATATATAGAAAGGCTTTTGCCCGGTGACGTTATAAACGCCCGAATGACACATTTTGAAAACTACGGCGGATTTGCGGATATCGGCTGCGGAATAATATCGCTTATGTCCATTGACTGTATGTCGGTATCCCGAATATCACACCCCACCGACAGATTTCATATCGGTCAGCAAATTAAGGCGGTGGTAAAGCGGGGCATAGACGAAAACGGCTATGTTTCACTTACCCACCGAGAGCTTCTCGGCACATGGGAGGAAAACGCCGCGTCATTTTCCGTTGGACAGACAGCCGCGGGAATTATTCGCAGCGTGGAAAGCTACGGCGTATTCGTAGAGCTTACGCCAAACCTTGCGGGGCTGGCGGAATACCGCGAGGACGTCACTGCGGGAAGCTACGCCGCGGTGTATATCAAAAGCATTATACCCGAGCGTATGAAAATAAAGCTGGTTATCGTGGATATCGGCGAAAAGGCGAAAAGCGCTTGCCGCTACGAATATCCCGATATAAGCCGTATAGACAGATGGCTGTATTCGCCCCTTGCAAGTGACCGAGTTATAGAAACGGTATTTTAATAAACGAAATCGAATTCGATACCGTAAATATCAACGGTGTCGCCTTCCTGAATGCCTGCTTTTTCCAATGCGTCAATAACGCCGCCGTTACGGAGCACGCGCTGGAAGTATGCAAGAGATTCGTAATCGTCAAAGTTGACGCTTCCGCATACCTTCTTAAGCCACTCGCCCGTAACCACGTATACGTCGCCGTCCTTGGTGACCTCGGTATTTCTTCCCTCGGGGGCGATCTCCTCTGCAGGTTCTTCCGATTCGTATACCTTTACGGGAGGCAATTGGCGAAGTGAAGCGCTTATGCCGTTAAGCAATTCCTGCACGCCCTCTCTCGTGGCGGCGGAAATAAGGTACAGAGAATAGCCATTCTCCTCTGCGTACGCCTTGATACGCTCAAGAGTCTCCTCGTCGTAGCCCACGTCGCATTTGTTGGCGGCGAGTATCTGAGGACGGGTAGCAAGCTCGGGAGAGAAAATCTCCAATTCCTGATTTATGCGTTTAACGTCTTCAAGAGGGTCCTCCCTCTCGGAGGCGGAAATATCGAAAATATGAAGTATAAGGCGGCAACGCTCGATATGGCGGAGAAAATCGTGTCCCAAGCCTCTGCCCTCGCCTGCGCCTTCGATAAGACCGGGGATATCTGCGATAACGAAGGTGTCCCCGTGATTGTTTACCACGCCAAGATTGGGCTGAAGAGTGGTAAAATGATAATTTGCGATCTTGGGACGGGCGGCGGAAACCACCGAAAGGAAGGTGGATTTTCCCACGTTGGGATAACCTGCCAGGCCTACGTCCGCTATGGTTTTCAACTCAAGGGTAAGATTAGCCTCTGCGCCCGTGATACCGCTTTTTGCAAAATAAGGCACCTGACGGGTTGCGGTGGCAAAATGGGTATTACCCCAGCCGCCCTTGCCGCCCTTGAGGAAGGTAAAGGGCTCGTCATCGGACATATCCTTGATAATTCTGCCCGTTTCCTTGTCCTTGATGACCGTTCCGCGGGGAACGGGGATCACAAGGTCTGCACCGGAAGCGCCGAAGAACTTTTTGTTTTGTCCGTCCTTGCCGTTTTCGGCAATATATTTTCTTTTGTTTTTAAAAGCAAGCAATGTGTTTGCGTTTTCGTCAACAACGAATATGACGTCCCCGCCCTTGCCGCCGTCGCCGCCGTCGGGTCCGCCCTTGGCAACGTATTTTTCGCGGCGGAAGGAAACACAGCCGTTGCCGCCGTTGCCTGCCTTTACGTATATATCTGCTTTATCTATAAACACTTCCGTCACTCTCCTTGGTATACGTTTATTGAAAAAAAGGAGCTTTCGGGTACACGTGTACCCGTAAGCTCCGTGAAAAGCATATAGTTAGTCTGCGTTTACTACGTTAACGCTTACTTTCTTTCTGCCGCCTGCCATAGGCTCGAACTTAACTACGCCGTCTGCAAGTGCAAACAGAGTGTCATCAGAACCTCTGCCGACGTTGTTGCCGGGATGGATCTTGGTTCCGCGCTGGCGAACGAGAATGTTGCCTGCAACTACGAACTGACCGTCAGCACGCTTTGCGCCGAGACGCTTGGACTCGGAATCACGGCCGTTTTTGGTAGAACCAACGCCCTTCTTATGTGCAAAAAACTGTATAGTTAATCTAAGCATTGTGAATTTCTCCTTTCAAAAAATCGGCATTTACCGTTACGTTTTCGGGATAGCTTTGGGACAATTCCCATACCTCCCGAGCAAATTGCTTGATGATCCCCTCCGCCTCCGGTGTATAATCAAACACCTTGGCATCCATTGTCGCTCCGTCCTCGTCTACTTTAATATCCGCTTTACAGCCGAATCGTTCAGTCACCGTGTTAAGGGTGAGTATAAACATCGAGCTGACAGAAGCACAGACGATATCACTGCCCGCCTCCGCATATCCGGAATGACCGGAAACGCGCACGCGGCAATAATTTTTGACAAAGCTTACTTCGGCTTTAATCATCTTACGCGTTGATGGAAGTGATCTGAAGCTTGGTGTAAGGCTGTCTGTGGCCTATGTGCTTCTTCTCGTTCTTCTTTGCCTTGTAACGGAGTACGTGGATCTTCTTGCCCTTGCCGTTCTTAACCACATTAGCTTCTACCTTTGCGGAAACAACGGGGTTTCCAACAACAAAGCCTTCTGCGGTGGAAATTGCCAATACCTTTTCGAAGGTGTAGGTTTCGCCTTCGTTAACGTCAAGCTTTTCAACGTAGATAACGTCGCCTTCGCTGACTTTGTACTGCTTTCCTCCTGTTTCTACTATTGCAAACATTGGTGCAGCACCTCTCTTTCTTTTTAGACTCGCTGCTTAGCAGGTGTGCGCCAAAATATGCGCAACTTCAAAACCCCATACACGCGGCACTTGCTATCATAGCACAAGAAAGATATTTTGTCAATACGTTTTTTACGATTTTTCTTGCTGTTTTGCGTTTTCCCGCATCATTTCCTTTAATGCCGCAACGGCGTCTCCCAAGCCGCCCACGCAGTCGATAATTCCCTTCTCCACAGCCTCGTGTCCTTCCAGCACGGTGCCGATATCGGTGGTCAGCTCGTCGGTGCGGCACATCAGCTTGCGCAATTCGTCGCCGTCGGCACGTGAATTGCGGACGATAAAATCGATTATGCGGTTTTGCATCTTCTCGAAATAGCTGTAGGTCTGGGGTACGCCGATAACAAGACCGTTTATCCGCACGGGATGAATGGTCATGGTGGCGGAAGGCACGATAAAGGACTTCTTGGCACACACTGCCAAGGGCACGCCGATGGAATGTCCGCCGCCCAAAACTATGGAAACAGTGGGCTTTTTCATTCCCGCAATAAGCTCCGCTATGGCAAGTCCCGCCTCCACGTCGCCGCCGATGGTATTGATAAGCAGCAGCAATCCACCGATATTTGCGCTTTCCTCCACCGCAACGAGAGTAGGAATACACTGCTCGTATCGGGTGCTTTTTGCCTGCGCGCCTGCGGTAAAATGGCCTTCTATCTGCCCTGCTATGATAAGGGCGTGTATACCGCTTTCGGTGGTAATGCTCTCCTGATCGGGAGATTGCTCCTCGCGGGAGTTGTTTTCGTCTGTCAAAATATATCACCTCTTGCATATTTTGGCGCGGAAACACAAAAATATACCCCCGAAAACACCGGTGTTTCGGGGGCAAAGATACTATTTGATATTTCTTAATACGTAAAGATAATCGCTGATGTCAACGTGATCGTTGTTGTTGCTGTCCGCAATAACGAGAGCCATAGCGTCGTATGTCTTTTCGCCGAGGAACATCTGCTTTATTATGAGAGCGTCCGCCTCGGTAAGTGCGCCGTCCTCGTTCATATCGCCGCGCAGTCCCTCAAAGGGAAGCTTATCGGTATAGCGGGATTCGTATTTGTCGCATTCGGAGCAGTAACGGCGTTCCTCGCCGCGCTTGGTGACGGTAGCGGCACTGTATTCCTCCCACTGACCGTACTTGTGGCCGGGTGCCTTTTCGGTCTTGGTCTCTACAACTTCATTACATTCCGTACAGCGGGATTCCCAGACACCGTCCTGAGTGCAAGTGAGCTCCTTGACTTGCTTAAGCTCGCCCGCCTTGTGACCGGTCGCCTTTACGGTTTTGGTATCCAGAAGCTTGTTACAGCCCGTGCAACGGGATTCGGAAACGCCGTCAACGGTACAGGTAAGCTTTGTTTTTTCAACGTATGGGCCGGGAGTATGGTCAGAGACGGGAACCTCCTTAAGTCCTATTATCTCATTACATATCTTGCAACGGAGAGTGGCGTGTCCCACGCTCTGGCAGGTGGGAGCAACGTCGTTCACCCAGTCGCCCTCAAGATTGCCGTTGGCAAGAAGTCCCGAATAGCTTTTTACGTTGAAGGAATATTCAACGTCGTTATGAGCCTTGTTGTTATTATCGGTTATGGAAGCCTCGCTTACGGAGAAGGCAATATCCCCCGTCCAGCCGGAATTAACGGTAAACTCAAGCTTAAGCACGAATTCGCCGTCCTTTTTAATGGCGTAGGTGCTGTCGTTCTTCCAGCCTGCGTTGGATTCGGCAATGAGAGTATACACCTTTTTGCCCGTTTTCTTGTTGGTCACGTGGCTGAAGTCAGAGCCCTTGAGCCAGTCTGCACGGGAAGCGTCGGTGTTTCCGTTGGGAAGAGTGATAAGGGATTCGGAAAGCTCCTTTTCGTTGAGGGTGAGTGCCGCGGGATCGTATGCTACCTTAAAGGACATAAGCACGCCGCCGGAGCTTTTTATGGTATCGTTAATACCGTTGGCGGTAAAGACAACGGTTAAGGTCTCCCCTTCTTTGGTCCAGTATTCCTTGACGTCAACGTCAAGAGAAAAGGCGCCCTTTTTGACTACGGGAGTTCCCGTGCCGGAAAGCTGATGCTCCTTGCAGGGGTTCACGTGAGAAGCGCCTGCGGGAAGCACCATAAGAAGCGTAAGTAATAAAACGACTGCTACAGATAAAATTCTTTTCATTATTCGTCTCCCTCGGTATAAGTGTACAGCTCGCCCGTTTCAAAGTACTTTCCGGGTACCTCGGGGCAGATGGTGTTCCAGATATCGGTAAGATATTTCATACCGTCGCGCTCACTGCCGCAGTGACCGAGAAGTATGACCGACTTATTAAAGCCAAGCTGTGCGGCGTCACGTACGAAGCAGCCCTCGCGCCATTCGCATATCTCCCCTGCTATAACCGTTTCGCAATCGGTATTGCGAAGAAGGTCGAAAACCATATCTCCGCAGGCGCCGAGGCACATTGCCACGCGCTTGGTGGGCTTGTCCGCCGCGCCGATGATGCGTGCGTGCTTTATTCCGCAGTTTTGCTCGATCTGTTTTGCGATCTCGCGGGCGGTCATCTCGCCGTCAAGAATAAAATATCTTCCGTCGAGTGTGCCGTTAAGTCCCGATGCCTCAAGAAAGCCTGCGTGGATAACGTCGGGAATAGCGGCGTGAGGATGATCGTGCCAACGGTATACCGTCATGCCCGTGCTCTCAAGAAGCTCACGCTTGGCGGCGGCTACGGCGTTATCGTGAAAATTGTCGAAATGGTCGTGGTAAGTGGGCTCGTGTGTAACAAGCACGTCTGCTCCCCACTCGCTTGCCGCCTTTATAACGTCAGCAGTGGCAGTAAAGCAAAAAGCCACGCGGGACGTCTCTTTTTCGTCGCTGCCCGCCTTGCGGGTGTCAACAGTTTGTGTCAGCACCGCCGCGGAATATGCGTTTAACCGTTCAAGTACTTCGATAGCTTTCATCATAATCATACCTCCATAGCTTTTATTCTAACATAACGGACATAAAAAGAAAAGGGGTTTTTGCAAAAAACTCTTGCAAAACATTTCCAATTGTGTTAACATATACCAAACTGTTAATAATACCATATACGGAGAGATATCGAAGTGGTCATAACGGGGCTGACTCGAAAGGTAGCCGAGCTTATCACTCCGCAACTTGCGAAAGCTCTTGTTTTCTCGCATTATCTCTCAAATGCTTCATTTTTCTTGAATTTTGGATGAACGCATTTTAACTTCGGCCTTGCAAAAGCCGTGCAAAATTCAAACACAATCAAATACGGAGGTGTATCGAAGAGGTCATAACGGCCCCGACTCGAAATCTTCTTCGCAAAACGGAAGCCGAAACGCCGAAAACCCTTTAACCATGCGGGTTTCGGGCATTCCATCGTTTCTAAAACGATCCCAGTTCTAACGGGAATTCTAATACAACTGAATATTGCGTTAATCTCGGTATGCCGAGTTAACATATACGGAGAGGTATCGAAGTGGTCATAACGGGGCTGACTCGAAATCAGTTTGCGAGCAATCGCACATGGGTTCGAATCCCATCCTCTCCGCCAAATGAACCCTTGAAAACCCAGTGTTTTCAAGGGTTTTCTCTATCTTCATGATTTTTCTTTGCGGTGCTCTTTATAACTTTTTCCGCATTTTTGGGCGTGTTTTACGCTTAAAAATCTTGCTTGAAAATAGAACAAAAAGTCCTTGGAAGCCGCATAAAATAAGGCTTTTTTCAAGGCGACGCATTTTGGGATGTTAGAAATATTTTTGTCGGCAAAGAATTTCGGCATTTTTAAAAGTGCTGGTTGGAGCATACTTGATTAAAAATCTTTTATGTTCTGTCGGGGGTCGGGATTCAAATACGGCAGAAAACAAAAAATGCTGCCCCACCGATTTTTTCTCGGTGGGGCTTTGGTTATGCATCAGCATTCTTCATTCTTCTTTTGCATCGGCGCTGTTCGTTTTCGCGCTCTCTGCGTTGTATGTATTTAAATTTTCGAATGAGTTCTTTATATCTGTCGGTGCGTGGGTTGGAGAGCTTCTGCGGTGATGCCATATAGCATATAAATTCTTCCTTCACGCAGTATTGGGTGCTACCGATTTTTATTCCGTGCAAGGTTTGTTCTCTGATCAGTTCATGTATGCGCTGTGGGTTATGTCCGACAAGTTCCGCCGCTGTCTGCGTGGGCAGAGCTTCGGGTAGCTCTGCCCACAGCACCTCCAACCATAGCCT
>JAGAKP010000029.1 GCA_017625615.1 Clostridia bacterium
ATATATTCCTTTTCAATAGGCGACGAGGTGGAAGTAATGAGAAACGAGAAATGAGAAATGAGGAACTAATGGTTGATTTTTGTCCCACGGGACAAAAATCTTCCGAACCTGTTCACTATTAACTCTTAAATTTTACCTTAAAAAAAGCACACTCGCGGGTGCTTTTTTTATTTCACTTTATCCAGATATATCTGCGGGTCTACCGATTTATTGCCCACCGTTACCTCGAAGTGGAGGTGGGGCTGTGTGGCGGATTCGATTATTGCGGTACTGCCCACGGTGCCCACGGTCTGACCTGCCTTGACGGGCGCGCCCACGGAAATGCCCTCGGCAAGCTCGGGATCAAGGTTGGCGTAAAGAGTGGTGACGTTACCGTCGTGCTTTATCTCTACCACGGTGCCGTAAAAGGTATCGTTATACACGGCGGTGACCTCGCCGTCGGTATAGCTTACCACCTCGGTGCCCGCCTCAGCGGCGATATCGATGCCCGAATGGGTGCGGTAATCCTGCATGGTGGGCGAAAAGACAAGCTCGGTAACGGAATGAGGAGTGACCGTTTCACCCGAAACGGGAAGATAATATTCGGTAACGGGAATAATATCCGCAGGGATATCCGCGGGGTTGTTTACCACGGGTGTATCCGAAATTTCGGGAAGCTGTATAGACGGTACCGAAATTTCCGGCAGGGACACCTCGTCGCCGCGGTTTATGGAATAAATGCTTACCGCCATCACCGCCACGGTGACCACCGCCGCGCCCAGATACACGTATGCCGAATACCGCTTGAATGCTTTTAAAGCGGGTATTTTTTTGAAATTAAAACCCTTTTTTTCCTTCATATAAAGAAATCCCCCTTTTATAGTTCAAGGCTATTTTGCCCATATAAAGGAGGATATATTCATATTAAGTTTTGCGCGTAAGAGTTACCGACGTAAAATATGTATTTAATATCTCGGTGTAGCTTTTGCCCTCGTCACCCAGCAGACAGGCGCCGTAGAGTGATAAGCCGTACCCGTTGCCGATGCCGCGAGTGAACACGGTATAGCCGCCGTCGGGCAGGGAATTTACGGTAAAATCCGTTGAATTAAGCGAAAAATATTCCGTAAATTCATTTTGGCTCACACTGCCGTGCTCCAATTCAACGCTTTTTACCCTTCCGTCACTGCCGTAGGAAACGCTTAAAATATTTCCCTTTCCGAAAAGCTCGATCTCCTGCGGGGTTATTATTTTCTCCCCGAAAAAGCCTTTATATCCGCTTTCGTCAACGGTAGGCACGCTTTTTAAATAAGGCGCATCGCCGTCGGCAGTGCTTTTATGGGAGCAGGTGTGAAAGCAGGCGTTTATTATTTTGCCCGAATACGTAAGCACCTCTCCAGAGGTGGCGTACACCGCATCGCTTACAGCGCCGTAAAGATCATCCGACGGAGTGACGGTTGCCACGGGAAGCACCTTGCCGTGATAGGCGGTATAGGTACGCACCGTTACCGCTATTGCCTTTAAGCTTTCGGGGGGAAGAATATCCTCGGTCATTCCCAGCATAACGGAGATAACGTATTCGTCCTCGGGAACGGGCTTTTCTTCCTTGACGGAAACCGAAGGATAAAGGGGTAAAAGGCATACCCAGACGAAGGTAAACAAAAAAAGAAGCAGAAGATTTTTCATAAGAAATACCCTTTCTGCTTCAAGTATATTCGGTTTTGAGGTTATTTATTCCGCTACTGTCTCCACAGTTTCCTCTTCGGAAACGGGCATGGACAGCAGACGGCAGTAGATATACACCGTCATTATAAGATCTGCCACGCAGTATACCGTAACGTCGGTAAGCTTTAAGGGCCAGAACAGTGACAGATACAAGGCGGGCACGCTGTATATGAGCAAAAGCAGGCTTGTGATAAGTCCCAACGCAACGTAAACGCGCTTGCGGCGGTAGCCTACGAGAAATCTTCCCTCACAACACAGGAAAAGCATAAGTGACGCCAGACCCATAAGGTGATATCCGTATGAGGACGCGGTGACGGTAAGGCTTCTGTCCACAAAATCGTAAAGCAATCTTGCGGCGGTGAGGACTATGGGGATCATAGAAAGAAGAGGAAGCACGCGGGCAAGCTTTTTGTTTGCTCTTTTTGAAGAAACGCAAAGGAAATATACTGCGGAAAGAACGGTAAGTACTATTACCGCCACAAAGCCCGCGCTGTACTTGACGTGCTCAAAAACTATGCGGTAAAGATAATACGCCGCCAAGGTCAAAAGCATAAATCCGATAAGTGCAGAGGCAAACGCCACCGAGGAGCATTCGTTGTTAAGGGCAAACTTAACCTTACCCGTTAACAGCATAGCGCCCACCAAGCAGGCGATGACCGCCGCAATACAAAAGCAGACGAAGACCGTAGGTGATGCGGTTCCCTCGAGGTAATAGAGCCCGTCCGAATTTTCAAGAGAGTCAACCTCGATATTATTCATTATTATTAAAAGCCGTGCTGCCGCAAAGGCAAGCGCAGCGCACAGATTAGCCAATATAAAAGCTTTGTACTTTTTTACTCCGTCCGCCATTAATTTACGTCCCTTCCCGTATTTTACGCTACATTATACAACTGTTTTTCACAAATGTAAAGATTTAACGGGATTTGTTTGCATTTTGTTAAAATTTATACACTCTATTCAAGAAATTCTCTGCAAGGAGCAAGGGTGGTTCCGGGGAAATAGAAGGAAAGTATCTGCTCCCACTTGTATCCCTCCAAGCCCATCTGATGTCCGCCGCGCTGGCTGTAGCCCACGCCGTGACCGTTGCCGATGCCGTGAATGGTTATTCCGCCCGAAATTTGCTCGATGGTGAAGTTTGCACAGCGCACGCCCAGAACAGCCATAATGTTTCCGCCGTACATTACCTCGCTTACCTTTCCTGCGGAATCCACCACCTTAAGGCGGTAGACGTAGGTGCTTCCGTAAGGGTCGGTCTCTGCCACCGAAACGGATCTTACGATACCCGTGGTGGTATAGTATTTAAGTCTTGCGCTTAACTGCTCGTAGGTATAGGTGACCTCCCACTGTCCGCCGTAATCCAGAGGCTCGTTATCGTATCTTACCACGCGTAGATAAGGGATATCCGCACCTACCCACGCCGCAAAGCTTGAGCAGGAGTTATAGCCGTGGCTTGAGCTGTAGGCAACCAGACAGGGTACTCCGTTATAGGTGAGCACCATTCCCGCAGTTTCGTCAACGGCTTTGTCGTTAAGCTCGTTTCTGTGGAAGGTGCCGCGGTAGGACTGACAGCAGTTTTTACTGCAAAGGTCGAATTCCTCGCCGTGGTCGCGGGCTACGAAGACAAGGGTTCGGCAGATGACCGCAAACGCCTTTCTGCTTTCATAAGAGCCGTCCTCGCCGATCTCGCCCGACATAACGCCCTTTACGTAGTTTTCAAGGGGAACGCGGTTTACGAGTGTAATTCCGTATTGACCGCAGGTAAGTATCATTACTCCCTCATAGCTCCAGCCCGTATTGGACAGTGTGATGGGCGCAGAGGAACGGACGTACGCCTTTTGGCAGGGAACGCCGTCACGGTACATAACGCCGTCCTCCCAGGTAAAGGTAAGCTCCTTGTATACGTCGCCGCCGTGGGACAGCATACTGTCCTCCGCCGCTGTGAAGGTGATATGTCTGTATGCGCCTCTGCCGTAGCTTAAGCCAACGTCGACGGTGTCCTTTTCCGCTTGCTGTAATGCGGGACGGGACAAAACGCCGGTAGCGGGAGGAATATCAAATATATCTGCATTCTTATCCGCTTCGGATTCGGGCAAGGAATCCTCCGCCGCGGGAGAGGCTTCGGATTCCGCAGGGGTATCTTCCCCATCGGCAAAGGAAACCAAGGGCAATATTATGAGAGCCGCCAGAGCGATAAGCGCCAAGACAGACAGAATATGCCTTCCCGTGAGTTTTTTCAAAATCATTTTTTTCTCCTTGTTTTTTACTGTTCAACATAGATTATATGTAGACAGCGCGCGGATTTATTCCGACTTCGGTACAAAACTTTCAAAAAAATTCTTCGATAAACTTTCAAAAAAATTCTTCGATAGTGGTATATTATACCAAAAATCAAGGCGTTGTCAATGTTTTTTAACATTTTCACCGTTAAATCGGCAAGAATTGTGTGTATTTGGCAGTTTTGCGAGCATGGCGGTTAATTATATGCAAAAAAGCCAAGTCAAAAAAAGACTTGGCTTTTTTCTTGGGAAAGAGCGACTAAAAGTAGTATAAGTAGGGGTAAAAACGACCAAAAGCATTGTGGTAGCGCTGTTCGACAAATTGGTATTTGCTTGATTTATGTCCACAAGGATGTAATAAACATTGGCGATGTTTTTTCGCTTTTCTTGAAGCCACAAGCCTCATAAAAATGCATCTCGTCATCGTAAGCAACAACCACAATTCGCATATAATCTTTATACTTTTCATGACGGGATTCTCTTTTTGAAAGTTTCGGAATACAATGCCGGCGATATCTTCAAGTACATTATCGCTCATCATCATTTCGCGTGTGTACTTGATAACGATATGTACAACAATAATTTCGATGAAATGTTTTCTGACAAGAGCGACATACATATGTCACATTTAAGGGATATTGTCAAAAGACTAAGTCCTTTAGAATGGTTTGCTTTTGAGTGTATCGGAGCCAGCGGTGTATCTGAGGAAAAGGATGCAAAGGAAGTGTTTATTCGTGCGCTCATTGCAAAGGATGGACCGTGCAAAAGCGAGGACACTGCCTGGCGTGCTGTGAAAACGTTGATAAAGATCGGTTTTTACGATGTGGAGAAAATGTATACCGGATATCGAAATTTCAATATATTGAAGCTTACCCCATTGGGCAAACGGATTTACAGAGATTGTTTTCGGAAAGAACCGCCAACACAAGAACACGAAATCCTTATGCAAGAACACTCAAGCTTGCTGCACGGCTATATGGTCAAGGACGCGGCAACGATCCTGACGAAAAAAGGTGTCTATAAAGAGGTCTCCACCAATCGAAAGAAAAATCGGATACCGCTTTCCGATGGCAGTGCTGTCATCCCCGACGTGATTGGATATTTTGACGGAGGCCGTAACTGCTTCGAAGTGGAGTGCGGCAACCACAATCAGGCGGACTTCAACGCCAAGTGTAACAAATTGGTCGCTTTTCGAAACGTTATTATTATCGGACAGAACAGAAATAAGGTAACGAACAAATTAAAGGATCAGGTGGAAAAATGGATCAAAGCCAGGGGTAGACACGTTCTTGCTGCATCCGGCGTGAAGGTTTATCTGTATAGCTTAACGGATTTTGCGAAAGGTCATATTACGTACTATTACGATATGACGTCCGACGAGCCCATTTGCTGCTTCAAAAAGAAAGGAAAGGAGGAATAAGGTATGTTTATCAATATTGGCAACAAGGCGTTTGTAAACGCCGACAAGATCAAATTCATCGTTGGCGCTGATGCCGAAAAGGTACGTCGCGAGCTTGCCAAGCACG
>JAGAKP010000030.1 GCA_017625615.1 Clostridia bacterium
ACCAAGGTTGATCGTTCTGCCGCATATATGGCTCGTTACCTTGCAAAGAACGTGGTTGCCGCAGGCATCGCAAAGCGTTGCGAAATTCAGATCGCATACGCAATCGGCGTTGCAAAGCCCCTTTCCCTGCTGGTGGATACCTTCGGAACGGGCGTTATCAGCGATGAAAAGATCGCAGAAATCCTTCAGCAGGTGGCAGACCTCCGTCCCGCCGCTATCATCAAGCATCTTGACCTCCGCCGTCCTCAGTATACCGCCCTTTCCTCTTACGGCCACTTCGGCAGAGAGGAGCTCGGCGTAAAGTGGGAGGAGACCGACCTTGCAGGCGCTATCGCCGCAAGAGCAAAATAAGAAAGTATGAATCCTCAACTATTCGGAACGGAGCATATACTTTATATCGTAATATCAACCTTACTTGGCGGCATTTCACTTTTTGCCGCCAAGAAGTGGTTAAAAGGTGAAAAAAGTATAGCCCTTTTTATAAAAATAATCGCGTTTTTGCTTTTGGCAAGCATTATGGCAAACCGCCTTTCGCAGGTGTTCAGATACGACGAGGTCCGTTGGTACTGTATTATTCCCGACAGCATCTGCGGTATGACAAGCCTCGTTTTTTCACTTGCCGCACTTTTTGGCAAAAAGAACAACGCCTTTTTGCATCCCATGTGGCTGCTCGGGCTTTTCGGCGGAGTTTCCACCGTAATATACGCGACCTTCGTAGGTCAAGGCCCCACTCTGTTTTATCTGCCCACCATAACGGGACTTTTGCACCACAGCCTTTCCGCCCTTCTTGCGGTTGCGGTGCTTATGCTGGGATATATAAATATAACCTATAAAAAATGGCATTACACCCTGTTCGGCGTTACCGCTTACGTAACCTTGGGAGCATTCCTTATGCAAGCCTTTGATATGAGCGATGCCTTCCATATAGCAGAGCCTTTGCTTGAAGGCACGCCTCTCACCATCTGGGTTATGGCACCTATATACCTCGTCTGCTACGGCGTGATTCTGGCTGTTATCGAGGCGGTAAGAAAGAAAAACTCCAAAAAAGGAAAATAATATGAAAACAAAGCATATAATTATATATTCCGTGCTGTTAGCATTGCTCATTTCTGTCTTTGCCTTTTGCGCCTTGAACGTTGACGCGGCAGGGGAAACGAGCGGACAGTGCGGAGAAAACCTTACTTGGCGGTACGATTCCGATACGAAAACTCTCTACATCGAAGGCTACGGCGAAATGACGGAGTATTTGCAAGGCTATGCCCCTTGGACGCAGTACCGTGATGACGCCGAGCGTATCGTCTTGCCCGACGGTATCACGTTTATAAGCGGATGCGCTTTTGAGAATTTTACCGCTGTAACCGAAATTACTGTTCCGAACACGGTAACCTCTATGGGTAGCAGCGTTTTCAGCAACTGCAGTTCATTAAAGACAGTTAATTTAAGCAACAATCTTGAGACTGTCAGCGCATACGCCTTTTCCTGCTGTGCATCTATAGAGTCTATCGTCATTCCCGATTCCGTAAAGGTGCTGGAGACAAGCGCATTTACACGCTGTTCGTCCCTTAAGTATGTTGATATCGGTGCGGGAGTCGAGGAGATCGATTCTGCTTTTTCCCGATGCGCGGCGTTGGAAAGTATAGTTATTCCCGATAACGTGAAGAAGATCGGACCGTTCGCATTTATGGAGTGCGCCTCTCTTAAATACGTGGAAATGGGCGACGGTGTAGAGATCATCCGCACGCAGGCGTTTGCATATTGCCCTTCGTTGGAGGTTCTCAAATTGGGCAACGGTGTGAAAACCGTAGAATACGAAGCGTTCCGCACCTGCGAAAGCCTTAAAGCAGTGTATATTCCCGTCTCTGTCGAGGTGTTTGAGTTAGATTCTCTTGCGCAGTGCAAGTCTCTTACGGACGTGTATATTGCTTCTCCTGCGGTACTGCGTATATGGCGTAACGGAAACGACGGATATATACCAAGCGTACAAAGGGTATACGTCACCCCTGAGGCGGCGGAGCAGGTTTCTTGTCTGCGTACCGATATCGAAGGAATAGACTCCGAATATTCGGAGGGGTATTACCTTGTATATCCTATCGACATATGGAATACCGTGGCTGTCGAGCACAACTATGACGAGAATTACGCCTACGACCACGATTCCCATTGGCTTCAGTGTAACGGTTGCGGTAAAAAAGAGGGCGAAACCTTCCACATAATGGAAACCGAAGTGTTAAAAGAGGCGGAAATCGGCGTTGCGGGCTTGTTGCGCGAATACTGCCACTGCGGATATTCCCACGAGGTGGGCACACCACCCCTTATGGAGCCCGAGGAAGAAAGCGAAGCACCTCTGCCGCCTGCAACCGAGGAATCGGCGGTTCTTGAACACGTGATAATCTCGCCCCAGCCTATGCCCGAGCAAGGCGATTCAAGCTCCGCGGCGCAGGCAAGCCCCGTTCTGATGCTTATAATCATCGGCGCGGTCGTTGGTGTGCTGGGCACTGTCCTTATAAACGCCGCAATAGTGGTGCTTATAATAGTGCTTGTCAAAAAGAAGAAATAAGAATCACCCCAAAAAGCCTGACGGCTTTTCGGGGACCCCGACAACAACAAAACCTCCGAATAATCGGAGGTTTTTTGCACTTATTTTTCTTCGGTTATCAGCTTTGCCATATCTGCCATAACGTCGGCGATCTTTATTCCCTGGGGGCAGACCGATTCACAGCTTCGGCAGGCGATGCAGGCGGTGGGCTTTTTGTCCTCGTCCATTCTCTTTACTCTGCCAAGCCCCTCGTAATCTCTGCGGTTGTACGCCTTTATCAGCTCGGGAATATCAAGGGAAACGGGGCAACCGTCTGTACAGTAGCGGCAAGCGGTGCAGGGCACGGAATTGAGCATACTTTCCGCAATAACTGCAAGGGCGCCTCTTTCCTTCTCGTTTACGGGCTTGTATTCGGAGAAGGTCTTTACGTTGTCAACTATCTGCTCCATGTTGGACATACCCGAAAGCACCATGGTCACACCCTTTACACCTTGCAGATATCTGAACGCCCACGCGGGAACGGTCTCGTCAGGGCGGAGGGATTTAAGCATATCCTCGTGTTGAGGCGCAAGGGAAGCCAGCTTTCCGCCGCGCACGGGCTCCATTACCCATATAGGAATGTTGCGCTCGTTTAAAAGTTCTACCTTCGCCTTGGCGTCCTGCAAGGTCCAGTCCAGCCAGTTGAGCTGTATCTGCACGAATTCGATGCTGTCGCCGTATCTGTCAAGGAAGGCGCGGAGGGTCTCAAGGTCACTGTGGCAGGAAACGCCCAGATGCTTTATTCTGCCCGCCTTCTTCTGCTCGGTGAGGTAGGTGTAAAGTCCGTATTTCTCGTCGTCCATATACCAGCCCGCATTGCGGGAGAAAAGGTTGTGGAATAAGTAAAAATCAAAGTATTCAACGCCGCATTTTTCAAGCTGCTTTTCAAAAATTTCGACGTGGTTGATTACGTTTTCTTCGCTGAAGCCGGGGAACTTGCTTGCCAGATAAAAGCTTTCGCGGGGGTAATTCTTAAGTATCTCACCGCATATTATCTCGCTGTTTCCGCCGTGATACATAAAAGCGGTGTCAAAATAATTAATTCCGTTTTTAAAGGCGTATTCAAAAATTTCCTTGGTTTTTTCAAAGTCGATCTTGTTGTTGTCGTTATCAATAACGGGGAATCTCATGGTGCCAAGCCCAAGAGCAGATAACTTTTTGTCCTTAAAGGTGTTGTAAAGCATATTTTAACCTCGCTTTTTTATGTCGTTTATTATCATTTGTATGTGAGAGATCTCACGGGAAGTCAGTCCCGTTACCTCAATATAGGTTTTTGTGTCCAATTCGAGGAGGTAATCGGTGCTTACCGAAAGGCATTGTGCGATCTTAACGAGCATATCCACCGAGGGCTGTATATTGTCGTTTTCCCAGTTGGATACGCTTTGCTTTGTAACACCAAGCTGCTTTGCCAGCTCCACTTGGCTCATTCCGCGGGAAAGCCGCACCTCTCTCAATTTTTCACTCAACATATATTATACCTCTCGGTGCAAAAATTACAATACTATTGTAAACAAAATATTGACAAAATATAAATACTATTGTATATTAATATTGTACTTTTAAGATTTTTCGCAAAGTATTTTATACCATATGGAAAGAGGTAGATTTAATGGCAGAAGAATGTGTTTACTATTATTACGACAGCGGATATTGTTGCGCCGTAAAACGCGAAAAGGAAGGACGTTCGTCAATTGACAGCGATACTGTTCATAGATATTGCTGGGGATATAATTATGAAAGATGTCCTGTATACCAAGCTAAGAAGAATGGCTCTAGCGGTTGCTTTCTCACCTCTGCTTGTGTTGAAGCAAAAGGATTGCCCGATGATTGCCACGAACTGACCACCCTTCGTGCTTTTCGCGATGGATATATGCGCTCGTTCCCCGAAGGACAAGCGGACGTCTGTGAATATTACCGCACTGCTCCTGCTATAGTAGAAAAAATCAAGGCGCTTCCCAATGCAAAAGAAATATTTGACCGTATTTACACAGAGCTGGTGCTTCCTTGCGTCGAACTGATTGAATCCGGTAAAAAAGAAGAAGCTTATGTAGCTTACCGTGATTATACAAAAATGCTTCAAAAACTGTACGTATAAGGAGTAAATACTATGGGATTGTTCGATTCATTGTTCGGGAAAAACAGTAACGCCTCCAAAAGTTACGGGCCTAACGCGGATGTAGTAAAAAACGCACGTTCGTTTATAAGTATGTGTAAGAAAATCGATGCACTCGGTAGAGGGTGGGGTTTTCAAATAATCAAAGAGGAAACCTCCTACGGTACTGCCAAATTTTATATCAAACACACATTTTACAATGTCGACGATTTAGTGAGTGCGCAAAATTGGTTGAAGAAAGGCGAGTCTATGATGGTAGAGTACTGTTATAATTCCATTCTTAAAAAGGCTCAACTCACCCCCGATGAACAAGGTTTTTTCTTGTGGTACCTTTCTGATTTTTGTGATTTTCTGCGCGGCGGAATTCCAAACTATAATCAATGTGTGTGTGAAGGTTTAAACGAAATAACAATTATACAAAGTATAGGAATGTGTCGACCTGAAGAAGTGACATCAACCTATAGTGAGTTAAAGTATGTGGCTGGATAATCTAAGTGAATGCTTTAAATTTTTACAATTTTCTCCCAAAAAACATATTTACAACCCTTTTTCGGTATGATATATTATAAAAAACACCTATAAAAGGGGGTACGGGTATGAAAAAGTATATTTTCTCGCTTCTATTGCTTTTACCGTTGCTTTTGTCCGCCTGCGTCGGCGGTGGGGAAAGCACGGCGGGGGAGAGCATACCCGAAATATCCGACGACGGACGCACCGTCATCGTTCTTGACGCGGGCCACGGCTTCGGCGACCCCGGCTGCGGGAGCGAATATATGGTTGGCACGGAGGCGGAAGTCACTCTCGATATGGTAAACCGCCTTAAGGACGAGCTCGTTTCCCTCGGCGCGGAGGTGATCCTCACCCACGACGGAGAAGCTTTCCCCGCCTCGGAAGAAATTATAGATATTTGCGTAACCCACGGCATCGACTACCGCGAGGACTTGGTGGTGGAGGACACCGTCTTTTCCGCCTACGAGCGCGGCGTGTACGTTCTCGCCTTAAGCAAGGAAACACCCATAGATATGTTCGTTTCCCTTCACGTCAACAGCTTTCCCACCGACCCGACCGTAGACAGATACGAATTGTATTATTACGAGGGCAACCCATACTCCGCTCTTTTGAACCGACTTTGCGTCGCCTTTTCAAAGCGGCTGGATAACAAAACGAAAATAGCCCCCCTCGACTACGAAAACGCATATATCGTCACAAAATACGGGGACTACCCCTCGGTTTTGGTGGAAACGGGATACGCCTCCAACGAGTCGGCGGCACAAAAATTAAATTCACCCGCGTGGCGCGCAGAGTTTTGCAAGGCTCTTGCGGAAGAAATAATAAAAGCAGTGAAATAAAATCACCCCATGAAAAAGAAAAAACGCTCGGATCTGTTTTGACCCGAGCGTTTTCGTATATCAAAATAAAACAAATATCGGTCGTTGTGGGGAAACGACTATTCAGCCATAAACTGCTTAAAAGCCTCGTAATGGTCTTTTTCGGTCTCAAGCCAAATATCGTTCCAAGCGATCCGTGCAAGATGGGCACCCAAAAAGCTCTTTGCATCAAGCTTCATTTCCGTTCCGCTTACAAGGAAAACCTCTCCGTCGCATTTAGAGGCAATGCGGTTGAATTCCGTTACCTGTGCGGCAGTGTCCAAATTGATTTTATAAAGATATCTTTTGTTGCAAGTGATCATTAATCTTGCACCTCCTTTTTTTACCGAGGAGTTTCTCTCCTCTTCTCGCCTATATTATATTCTTTTAAAAAGGATATTCAAGATTAACGTTTGTTTAATTTACATAAAATATTAAAATATTTTTGTGCGTTTTGCACAAACTGCGATGAGGCATATTCGTAAAGCCCGCAAAAAATCCGCCGAAATATCGGAGGATTTTTTACCATAATTTCTCGTTGACGGGGTTCCCCGAAAACGCCTAGCGTTTTTGGGGTGTCTTCTCGTTTCCGGGGTCCCCAAAAATCCGCAGGATTTTAGGGGTGGTTTTCTCGTTTTCACTTCGTCGCTTCCAACGTATATTTGGTTGCGAAGCGTACTCCGATCTTGAAGCAGTTGGCGGAATAGATCCTGTTAAGATCTTCGCGGCGGGATATGTATTCCTCCAAAACAGCAAGCTGTTCTTCGTTCAATGCTTTACGAAGAGCTTGCTCCGATTTTTCTACAGCAATCAGTTGCTTTATTTCTTCCTCTGTGGAAAGAGGGTCTTTTTCTTCAAGATAAGACGCCCATAATTCATCAAGTATATTTTCCATATTAACCTCCGGTATTTTTCTGTTACACTATTATACCGCGAGATGCAAAAATATGTAAAATATGCACTTTATAAGGTGCGGGGAACGCGGGCTGACGGGGACGTCAGCCCCTACAATTATCGAACACCCGCGGCTATGCACAAACCGTAGGGGACGGCGTCCCGAAAAAAGTTAAGAGTTAAGATTGAAAAGTGAAGAGGTAAGAGGTATGGAAACCTTTTTTCGCGTTACGCGAAAAAAGCTACCGAAATTCCTCGTTCCGGGGTCCCCGAGAAACCAAAGGTTTCTTGGGGTGGTTTCCGGGGTCCCCGAGAAACCAAAGGTTTCTTGGGGTGGTTTACTCGTTCCTCATTTCTCATTAAAAAAATCCGCCGAAATATCGGCGGATTTTGTTGTTTATAGCATTAACCGAACATCGCTTTTCGGTTTGTGTCACACAACGTGGAGAAATACTCGTTTCTTTCCTTCTTGGGAAGAAGTGCAAGCCTGAGCATTTCGTCAGCTTCTGCGGAACGCTCTTGCACAAGCTTGGGGGAGATGTGTTGGTTTTCCAACGCGGCTTTTTTGTAAGCCTTGATATATCCTTTTGCCCTGAAGGTTTTACCCAAGTACAAAGCGGTGTATCCTTGCAGGCGGTACAATTTTTCGCCGCCTTCGTAAGGCAAATACCGGCTTTTGCGCTCTTTGGGTAAAACGCAGTATTTTGCCAGCGCTTCAGGCGAACCCACCAAATTGAAAAAGGGGAATACGCTTGCTTCCAATTCCTGCGTTAATTCATTTACCCATCGGGAGGCTTGCTCGTCGGTCACGTCGTCATACTTTGATAAAAAGCTTTGGCGGTTGACGTATTTCGGCTCTATTGTGTTCCCGTAGTCTAAATGAATAAACTCCGTGGGCATATACAACGGTAAAATATGGCACCACGCGCGCACGCAGGACGGAAAATCCAAGGAAATGCAAAATGCAATATGGTTTTCGATCTTATAGTAACAGCTTCCTTTCTTATTATATCCCTTTTCCTTTAAATATGGAGAAAGAAAGCCGTTGAGCTTTTTGGACGCACCCATAACTCGTTCCGCTAATCAATGTCGGGAATATAATCGCTGGCGTCCTTTGCCTTCACGGGAGTGGCGTCGCCGTGGCGGACGAGAAGCATACTGAGCAGAGAAAGCACTACGAACACGGTGGCGTAGGGGAACAGCGTGCGCATACCGAAATTATCCATACACAAGCCGCTCAGAACGGGAGTGAGTGTCTGCGCCGCCATGGACGCGGTGTAATAGAATCCTGTGTATCTGCCTACGTTTCCGCCCTTGGCAAGCTCGACCACCATGGGGAAGGAGTTTACGTTTATGGTCGCCCAGCCGATACCCGCAAGGGCGAATATTACCATCATTACTGCGGCGGGGGTTCCGCTGCTTAAGAACGCCGCTACGAGGAAGGCACTGCCCAGCATTACCACGCCTGCAATGACCATTTTCTTTCTGCCCACCTTGGTGGAGATTATACCGACGGGTATAAATGCGATAAGTGCGGCGATATTTGCCACGAGAAGGGTGCTGTTATAATCGAGGTCGAGCACGTTGCTTGCGTATACCGAATACTTGCTTATTACCGCGTTGTAGCCCGCATACCAGAAAATAACCGATGCGAGCAGCAGCAGGAAGGATCTTCTTTCGCCCTTGGTGAGCTTCTTTTTGCCTGCGGCTTCCTCCTCGCCCTCGTCAATGCCGTACTTTTTGGAGGTTTCCTCCATTTCTCTCACGAACTTGTTTTCCTTAACGGTGAGCACGAACAGCCCGAGACATACGAGCATAAGTCCCGCAACGGCAAGGAAATATCCGGTGTAATTCATAAAGGTGTTTTCCGTCTTGCCCGTGCCCATCACTATGCCGAGCCCCAGTATGCAGGAGCCGCCGATGGTGCCCATAAGGTTTATGACCGCATTACCCTTGGAGCGCAGAGGCTTGGGGGTAACGTCAGGCATCAAAGCAACTGCGGGGGTGCGGAAGGTCGCCATGGATATAAGCACCGCAAGCAACAGACCGATAAAGAATATCAGCGCAGAGGGGTCCTTTTCGGTAATTTCGTATTTTATATACGCCTGCCGCGCGGGGACGATGTAATCGGTGTAAACCTCGGTTACGGTGTTGTCCTTGTAGGTGGCGGGAGCGGAAAGAAATTCCTCTCTTTCAAACTTTTCGTTCAAAACGAATTCCTCGCCCGAGGGGGACACTATCTTTTCGGGATACTCGTAATCGTAAAGTATCTCCCTTACCTCGGTGGCGTTTATATCGGTAACGGCGTTTATCTTTTTAAGCTGTGCCGCGTCCACGAAGGAGAGCGCGGAAAAGGTGACTACCGCCGCAAGGGTTCCCGCTATAATAAAGGGAGTGCGCTTGCCCAGCTTGCTTTTGCATTTATCGGATATAATTCCGAAAATGGGGAGCAAAAACAGAGCCAGCACGTTATCAAGTGCCATAATAATACCCGAAAGGGTTTGCGACATACCGAATCGATCGGTGAGTATTTTGGGTATAATAGTATCATAGGCCTGCCAGAAGGCAGTGATGAGGAAGAAGGCAAAGCCTACGCAAAGCGTGCGCCTGTAATTTAGCTTCATTGATATGTACCGTCCTTTCATAGTGGTTGTACCTTTTTTATTGTACCACAATATTTAAGCTTTTTCAATATCCCGCCGTACTTGATTTTCCGTTGCCGATATGGTATTATTAAATGTAATAAAAATACGGAGTGATTTTAATATGAAAAAGATATTCCTTTTGCTTCTGGCAACGGTTTGTTTACTTTCCGTCTTTTCCTGTGAAGGCGGCGTTAACGAAAGCGAAGCGGTTTCGGATACTGCTTCGGAGGAGGTTTCGGTCAATCCCATGGACAGAGCAGATAAAATAATATCCTCACAGAATTACAAAAACACCGGCAAGATGGGAGACGTGGATGGTCCCGCCTTCGCCGTATACTCCGACACGGGCTATTCCGGCGCAACCGTCACCATGAATATAGAGGATATGGAAATAAAAACCGTTATGCCCGACGGAAAGTATCTTAACGGCTACGCCTTCCTTGGCTTTGACGTATTTAACGAAAGCGGCTATTGGATGAACTGCATAGACGTAGGTCTGTGCTGGTCGGGAACAAGCGGCGGCTGGCATATCTTTTATAATATGTACAAGCCCGTAAACGAGGATACCCGCACCTGGTACGAATCAAGCAAAAAACTGCCCAAAAACGACACCTACGTTATGACCTTAAAGCTCATCGGCGAGCAAAAGGCGCTCCTCACCGTCGAGGCGGTAGAGGGCAAGTTCAAGGATTCCGTTGAGATCGAGGTCTTCGGTGCCAAGGCTGACGGAAGCAACACCGCCGCTCTCTTCAACGTGGCGCTTGATTACCCCGGTGACACCAAGGTGGACCGCAACGGAAACCCCTGCGAGGATTGGAAGGAGATCACCCTCGCCAATTCCGATAAGGGCGTGTGCCTTAAGTCCCTTCACGCCTTTGACCTTAAGCTGTTCAAGGGCGAGGAGGAGCTCTCTTGGACCAACGACCGCAACTCCGCTGTAAGCATCTGGCCCGATAAGCCTCTTGAGTTTGATTACGCCCCCACCGAAATAGGCGTATTCGACGGTACCGAGTATTATATCAATCTGGATATGAACCGCAAATAAAAGAAAGCAGGTAAAAATGAAGAAGATCATTTGTATAATTCTGGTTGCGTGCGCCCTTTTGCTGTGCGCCTGCGCCGATGAAAAAGAAGTCTCGAAAGAAGAAAGCGCCTCCGCAGGCAGTGAGAGCACCGAGCAGAGCATTCCCGAAAAGGACGTTTCGGCAGAGCAAAGCGTTCCCGAGGTATCCGAGGAAACAGACACCTCCATTCCCGCGGAGGAAAGCGAAAAAGAGCCCGAAAACCTTTATGAAAACGTACACGTGGACGAAAGCGGCGTTTTCTGCTCCGATTACGAATGCGGCTTGGATATCGAGGTCCGCTGGACCATGCAGACCCAAAAGGACGATACCGTTATTTTCAAGGCTGACGTATATCTCAAGTCCTATTCCATTAAGGTAAGCGCAAGATACGGAAACTGCGTTCTTTCGGTAAACGGCGAAAAGACCACCTTCAGCGCACCCGCCGTCAACGTAGAGGATTGCAAAAAGCCCGAGTATACCTATCTCGCCACCGTGCAGACGGAGGTTGAAGTAAGCGACGAGGTTCACGATTACGTTATTACCGTTTCTTATCCCTTCCGCGGCACATATAACGACGTGTCACTTCCCGTTATCGAAGCGATGGAAAGCTTCAGTCTGGACCCCAGTGGAGTAGTAATTTACTAAAAAACGGCTGGGCGCAGTCATTCGGCGCAGAACCAAAAACGCAAAAAGCGTTAAAAGGTTTTGCTTCGCTGATCTCCGAATGTAGGGCGGGGGTTTAATCGGGGTCCCCAAAAAATGCGAACTGCATTTTTCGGGGTGCCCCTTACTCCCGCCGATGTCAATAATTAAAAGGAAAACTTCCGTAGACGCCATCTACGGAAGTTCTTTTGTTTTTATTTGCGTTTTTGTAAACACTTTCGCTTCGCTAGTCGTAGATTACTACGCCACGCTCGCGAAAGATGTTTTCTGCATCCAAATGGCTTGCGCCCATTATGCGCGGACAAAAAACTCGCCGAGATAAAAAGTTCGGAAGATTTTTGTCCTATGGGACAACAATCAACCATTCATTTCTCA
>JAGAKP010000031.1 GCA_017625615.1 Clostridia bacterium
AGCAACTTAACTGTAACACAGGTTTTTCCTTTCGTCATTTCTTTTTATTCACTTTGTAACACATCTATTGTAAACCTACACTCAAGGAAAAAAGTATGATTTTGTTCGAAATTGTCGCAAAAATAGCGTGCCAAATAAAGCCTTTACTTTACAGATATAGCAAAGGCTTGCTTTGTTATGCCTTTTTTGATGTGGTATATTATAGCCACAATCAAAAAGGGTTGTCTTTGTTTATGGGTCTATTACATAATGCAGATTATGTAGTAGCCGCCGTTTTCGGTGGCTATTTTTCAATAAGGCGAAGCCGTCATTCAGCGAAGCTATATTATCAACCGCATATTTTCCATACGCTGACGATGTTCGTTGCCGGTAGTGATAATATAAATTCGTGTGGTGTTAATGCTACTGTGACCGAGTATATCCGCGAGCTTGGCAATGTCCTTTTCGATACCGTAGAAGGTTCGTGCGAATAGGTGGCGCAGATTATGTGGAAACACCTTTTGGGGATTTACCCCTGCCTGCACACAAAGATTTTTCATTTCACGCCAAATGTTGGTTCGGCTCATCGGCTTGCCACTTCGGGTTATGAAGATCGCACCCGTCGTAATCTTTTGCTCTGCTGCATAGCGGAGTAATTTCTTTTGCAGTTCTCTGACAATGAATACCGAGCGTGTTTTGCCCTTAAGTGAAACGATGGCTTCGCCACTCCTTACTGCCTCAACTGTGATATATTGCAGTTCGCTGACACGAATACCAGTTCCGCATATCGTTTGGATCAGTAAATTCAAACGTTCGTTGCCTTTTTGCTTGGCGGTATTTACAAGTCGCATATATTCTGCTTTGGATAGTTCCTTTTCTTCAGGACAGTAGATCTGTCGTTGGAGCTTGATAGACTTCACTTTTAAGTCAACCCACCTGAGAAAAGAGAACAAACTGTTGAGAGATGCCAACATCGAATTAATGCTCCGTGCAGCATAATTTTCGGAAAGCAGTTTATTTTTATAGCCGATAACTGTTTCTTTGGTTATCTCCGCAGCACCCACATAGGCGGCAAACGTCCTTACATCACGGATATATTTTTCTACGGTATTTTCACTCTTTTCCTCGCTTTTAAGAAATACTGCAAACGCCGCTATTTGATTTTCTGTTAGAATTCTTCCTTTCATCGTATTTACCTCCGGATAGTTTTTATAATATTTTACCCGAAAAGTATGATTTGCCGAAATTACCTTGATATGCCCGAAAGCATAGTCTCCACAAGGTGTTCGGTATGTTAACTTGGAAAGCGAGGTATTGCAAGTCATATTTCGAGTTTTAAAAATATTCTCCATTTTGCTGGACTTGTGGGAAGTTTTATAGTATATGTTTGTGTTGCCAAAGGAGGTAATACAAACATGAAAAGAATAATTATATTGCTTCTCTGCTGTGGGGTGATCGTGAGTATGGCAGGTTGCGGTGTTACCACCGCACCACCGCTTACCGAAAGCCCGCCGATAACAGCATCGGAAACGATAATAACAGAAACACCAATCGAAACAACACCGCCCGTAACAGCGGTAGAACCGACAGAGAAAGAAAAAGAGCCTCACCCGAGTGAGAGTGAGGATCCGTCAACAAATCCGACTGTGACCGCCACAGAGCCAACCGCAACGATAACGGAAAAGCCAACGGAAGAAACAAAGCCTACGTCAACAGCAAAACCGACCGAGCCATCGGCGGCGGAAAACACCGAGGAAAATGGTTGTATCACCATAGTGGAAACGGACGATCCGCCTACCGAAGAAATCATAATACCGCCCAAGCCAAGTGCGGATTTAGTGGCACGGAAGGTTGCAGAATACATAAATCGGTTCCGCACCGAACAGGGCGATGTCACCGCAACGGTCATCCCCGGACTGACCGAATATTGCAAATACCGATGCACACAACTTAAAACAAATTTTGCCCACGATACCACCGACCAAAGAGCAGCCGCCGAAGCCTTACAATACGGCGAATATGTTGACTGGTCGCTATATGGAATAGAAGGTGAGGAAAATTATTATACCGCTAATGTGCGCGAAGCCATCGGCAAAGGCAATTGGGGCGGCACTGCTGATGAGATAGCCTATTTAATAGCCAACGGATTCAGGAATAGCAAAGGACACTGGTCTTATGTCGGCAGTTCCAAGTACACCTATATGGCAGTCGGAGTGATGTATGATGGATATTACTGGTACGTCTGCGTATGCATGGACTCTGAAAATACAGACTTAAAATAAGCATAAAAATACCCACTGGATGCGGCGGTTCAGCACAGAACTTTGTCACAACATCCGGTGGGTATTTTTTTGTATTTGCCTTTGTAGCCATTTGTTTTATCTAAAACGGCCTACGGGTCGATAAAACTATTTCTGTTCGATTGTACGGGGCTTTTTATAAAACGGCAGGCTTGGTTTTGCGTTTTCCCGATTCACTTTGGAGAGTTCCTCCAAAGGAATGGCGTAGAACTTTTCTTTCAGATAAGTGCCGTTCATATAGCGGATAATTTTTGCCACGTATTCTGCATAGGCACCCGTTTCGTCATTCTCCGCAAGGCGAATGATTTGGAAACGGTGTTTGCCGGAGGTGGTGTGAATGATCTCCCCGGCTTCTCCTTCGCCGTAGGGCGTATAAGCATAGGTCACTGACTGTACCTTTTTCTCACCGTTTTCTTTTACAAGCGTCATATTTGTTTGCTTTAAGGTGACGCCGTCGCAGAATCCCAAAGTACACAACTCCTTGGCAAACTTCTCAATCGCCGTCTTGCGTTTCTTCTCGATGCTTTTTTCACCCGAAGCACCTTGCTTCAAAGCAATTTCCGCATAGGTGCTTGGCTTAAAGATACCGAAACAGTCAAAGCAAACGCCGAGGGAAAGAGATAATATTTGTTTATCTTTGGGTGAAATTTTATCGGCAGCGGTGCGGAAATAATCACGGCAGATACTGCGCCAAGCCTCTTGAAACAGGGACACCGAAGGATCTTCGATAAGCTCATCCGAGATCGCGCCCGGCTCTTCCTCTTCGTCATCCTCTGTCGGTACGATGCCGATGGGATACTCGGTAGCCTTGCCGATGGCAACAAGCTCGGTAACCTTCTCCTCAGTAAAACTTGTTTCTTTTACGATAAGAGCAATACGCTCATTTGCGGAAAGTTCAAGGTTGTTATTATAAATGCCCATAACCTTCCGCAACTCATTATAGCCGTTTTCACTTGGAACAGAGCAGGCGTTTTTCACGGTGCGGATATATTCAAGGCGTTTCTGCGGTACCGCCAATTTTACATACTGCAATAGCGGAATCGGATCATCCGCATCGTAGCTGAGGAAAGAAGTCCACAGAGTCTCCA
>JAGAKP010000032.1 GCA_017625615.1 Clostridia bacterium
CCGTAGCCTATGAGAAATATTCGGAATTGGATCCCCTCGGCAGATGCGGTGTAACCATTGCCACCTGCGGAAAAGAGCTTATGCCCACGGGCGATCGCGGCAGTATAAGCAGCGTTACACCAAGCGGCTGGGTTCAGGCATATTATTCCTTCGTGGACGGCGAATATCTGTATAACCGTTGCCACCTTATCGGCTGGCAGCTCACGGGCGAGGATGCAAACCGTCAGAACCTCGTAACGGGCACCCGTTATCTCAACGTGCAGGGTATGCTCCCCTTTGAAAATATGGTTGCCGACTATATAAAGGAAACGGGCAACCACGTTGCGTACCGCGTTACTCCCGTTTTTGTTGATGACGAGCTCGTCTGCCGCGGAATTCTTGTAGAAGCCTTTTCTATAGAAGACGAAGGGGAGGGAATATGCTTTAACGTGTATTGCTTTAACGTACAGCCCGGCGTGGAGATCGACTATGCCACCGGTGAAAGCCGTCTTGCCCAAAGCTCCGAAACGAGCGAATCGGAGGGGACTTATATCCTTAATACCAACAGCAAGAAGATACATCTTCCCACTTGCTCATCTGCGTCTTCTATATCCGATAAAAACAAAAAAGAATACAAGGGTTATCTATCCGACCTCCTTAACGGCGGTTATACCAAATGCAGCTCCTGCTTTGATTAATTCTTTTCGGTCCTTCGTCATAAAAAGCGAAAGACCGAAATTTTTTTAACAAAACCTATTGACAAACGCTGTTTAATGTGTTAGACTACAATCGTCGGATCGATTAGACACATAAAAAGGGGTATTACCATGGGAAACACACCAAAAGTTTTTGAAAGCGAATACAGATTTTGTCTTATTCTTTGGGAGCACGAGCCAATTTCCTGCTCCGCACTTGCAGTAATATGCAAGGAAAGATTGGAATGGTCACGCACCACCACTTATACGGTAATAAAGCGTCTTTGCGACCGCGGCGTCCTTAAAAACGAGAATTCTATCGTTACTTCTCTCGTTTCAAAGGACGAGGTTCAGGTCTCCGAGCTTGACGAATTGTTTGAAAAACGCTTTGAAAGCTCTTTGCCCGCCTTCATCGCCGCCTTTGCAAAGCACCAAAAGCTTTCCGAAAAGGACGTAGAGGATATCCGCAAGATCATCGAACGCGGAGATAAATAGTCCCGCTGTCCTTCGATATCATTATAGCCCGCACCGTTGATGCGGTTATTTAGTGTACCCATTTTCTCCTTATCAATACGAGGTAAAAAAATGAAAAGAATCATTATTGTATTTTTAATCGTGTTAACCGTTGCTTTGGTTTCCTCCTGCCACGAAGAGATCAAGCCCAATCCCGCCACCGATTTTGAGTATGAAGTAAATCCTGCGCAAAACGGAATACTTATTCACAAATATATCGGCACTTCCGAAAACGTTGTTATCCCTGCGCAAATAGACGGCTTGCCCGTATTATCCGTAAGAGGTGTTTATTCGGAAGACGGTCCACTTGAAAGCGGTGTTTTTGAGGGAAGTAATGTTAAAACAGTCACTTTTCCCAATACCGTCATTTCTATCGGAGATAATGCTTGCAAGGATTGTAAAGAACTTACAAGCGTAACCTTTGCAGACGGATCTGCATTGACCAAAATCGGCATAAGTGCTTTTGAAGGCTGCACTTCCTTGAAAGAGATCCCGTTGCCGGATTCGGTTTTAAATATAGACCGCCGTGCATTTTACGGTTGCTCAGCACTTACGGAAGTGGATCTTCCCGACGAATTGCTTAAAATCGGCGGAAGCGCATTTTCTGAATGCACCGCTTTGAAAAAGATTACCATTCCCGCAAAATTGGATCTGTATTTTATAAATAGGGGTGACTCGCCGCTTACGCTGGTTCCCTCCCTTGAACAGATCGTTTTTGAGGAAGGCAGAGAAGAGGTTCGCGGATATGCGTTGGTTAACGGGCGTCTTGATATTAAAATAACGGTACCCGGAAGCGTTAAAAAATTCTCGTCATATCTGTTTCTGGTAGGGAGAGATGCAAAGACCGAGATAGCATTTATGGGAGATGCACCCGAAATAGTGGAAGAAGGAAATGGAAATTTTGGCGTATCCGCTATTTATTACGATCCCGACACCTCCGGATGGGATACCTTCCCTTGGAACGATAAATACGACGTTATACCTAACGATTGAGGTAAAAATGAAAAAGACCGTATCTTTAATTTTAATTATTTTGACCCTTATCCTGACCGCCTCCTGTGTGGCAGATAATAATTCTTCCTCGCCCGAAATGTCCGATATTTCCCAAACTGTTTCCGAAGATGAAAGTCAATCTGTCGAATATTCACCCGAAGGCAGCTTTGATTATTTTCTGAAAGAAGACGGTAGCTGTGTTATCAGCTCCTATAAAGGCAACGATCCTATAGTCCGAGTTCCCAAAACCATCAACGGCGCCACAGTAACCGAAATAGGTTTTCAGGGCTTATGCTCCAACCGAATAAAAATAGTTTATTTGCCGGATACCATTGTTAAATTGGGCAGTTATTCCTTGTCAAATAAGAATCTTGAAAAGGTCGTTTTGTCCGCAGGCTTGACATCTATCGGTGAAGGCACCTTTTCCGGTTGTATTGCATTAAAGGAGATCTCCTTGCCCGATACACTCGTTTCTATCGGCAACAGCGCATTTACCGATTGCAGATCTATTAAAAAGTTAGAGATCCCTTCTTCTGTCAAATATATGGGCATGGAGGCTTTTGCGGGAAGCGGACTTGAAACCGTGATCTTAAACGAAGGACTTGACCATATCGCCCCCAATGCATTCTTGATGTGCCCGATAACTGAGATCACAGTACCCTCAACCGTAAAAATACTGTATCCGGGTGCATTCAGCCATTGCAGCAGCTTGAGCAAGGTAGTTCTCAACGAAGGACTTGAAACAATCGGCTACCAAGCTTTTGAAGGAACTAAAATCGCAGAAATTACTATTCCTTCGACGGTGGTAACCATGGACGAGCGTGCTTTTCAGGGGTGTCAATCCGTGGAAAAGGTTTATTTCAAGGGAGCTGCTCCCGAAAACTATTCCACCGAAGAAACAAAAATATATATGGAAAACGTAGATCATACCATATATTTCTACGATATGTCCCAAGGCTTCAGAACGCCCGTATGGTTCGGATACAATTGCCAAATGGTAGATCATCTTACGGTTCCCCAAAAAAATCCCGAAATGTACAACCCCGTAGGATCTGATATTATCGCGCCTCCCAACACGGGAAACGCCCTTTTCGAAATAAAGATCACCGTCTCTGATCTCGATGATGAAGTCAAGGAAGATGCAGGCTATGAAAACTTTGTCGATCCTTTAAGCTATTACAAAAACTGGAAGGTATCCGTAAACGTAAGTGAAAACGTCAAATCCTTTGATTTTATCGAGCTTGACGAAGGCTACTCCTTAAGAGTGACCAAGGCAATCTACACTCACCACGCTTGGAAATACGCTTACCCGTTACTGCTCCACACTTATCTTAACGATTTCTCCCGTAACCGCGGATTATCATACGTCAATGGTGACGGCGAGGTAATATATATGGCATTAACTTGTGATATGAGCGGTTTAAGCGGTTCGCCTGCGGGATATCAGGATAACCTTAATAAATCCTTGGGACGTCTGCCAAAGGATAACTACGTGCCCATGATTACCGATAATACCTATAAATGGGAAGGAAATGATATTTTTCAAAGCTTTTTTGAACATTACGTTAAAGACGAAGATCGTCTGAGCTGGTCCCACGTAGGCGTAAGCGATGGTAAATACGTTTCCTATGATAAAAACCAATACTCTCGTTTTGATATCTACCGTGTCGTATACGCCAACGGTGAGTGGGAAGAGTATTATGCAGTTCCTTTCGGCGAAACGCAGAAGGATGCCGTATACAAATTACAGTTTGACGATTCCGTCATTCCCGTATGGATAAAGCCGGAGGCTTAAGCTAACCGATCTTAAATTTGGAGAAACACTAAAATGTCAAAGCTTTTTCTTGATATTTTCAATCTCAGCATAACTGCAAGCTGGCTAATACTTGCGGTTCTGGCAGTTCGCCTTCTGTTCAGAAAGCGCGTGCCCAAGTGGGTAAACTGTGTTATGTGGGGTATTGTGGGACTCCGTCTGCTTATTCCCTTTACACTGGAAAGCCCGTTTTCTCTTTCCGTTAACAGGGAAGTGATAAATACTGATGCGGTTTACGGCGAGGCTCCCACGGATACTGTTCCTCCCACGGATGATGTTGTTGTTCCTCCCGCAGATGATGCGGGCGGAGAAACGCAGGAACAACCCAACGTAGATAATAATACTCAAAAACCTGATAACACACCCGAGCTTTATCCTGAAAACACTCAGGATAAAGTATATATTCAAAGCGGGATTGACGTTTTGGACGACCGTCTTAATCCCGTTATCAACGGCACTGTCTCTTCGGTTACTCCTTCCGAAGAGCCGCCGTTGCGCAAGCTTGTCAGTATAGCAAGCTATATCTGGCTCGCAGGTACCGTCATACTGCTGGCGTATGCGGTTATCAATTATTTTTTGCTTAAATACCGCGTTTCCTCCGCAATTCCTTTTGAAAATTCGATACGGAAAAGCGAGCGGGTGGATACTCCCTTCGTTTTGGGATTTTTCCGCCCACGCATTTATCTTCCTTTCGGACTTTCACCCGAAACAGAGGAAAGCGTAGTCGCCCACGAAAACGCTCATATCAGACGAAACGACCATATCGTAAAGCCACTTGGTTATGCCATCCTTGCAGTTTATTGGTTCAATCCTCTGGTGTGGGTCGCATATATCCTTCTTTGCCGCGATATCGAAAGCGCTTGCGATGAGAAGGTTATAAAGGAAATGGACACCAAGGCGAGACAGGCATATGCCACCGCGCTCCTTGAATGCAGTGTCGCAAAAAGCACTATTGCCGCTTGCCCTCTCGCCTTCGGTGAGATTGGAGTTAAATACAGAGTGAAAAACACAATGAGATATAAAAAACCTGCAATGTGGATAATTATATCCGCAGTAGTAGTATGCGTTTTGGTTTCCGTGTTGTTCTTAACAAGTCCCGATAAGGCAAAAGACACGAACGGATCCGACGAAACTTCGGAAAATGTAAGCGAAACAGTTTCGGAAAACGATACCGAAATTGCATCCAACCCCGCCACCGATTTTGAATATGAGGTTAATGAAGCAGAAAACGGAATTATAATTATTAAGTATATCGGAACCTCTGAAGATGTTGTAATTCCCGCAGAAATTGATAGTCTTCCTGTAGTATCCATTCAAGGAGTTCCTCCGGAACCGGGTCGAGCTTATCAAATTGGAGCTTTTGAAGGCAGTAACATTAAAACAGTAGTTTTACCCGCAAGTATTACCGTCATCGGAGATGCTGCGTTCAGTAAATGTGCAGATTTAAAGGAAATCAAATTACCGGATTCTTTGACAGAATTAGGAAATGCAGCTTTCCGCGAATGTAAAAGTCTTAAAACAATTGAAATTCCCGCCGGTATTAAAGTGTTACGCAACACAACACTTGCCCAAAGCGGTTTTGAGACCGTTATTTTAAATGAGGGACTTGAAATAATTGATGTTGGTGCTTTTAATAACACAAAGATTTCAGAAATTACATTTCCCTCAACAGTTAAGCAACTGGGTGACGGTGCTTTTCTCGGATGTGAACGGTTAACGAAAGTCGTTTTCAACGATGGACTCGAGAGCATTGGTCGCGCTGTTTTTTGCGCTGCTCCAATAACCGAAATCAGCATACCCGCTTCGGCGAAAACAATGGATGAACGAGCATTAGAGGGTTCATATGTTGAAAAAGTGTATTTTCAAGGTGATGCACCAGAAAACTTTTCAACTGTAGCAACAAAACAGGATATGAAGTACTACGATTTTACCGTTTACTACTACGAAGGCGCCAAGGGCTTCACATCTCCCGAATGGTGCGGATATAAGTGCCAAAAGGTCGGAGAGGCTTTGCCAGATGAGCAGCCCGCAGTAAATCAGCTGCGCACATATTTTCCCGATGAGTTTTTTGAACTCTCCCGTTTGAATACGGGTAAGGCGGAATTTGATATTACGGTAGCTCATAGCGACAGTAATGATCGGGTACCGGGTTACGTTAATTTTATAGATACGGACGCTATCGCGCAGAATTGGAAATTAACGGTAACTGTCAGCGAAAATATCAGATGCTTTGCTTTTATCGAAGTCAACGAATCGGTTGCCCATAAAATAGGCAAAGTTCTGTATGTTCACGACACAACCTCAGCAAACGGAGCGCTGATGATTCATACCTACATTAACGACGTATCTGCAAACCGCGGGCTGTGCTATATAACCGGCGACGGCGAAGTGGTTTATTATAGCTTCGGTTGCAATATGAATACGGGTGAAGTGGGATACGGCAAAGACGTTTATAACCTTGGTTCCGTTTCGGTAGGTATTTACCGTCCCGATATAACGGGCACCGAAATCAAACGTGAAAACCACGATATTTTCGGACAGTATTTCAATAATTTTCTTTCTGATGCTTACAGAACCGAATGGACTTACGTAGGCGTAACCGAAGGTAAATATAATGATCCTTCCAACAAGGGATATACTGAATTTGATGTGTACCGCGTCGTTTATAACGGCCGCGAGGATTATTACGCGGTTCCTTATGACGATACACGTATAGAGGCGGTTTATAAATTCCAGTTTGATGACACGATGATCCCCGTATGGATAAAGCCGGAGGCTTAAGCTAACCGATCTTGAATTTGGAGAAACACTAAAATGTCAAAGCTTTTTCTTGATATTTTCAATCTCAGCATAACTGCAAGCTGGCCAATACTTGCGGTTCTGGCAGTGCGCTTTGTTTTCAGAAAGCGTGCACCCAAATGGGTGAACTGTCTGCTTTGGTCCTTGGTGGGATTCCGTCTGCTTGTGCCCTTTACCTTAGAAAGCAGATTTTCCCTTATCCCCGCAAGAGAGTCTGTCAGCACCAATCTCCTTTCTTCGGATGCGCCAAGCGGATATATCCAAAGCGGATTTTACACGTTGGACAGCAACCTCAATTACGCACTTCACGGCATTGATCTTCAGAATGTCTTTCATATTTTCAGTCTTGTATGGCTTGTCGGCGTTGCCGCTCTTTTGATACACGCGGTAATAAACTATTTTCTCCTTAAGCGCCGTATTTCCACCGCCGTTCCCGTTGGAATCACCCGCAAAAGCGAGGCGGTGGAGTCTCCCTTCGTTTTGGGCTTGTTCCGTCCGCGTATATACATACCCTTCGGGCTTTCCAAAGAAACCGAGGAATGCGTAGTCGCACACGAAAAAGCACATATCAAGCGCAAGGATCACCTTATCAAGCCATTGGGATATCTCCTTCTTTCCGTTTATTGGTTCAATCCCTTGGTGTGGATTGCCTATATCCTGCTTTGCCGAGATATAGAGACAGCCTGCGACGAAAGGGTAGTAAGGCAAATGGATCCCGAAGCACGTAAGGCTTACGCAACCGCACTTCTCGAATGCAGTATTCGCAAAAACCGTATTGCCGCTTGTCCTCTCGCCTTTGGCGAAATCGGTGTAAAGGAGCGCGTGGTAAATACCGTCCGCTATAAAAAGCCCGCAGTTTGGTGTGTTATATGCGCACTCGTAGCTTGCGTTTTCCTTTCCGCATCCTTCCTTACAAGTCCCAAGACGAGCGACAACGATCTGTTTGCCGCTAACGGCTTTACGGAATATATCAATTCGCTTTTCGGTTCCGATGATAAGGGAAACTTCTTCCGGGGTTACGAAAGCAACGAAGCGACGACAGGAGCCCAATATAATTCCGATTATGAATATTGGCGCGCTATGTACGAGCAGTATTATTACACGGAGCAAGGCTTTAGCACCGAAAACACAAACGATTACTGGTGGACAGCACCCCAATATAATTCCTATTATGAATATTGGCGCGCTATGTACGAGCAGCATGATTACACGGAGCCTGGTTTTAGCACCGAAAATACAAACGATTACTGGTGGCAAGCACCCGATCCCAACGAGGACGCAAAAAGGTTCTCTACCATTCCGTGATAGGAGAAGAAAGTGAAAGAAATAATTGCTAAACGAAATAAAACGTCATATCTGTTTCTGTTGGCTGTTTGCGTGGGCAGCATATTAGGTTCGGTTTTACTTTTGAACGTGCAAACACTTCCTTTTATTAAATATATGGCGCCTGCCGCTATCGCTCTTTTCGGCATTTTTTCGATCGTCAGCTTGTTCCTTATTTTTAAATCGGGCGGTGCCGTTGAAAGAGAAGGGGAAACGTTGATAGTTTACAGAGGTATTACAAAAGAAAAGGTGGATATTTCCGCTATTACCGATGCTTTTCCCACTCCTCATCCCAACGATAAAACCAAAGCCTTAAATAATTCCGTTACCCTCAAATTAACGGTAAACGGCAACGAAAAGCTTATTACCTGTCCCGACGTTTTAAACGTCGAAGAAGCCATACAAAATATAAAATCGCTTATAAAATAACCAAAAAGGAGCTTCCGTATAAAAGAAGCTCCTTTTACTCTGCCTTGACATATTTCGACAAGTATGTTAATCTTTACGTATAAAGTTAAGCGAGGTATTTTTCGTGTTAAAAAACAAATGGCTTTGGTGTGCCTTTTCGGCTGTTATATTAATAATTGCTTTGATTTTCGCGTTCCGTTCCTGTACCGATAAAGGCGGAGATGCTTCGGATCTGAACAGTGACCTTTCTGTAGAAACCGAAAATTCAAATTCATCCTCCCAACCCGAAGAATCTCTTGTTCCCGAAGTAAGCATCCCCGAAATAAGCACGGACGTATCTGAGGAAAGCGTTCCCTCCGAAAGTAGTGACGTAACCGTTCCTCAGGTATCTCAAGAAGCACCGCCCGAAGAAAGCGCAGAAGAATCTGTTTTACCCGAAGTATCCGTTTCCGAGCCTCTATTAATTTCTCTTCCCGTAATTCGTTTACCGGAAAAGCCCGCCGCCCCTTGGGACGGCAGTATTGCAAGCGGTTTTGAGAAGGGAAGCGGTACCGCAGACGATCCCTATGTCATCTCCACCCCCTCACAGCTTGCGTATTTCCGTACCGCTGTCAATGCCGGTAACGATTTCCGCGGTCAATTTATAAAGCTTGAATCGGATCTTTTTATAACAGATATTACTTCCGATCCCCCCTTGGAGTGGGAAAGCATCGGTAATACGAAAAATCCCTTTTGCGGCACCTTTGACGGTGACGGTCACGTAATATTCGGTCTGTACGGCGGCGGACTGTTCGGCTACATTCGCGGAAGTGTGAAAAATCTCGGCATTGCCGATTCCTTTATAACCCGCGGCGGCAGTATTGCAGATACCGCTTCAAGAGATTTTGATCTAACAGACGTTCCCGTTATTTCGTATTGCTTCGTCACCCGCTCCACCGTTGCTGGCTCGGGCGGAATAGCATCTTACGCTGGCGGATATGAGATAGTTAACTGCGTAAACGATTCCACCGTCACGGGAAATGACGATTGGGTAGGCGGTATTATCGGTCAATGTGCTATGTGCAGTATGAAAAACTGCTTTAATCTCGGCGCGGTACAAACGGAAAGCTTTTGCGGCGGAGTTGTGGGCAACGCCTTCGACAGCACCTATGAAAACTGTTTTAACGTTGGAAAAATAACCCTTTCCTCCCAACACGGCAGCTTTGCCGCAGTAAGCTATGACGCCCGTTTTTATAATTGCGGCGTCCTCGAAGGAATATCCGATACCGTGCTTTATCTCTCGGATATGACGCCTCAAGCTTCGGTTGACGGCATAGATATATTAACAAAAGACCGATTTGAATAAAATTAAAGGCAGTTCTTTTGAACTGCCTTTTGTTATCGGGGTCCCCACGAAGCCGTAAGGCTTCGCGGGGTGATTGTCGGGGTCCCCACGAAGC
>JAGAKP010000033.1 GCA_017625615.1 Clostridia bacterium
CGCAGATACTTACCTTCGATACAGATGACGGATACCTTCCTTTGGTGTACGTATGTAACGCAGGCTGGGGCTCCACTCTTAAGACGCAGTATGAAAAAGCGTCTCAGGAGCGTTGGGGATATGAACCCGTTGCTATCATAAACGGTTCTTTCTTTAATATGGAGAGTCATACTCATTTGAGCACTATTATAACCGACGGCAGAATTACCTGTGCTTATACAAGCTATAAGGATACTCTTATAACCTTTGATAACACCGGTAAAATGAAGGTTGTAGACAGTATACTGGATTATAAGCTTTTCGTTAACGGAAAAGAGCTTGTTGGCGCTTTGCGTAATATCAACAAGATCGACTATCCCGACAACGTAAGCGATAAGATATATTATTGGGATTCCGCTTGCGGCTCTATATGTGATTCCGCTGAATTCGGTGAAAAAGGCATTAAGGGCGTTGAAGTACTTTGTAATAAATTAAATAACAGCGAGCTTTCCGTTGGCAACACCTTGATGGGCGAGGTAGTTTCCGTAACTGCAAACACTGCAGGCGGTGGCGCTATCGGCAAGGATCAGTTTATTCTTTACGCTAAATCCGGCACTGCTAACGCAGATGCTCTTACTGCTCTTAAAGCAGGCGCGCAGATAAAGATAGAGGTTAATGAAACTATCGCTGCTTCCAAGGAAACCATGGAAAACTGCTTTACCGCTATCGCCAACGTAGGCTGGCTGGTAAAGGACGGCGTTGACCAGACTCACAAGGTTTCCACCATCGGTACCCACTCCGTTACTCTTGACAGAGGCTGGACCGCATTCGGCACCAAGCCTGACGGATCCTTCGTATTCCTTACCTCTACCGACGGCAGCGCAGGAAGCGGCAAGTGCCTCACTCTCCGCGACGTTGCTAAAGTACTTATGGATCTCGGTTGCACCAATGCTGTACGTATGGACGGCGGCGGATCCTCCGCAATGTATCTCAGCAACACCGGCAACGGTGAGCCCGGCTATGCACAGTACTCTTCTCGCGGCGTTACTGACTGTATAATGGTAGTTAAAAAGTCTTCCGTTGCTCCTTCTGCGGATCTTAAGAACGCATTGGATGCAGCTATAAAGAAGGCAGAGGATATTTACAAGACCGAGCCCGGCGCAACTATCAAAACCGCTATTGACGCAGCAAAGGCTGTTAAGAGCAATGCTAATTCCACCGAGGGCGATTACAAGGGAGCAATAATGTCAATCGCTTCCGCAGTTTCCGGCAAGCAGGAGCTTAAAGCTCTCGTTTCTAAGGTAGAAGGTATCAAGCGTACCGACTACTGCCAGTATGTTCTCGATAATCTTGACGCATCTCTTAAGGCGGCAAAGAAGGTTCTTAACAACAGCAAGGCTACCGATGAGGATTACTCCGCTGCTTACGCAGACCTTTCCTATTGGTACAACCTTACCGGAAGCCAGCTTTTCAACGTAGCATACGGCAAGGATTACACCACCTCCGCAACCCCCAACGCTTCTTATCCCGATACCGGCAGTGCTGAGCTTACCGACGGTAAGGAAGGCAACGGAAGCGAAGGCTTCTCTCCCACGTGGACGGGCTTTAACGGCAAGAATTCTTATGATTTCATCGTAGATCTCGGCGCTAACACCGCCAATATGACCAAGTTCAGCGTTAACGCACTTCAGATCGAAAGCTGGGGTATTCAGCTTCCCAAGGAAGTTGTTGTTTCCGTTTCCAACGATAAGACCAACTGGACCAAGGTCGGCACTATGAAGCCCGCAGACGGTATTCTCGGCGCAAAGAATAAGGACGGCGGCTATACTCTGGAGACTACCCTTAACAGCGGCGTTTCCGGCAGATACGTTAAGTTCACCATGACTCCTTATACCACCTTTATCTTTATCGGTGAAATAAGCGCATTCGCCAAGTACGATACCGTTACCGAGGTAGTAACTCCTCCCGATACCGATACCTCCGAGCCCGAAACCTCTACTCCCGAAATTCCCGAAGTTGATGTTTCCGAGATACCCGAGGATGCTACCGTGCTTCAGCAGGTTCCTTTTAACACTGCAATTACTGCAGGAAGCACCACTATCGTAACCGATCTCACCATACTTAACGATCTTAACCCCATATGGGCGGCAAATGCACTGCTCAGACCTACCGATAAGGAAGGAGTTTACGAGGTAGTTGAGGTTATCGAAGGCAGCGGTACTGCTATCGAGTTTACCTCCGAAATCAAGGAAGGCGATATTGTTCTCGTAGTTCACGGCGACGATCAGAGCGAAGATACCACTTCTATGGAAAACAGAGCAGCTCTCCTTGCTCTTACCGCAGATGATGTGGTAACCGTTCTCGGCTACAGCATCGAAAACGAGGTAATGGCAGAAAATGCAGTTATTTATTACGGTGCAAAGACGGATGACGAAACTTCCGAAATCCCCGAGGAATCCGTTCCCGATACCTCCGTTCCCGAGGAATCCGAAGAAAAGGATGAATCCTCCAAGGCAGACGAATCCGTTGCAGACGTTTCCGAGGACGGAGACGATGAGGGCGGCAACACCGTGCTTATCATCAGCATCATCGTTGCAATAATAGCAGTCGTTGCAGTTGTTGCAGTAGTTGTAGTTCTTAAAAAGAATAAAGCGTAATTTATTACGGTACGTACCGCATCTCCTTTGGAGGTGCGGTATTTTTTTGTCCGCTTTTCCGTATAATTACGGGAGGTGATATAAACAATGCTTACCGCTATCGGATTTTTCTTTTCCCGCATAGTATGTATGTTTTTGCGCGTTTCGGGCGGAAACAATTTCCCGCCGCCCCTTTCCGCCAAGGAGGAAAAATATTATTTCGCTTTGGCACGTCAGGGCGACCTTTCCGCAAGAAATACGTTGATCGAGCACAACCTTCGGCTCGTAGCCCATATCGTAAAAAAGTATTATTCCTCTTATCCCGATCAGGACGATCTCGTTTCCATCGGTACCATAGGACTGATCAAGGCTATCGATACCTTCGATACGTCCAACGGCGCACGCTTTGCCACCTACGCGGGTAAGTGTCTGCAAAACGAAATTCTTATGTACTTCCGCTCCCGTAAAAAATTGGCAGGGGAGGTCAGCATCGAAGAGCCCGTTGACGTGGATAAGGACGGAAACCCGCTCACGTATATGGATATAATAAGCACGGACGAGGATATGATAGAGGAAATAGAAACACGCATCCGCTCATCTGCCGCCTATAAAGCCATAAACAAGGTGCTTACACCCCGCGAGCGCACCATAATCCTTTTGCGTTACGGTCTTACGGAGCAGGGCAGGGTGTACGCCCAAAGAGAGGTGGCGGAAAAAATGGGAATATCCCGTTCATACGTTTCCCGTCTGGAAAAGGGTGCTTTGGAAAAGCTGTGCGAGTATATGACGAAGCACAGGATTTAATTGAACTGATTTTAAAAAACGCTTGAAAAGACCGACGTTGTATAGTATAATCACTTATATAAATATAAAAAGGAATTGGTATTATGATACCTTATTTATCAGTACTTCTGTTGAGCATGGTTCCCGTGCTTGAGCTTCGCGCCGCGTTGCCGTTGGGACTTTTGTATTACGATATGAACCCCGTTGTGGCGTTTTTGCTTTCATTTATCGGAAATATGCTACCCGTACCCTTCTTGGTGGTATGGGGCAGACAGGTGCTTGAATGGCTGGCATCCTTTAAAACTATCGGAGGCCCCTTCCGTTGGATACTTCGTCTCGGTGAAAAAAAAGTTGCAAAGATGCACCGCACACTGTTTTTGGGACTTTTACTTTTCGTTGCAATTCCCCTTCCCGGTACGGGCGCGTGGACGGGCGCACTTATTGCTCTTACTTTAAACCTCAAGCTTAAAAAGGCTATTCCTCCCATCGCTTTGGGCGTGTTTGTTGCGGGAATAATAGTTGCCATCGCATCTTTTGCGGGCGGCGGCTTGGCAGACCTTTTCGTTTCGGACAGATTAATAGACATTTTCAATAAATGAAAGGACGTTTGAATATGAAAAAAAGAGTACTCGCTTTTTCCCTTTTCCTTCTTATGCTTGCCCTTTCTCTGTGCGCTTGTAACGTAGAGGGAAATGATAATTCAGGCAACGTTTCCGAGGGAACCGGCGGCAACACCTTTTTCGGTCTTGCACTGCCCGAGGACCTGAATTATAAGGGCCGTACAGTAAAGGTGCTTTCAACCTCCACCAACGACGATTGGTCTTATCAGATCCAGCCCGCTTCCAATCCCAATTACTCCGCAGATACCGCTTCGGGTATCGTTACCGCAGCGGCAGAGCGTACCAGATTGGTTGAGGAAAGACTTGGCGTAAATATCGAAGAGGAAGTAGTATACACCTCTAACCGCTACGGCGGCTAGATGTATCAGCGCATTATCTCCGATATGGCTATCGGCAAGGGCGATTACCTTTTCTGTATGCCCGCCTCCACTGAAGCGGCAATGCTTTCCACCGAGGGCGTGCTTCTCGATCTTACTACGGTTGAAACTCTCGATATCACAAAGCCTTGGTGGTCTCAGTCCTTTAACGAAAAGGTATCTATTGCGGGAAGCGTGTATTTCACCATCGGCGATATCGGCTACGTAAATAAGAATGCAACCCTTTTCGTTGCCTTCAACAAGGCAATGGTAGAGGAAAACCACCTTGCAGAGGATTACGGTTACGCTTCTCTTTACGAAATGGTTGACGAGGGCGCGTGGACTCAGGACGTTATGTTCGCTATGTCCAAGGCAGTTTATCAGGATCTTAACGAAAACAACAAGTCCGACGTCGGCGATATCCTCGGTTTTGCACAGCAGGACGGCGTTATTGCCTGCTTGCTTTCCGGCGCGGGCGAGACCATCGCTACTCCCGACGCAGACGGATACCCTTCACTTACCATAAAGAACGAGCGCGCTATTTCTCTTATTTCCGACGCGCAGGAGTTCTTGCAGAACCCCCAGAGCGGCTTTATTTCCGCAAACGATTACTTTAACGTGTCCGGCGTCCCCGTTTCCGACGTTATCGTGCCCGAATTCAAGGCAGACCGTCTGCTGTTCCTTATGGAGGCGGTGCTTAACCTTCCTCTCCTCCGCGATATGGAAAACGATTTCGGCGTGCTTCCCACTCCCAAGTACGATAAGGAGCAGGAGGAATACTTCTCCCGTATCGGCGGCTGGTCTTGCGATACCATTTGCATTCCCTCCTTCGTTGAGGGCGAGGATCTTGAGGTTGCAGGCTACGTTCTTGACGCACTCGGAGCCGCATCCCGCGCAAATCTCAACTACGTATATTACGAGCAGACGCTTCAATATCAGATCTCCCGCGATGACGAATCTATGCGTATGCTCGATATAATCTTTGAATCCCGCATCCCCGATATGTGTGAGATCTACCGTTGGGGTACAATGTACGATACCGTTATCGGTATGTACAAGGCAGGCAAGGATACCTTCGTTTCCGCTTATGAAAAGGCAGAGCCCGGTACCATAGAGGAAATGGAACAGACGATAGAAATATTTAAGTCACTCCAAGAGAACGACTGAAAGGATAAATAATTATGGAAAAAAGATTTTCGATCGGCGTTATGACCGATTCCTTCAAGAAACCCTTCTTTGAAGCACTTGACAAGGCCGTTGAGGTTGGCGCGCAGGGCATTCAGCTTTACGTGGTAGAGGGCGAAATGTCCTACAAGACCTTTGACGACGAAAAGATCAAGGCTGTTAACGATGCACTTGCCGCACATAATCTGGTAGTTTCCGCAGTTTGCGGTGACTTCGGCGGTCACGGCTTTGCTACCGAGGAAGAAAACGCTTGGAAGATTCCCGCTTCCAAGGAGGTTGCCCTTCTTGCAAAGAAGCTTGGCAGCTCCGTCGTTACCACCCATATCGGCTGCGTTCCCGACGATAAGAATTCCGAAGAATACGTACGTATGAAGAACGCTTGTAAGGATATGGGCGATTACGCCGCTTCTATCGGCGTTACCTTCGCTATCGAGACCGGTCCCGAAAAGGCAACCGTTCTTGCAGATTTCATCCGCGACGTAGACAGCAAGGGTATCGGCGTAAACCTCGACCCCGCAAACCTTATAATGGTTACCGGTGACGATCCCGTTCAGGCTGTATATACTCTTAAGGACTTTATCGTACATACCCACGCAAAGGACGGTATTATGATCAAGCAGACCGATCCCAAGATAATCTACACCTTCTTTGCAGAAGGCGGTATCGAGGATATGCGTATGTCCGATTACTTCCTTGAGCTTCCTCTCGGCGAAGGCAAGGTAGATTTCGACGCGTACCTCAACGCTCTTACCGATATCGGCTTCAAGGGCTTCCTCACCATCGAGCGTGAGTGCGGTGCAGATCCTTACGCAGATATTCTTAAGGCGGCAGACTTCCTCAGAAGCAAAATATAAAAACGGGGGTATATAAAAATGGCAAAAAAGATTGGTTTTATAGATTATTATCTTGATGAATGGCACGCACTTAATTATCCTCAGTTTATCAAGGATGCTACCGACGGCGAATTTGAAGTAGCATACGCTTATGCTGAAATGGATAAGCCCGGCGGAATGACCACCGATCAGTGGTGCGAAAAGTACGGCGTACAGCGTCTTGACAGTATCGACGAGGTAGTTGAAAAGAGTGATTGCATCATCGTTCTTTCTCCCGATAACCCCGAGCGTCACTGGGATCTTTGCCAGAAGCCTCTCAGCAGCGGAAAACGCGTATACGTAGACAAGACCTTCGCTCTGGAAAAATCCACCGCAGAGGCTCTTGTAAAGCTTGCAGAAGACAATAATACTCCTTTCTTCTCTACCTCCGCTCTCCGCTTTGCAGATGAATTGAAGGACGTAGACAGAGAAGGCATCTGCTTCATCAATTCCCGCGGACCCGGCAATTTTGATACTTATTCTATCCATCAGATCGAGCCTATCGTTGTTCTTATGGGCAGCAAGGCAAAGAGAATTATGTCCGTAGGCAGCGGTAAGTACGAAAGCATGGTTATCGAATTCGAGGATAACAGAAGCATCGTTATGTCCCACTACGGCTGGACCAACGTGGATTTCAGTATGCTGGTCAACTATGAGGACGGCAGAACCGTTTCTATTCCTCAGATGAGCAATACCTTCCCCAACTTTATAAAGGCTATGTGCGATTTCTTCAAGACCGGCGATATCAAAGCCGCTCACGACGAAACCGTAGCTATAATGGGTATTATTGAGGCAGGTAATAAGGCACTGGCTAACCCCAACACCTGGATCGAAATCTAAAAGGGCTTAAGCATTCGGCGCAGACCGAAAAACGCAAAATGAATGTGAAAAGTTCAGTTTAGTAAGCTTCCATTTGTAGGGCGGGTGGCTTATCCGGGGTCCCCAAAAAAATGCGAATAGCATTTTTTCGGGGCGCCCCTTGCCCCGCCGAACACCAATATTAAAAGGAAAACTTCCGTAGAAAAATATCTACGGAAGTTCTTTCATTATTATTGCGTTTTTCTATAAATTTTCACGCGGTAGGCAGTAGGTTACTACAGCTCTACGCGCGTGAAAATTCATTCTGCATCCAAATGCGTCAGCCCTTGCTTCAATCAGACTTTGTGGACTACAGACGATAGATTTCGAAAATGACTATTACGGTTTTTTGCTCCGCAAAAAACTTCCATAGTTTCTCGTTTCTCGTTTATCGTTCCTCGTTTTCGTGAATGCCGTACGCCGTCATGGTATTTTCCATCAGCATTGCTCTGGTCATAGGACCGACGCCGCCGGGGACGGGGGTAATATAGCTTGCCTTTTCGTAGCAGGAGCTATAATCGCAATCGCCGCACAGCTTGCCCTCGGCATTTCTGTTCATACCGACATCAACAACCACCGCGCCGTCCTTGATCATATCTCCGGTAATAAAGTTTGCTCTGCCGACGGCGGACACGAGAATATCCGCGCTCTTGGTCACCTCTGCAAGGCATTTCGTCTTAGAATGGCATACCGTAACGGTACCGTTGCGGTCAAGAAGCATCATTGCGGCGGGCTTGCCCACTATGTTGCTTCTGCCCACCACCACGCAGTTTTTACCGGCTATATCGATAGAATACTCGTCCAGAATTCTGATAACGCCTGCGGGCGTACAGGGGAGCATAGCAGGCGTGCCTCTGAACAGCTTGCCTGCAGATACGGGGTGGAAGCAATCCACGTCCTTATCGGGTGCGATACGCTCAAGCACCGCAATGGAATCTATATGCTTGGGTACGGGAAGCTGGCAAAGAATGCCGTCCACCGTGTCGTCTGCGTTAAGCTCGTCGATAAGCGAGATAAGCTCATCCTGCGTGGTTTCCGCGGGGAGAGTATATCCGCGGGAGATAAATCCAACCTCCTCGCAGTCCTTTTTCTTGTTGCGCACGTATACGGCGGAGGCGGGGTCCTCTCCTACGAGAATAACTGCCAGGCAGGGAATACGCTTTCCCTCTGCTTTAAGGGCGTCAACCCTTTCTCTTACCTCGGCTTTAACCTTTGCCGCAACTGCTTTTCCGTCAAGTATCACTGCCATCGTTGCTTTCCTCCTGCTCTTCCGTCCTTTCCGTAGCCTCTTCTTTTTCTTCGGTAACGGTATTTACTTCCACGCCTGCAAAGGCAGCCTGATAATTTTCAAGCTCGGCGTTTTCCTTTTTGCTCTTTGCATACAGCAAAACAAAGCCTATAATACCTGCAAGACAGGTAAGGAATCCGATAACGCTGTTAAGCTTAATAACCTCAAAAACGTACAGCGAATCGGTACGAAGCAGTTCAATAAATCCTCTTCCCAAGCCGTACCACATAACGTACATAAGGAAGGTCTGTCCCTTGAAGCGCTTCTTCTTGTAAACGAGGTTGATTATAACGAATCCCAGCAAATTCCAAAGAGATTCGTAAAGGAAGGTGGGGTGCACGAAATCGACGGAGATCTTGGTTTCCACACCGTTTATTATTTCGGTGCGGTACGCGCCCTCAAGCTGCATACGCCAGGGAAGGGAAGCGATATTTTCGGACCAGCCGTAGGCTTCGCCGTTAAAGAAGTTACCCCATCTGCCCATGATCTGACCGATCATAACTGCAGGGGCGGCGGCGTCGAGAACACGAAGCACCATTATTTTTCTTACCTTGCAGTAAACGAAAATAGTAAGTGCGCCGAAAATAACCGCGCCGTAAATGGCAATACCGCCGTTCCAGATGCTTATTGCACTCCAAAGGTCGGGATATTTTTCAAGGTTGGTTATAACGTATAAAAATCTTGCACCGATAATGGCAATGGGAACTGTGAACAGTGCGATATTGTAACAATCATCCTCACGGATATGCTCAAACTTGGTAGCGCGCCACAAAAAATATGAAAACGCCAGCACTATACCGAGGGCAATAATAATTCCGTACCAATAAACGGTAACACCGTCGCCGATAGGAATGGTAAACGCCGCGCGGTTAAGCTCAAACTGATCTATACCAAGACCGGGAAAAGCGATTTTTGTCATAATATTAGCTTCCTTTCCTTTTATTCTTCCTCGGGATACACTACGGATAAAACGCTTTTTTCCATATCGTATCCCGCAGTAAATCTGTTTTTTACGCCCTCATAGGTCAGATTACCAATAACCGTAGCGTAATCAAGCATATCGCAGCCCTCAAGTGCCGCCGCCGCAAGACGGTTTGCCGTTTCCGAAGTGGAATTAAAGCTCAGGCACTCGGTGGCGTATATGACCTTCTTTGCACGGTTAAATTCCTCCACCGTGAAAAATTCGGTCTTTCTCTTTTGTATTTCGTTCTTTACAGCCTCGAACACCGCTTCGGGATCGTCAGCCGCGCCCTCAATGGAGATATACGACCAATCGCGGGAGTTGTAGTAGCCGTAATTAAACCTATCGGATATAAGTCCGCTTGCGTAATTATCGCAGTAAAACTCCGATGAAGAGCCGAACAAAAGCTGTAAAATAACGGCGTGCTCCGCGCTTCTCAAAAGGTCGTCGTCCTCTTTGAAGGGCGTTTTTTCCTTTATACCCATAGCAAACTGAGGCATACCGATCTTAAGAGAAAGGGTGATCCGCTTTTGATTTACCTCCTCGGGCTCCTCCGTTTCGGGCAGAATAACGTTAAGGGGTGCATACTCGCCCATACATTCGTCGCAAACCCTTATTACCTCGTCAACGTCCACGTTGCCGCAAATACACAGCACCGTGTTGGACGGATGGTAAAACACCTTGTGAATATCGTAAAGCGTTTCGGGCGTTATGCGGGAAATAGATTCCACCGTGCCTGCAATATCCTTGCGGACGGGGTTATTTACGTAAAGACCCTCAAGCATACCGAGAAGCGCACGCCAATCGGGATCGTCCTCGTACATTTTTATTTCCTGTCCGATTATCCCTTGCTCCTTTTCCACGCTTGCCTTGGTGAAATAAGGGGTAAACACCATCTTAAGTAGAGTTTCAAGGTTTATATAAAAGTTTTCCGTGCAGGAAAAAATATATTCGGTCTTTTCAAATGAAGTAAAGGCGTTTGCATCGCCGCCGTTTTTGGTGTAGGTCTCAAAAGCGTCGGTACCGTCGGGGTTTTCAAAAAGCTTATGCTCAAGAAAATGTGCAGTTCCGTCGGGCACGGTGACGATTTCCTTTTCAGTGGGCAGGCGGTTATCGCAGGAGCCGTACTTTACAGCCACTGCGGCAAAGGCGGTTTCGTGGTTTTTGGGGCAGATATACACGGGCAGTCCCGATGAATGTATAAAGTGGTAATACTTTTCGCCCAGAGCCTTGTTTTCTTTAATTATCATCCTCGCCGTTACCCCCTTTCAGAAAATACACCGTATCCACCGTTATATTGTTGGCACAGCGGATAACGTCCTCGCGGGTGACGGTATCAAGCATTTCGGCGGCTTTTCGTGGAGAAATATCCTTTCCTTCAATATACCGTGCAAAATAAAAGTTGTTTATGCTGCGTATACTGTCGGTAACGCCTCTGAAGCTGCTTTTTATGTTCCGTATGGCGGTATCGAATTCCTCGTCGGTAAAATCACCGTTTTTCATCGCCGTTAGCTCGTTCATAATAGCGTTGTACGCCTTGTCCTTGTCGCAGGCGTTTATTCCTGCGGATATTACGAACATACCTTTGATATACTGCGATACCATCGAGCAATAATAGCACAGAGAAAGCTTTTCTCTTACGTTCATAAACAGCTTGCTGGTGGGAGAAATGGCGAATATTTCCTTGAATACCGAAAATGCAAGCCATTGGTCCCGTCCTTCCTCAACGCCTGTACGGCATCCGATGGACAATTTACTCTGGCTTATATTCATTTCCTCGGTGAAAAGCTTGATCTTATCCGCTTTTTGAATTATCACGTTTTGGGGAATGGAAGACGCTCGGGGAGCAAAAGAAATATTTTCGCAAAGCTTGTTGTATATATCCTCACCATCTGCGTTGCCGGAAAAAACTATATGTACGGGACATTGGGAAATTATCCTTTTATGAAATTCATAAAGATTTTTTCCGTTTATCCGGCTTACGGTCTCCTCGTTTCCGTCTGCGGGAATGGCGTAGGCTTCATTTTCGCACATCAATTCCACACAGCGTCTTACCGCATAGGTGGACTTATTGTCCTTGCGGGAGCGAATAATATCGATCTGGTTTTTCTTTTCGCTTTCCACGTATTGGGGCAGAAATCCGCCGTCAACGGTAAGGGGATTAAACATCAGCTCGCCCAAAAGCGCCAGCATAGGAGAGGTAAGGTCCTCTTTTTCCATAGTGTAAGCCTTGTTCATATAGGAAGCGGAAAAGGTAAGGCACATACATTCGCCCATTGCACGGGTATACACCTCTGCGGAAGCGGCGTACAGCTCCTCTTGCACTATCTCAAGACTTCTCATATCGGGATAATTCACGGTTCCGCGGTCAATTACGGCAGATAGCAGAGCGGAAAAAGCAGTGGTCTCCTCGTTGCGGGGAAACAAAAAGTTCACCGTGATCATATCGTATTTGGATTTATCTGTTTTGAGGGCGGCAAAGGTTACCCCCTCGGTTATATTTTTTTCGTATTTTTCCATGTATTAAAGTATTTTCGAAGCACTGTCGGTATCAAGATAAAGAATAGCGTTATCGTGGCGGCGGAGTATGGATGCGGGACAAGCCTCGGTTATCTCGCCCATAACCGTGTTGTATACTGCGTTTGCCTTGGAGGGGGCGGGAACAATGCAGAATACCGCCTCGGGCGCAACGAGAGTAGGAATGGTAAGCGTCATTGCGTGGGTGGGCACGAGGTCGATGGAAGCAAAGCAACCGTCGTTTACCTGCTGCATACGGCAAACCTCGTCCAATTCAACGGGCTTTACAGCGTATTTGTCCTCGAAATCCGCTACGTGGGGATCGTTAAATGCAATGTGACCGTTTTCACCGATGCCCATACAGATAATATCGCAGGGGTGCTCCTTGAGCAGGTCAGCGTAACGCTGTGCCTCTGCGTAAGGATCGGTGGCGGTTATATCGATATAGTTTACGGATGCAAAGGGAACCTTTCCGAATATTGCGTTGTAAAGGAAGTTTCCGAATCCCTGAGGTGCATCCTTATCAAGACCGATATATTCGTCCATATGAAAAGCGTGTACTTTCGTCCAGTCTATTTCCTTGTCCGCAATAAGAGAAGCCAAAAACTCGTTCTGGCTGGGCGCGGCGGCGAATATCATATTAATTTCGCCCTTTTTTGCTATCTGCGCCTTAATTTCCGCGGCAGCTTCCTCTGCGGCACGCAATCCCATTTCCTTGCGGGTTTCATATATTTTGTACGTAAGCTTATCAACCTTACCTGTCTTAACCATTTTTTATTTCCTTTCCGCGGACGTATACCGCGCATACGTTAATATCATCGTCAAATACTGCTATATCGGCATCCTTGCCCTTTTCAAGAGTACCCTTGTTATCAAGAGAAGCAAAGCGCGCGGGGGTAGCAGTCATCATTTTCACAGCATCCCACAAAGGCACGCCTGCCTGATTGTACACGGTACGCACAAGTCTGTCGGCAGTGGCAATACTGCCTGCAAAGGCTTGTCTGTCGGGCATTTTTGCAACTCCGTCTTCTATAAATACCTCGTATCCGTTTTCAAGAGAGCCCAGTATTGTGGTACCCGAGGTCTGTCCCGCGCCGCGCATGGAGTCGGTTACAAGACACATCTTGTCTGCGCCCTTTATGCGGTAAAGGGAACCGAGAATACAAGGGGGAAGATGGCATCCGTCTGCAATGACCTCAACCTTCATATCGTCGATTATGTATCCGCTTTCTATCATACCGGGTATGCGGAATCCGCCACGTCTCACCATAGACGACATTCCCGAATAAAAATGCGTAAGCAGAGTATAGCCGTTATTAAATCCCTCAACTACGGTATCGTATTCCGCATCGGAATGTCCCATAGAAGCGAGTATGCCCTTTTCTTTAAGTATTTTTCCAAGCTCCATAGCGCCTGCCAATTCGGGCGCAACCGTCCAGCGCTTTATAATATCCTTTCCCGCCTCAAGTATAGGCATATAGTGGTCGGAGGTGGGCTTTTTCAAAAATCTTTCGTCCTGCGCGCCCTTTTGCGCGGGGGAAAAGTAAGGTCCCTCAAGATGAAGTCCGCAAAGGTCGCTTCCGGTGTTTTTTGTGTTTTTTGCCACACGGAAGGTCTCAAAGGTGCGGTACAGCTCCTCGTCGGGGCAGGTGAGGGTAGTGGGAAGCATAGCGGTGGTGCCGTGGCTTCCGTGCAGGCGTGCGGCGGTGAGGTATGCTTCTACCGTTCCGTCCATAAAATCGCTTCCACCGCCTCCGTGAAGATGGATGTCCACAAATCCGGGGGACAGGTATTTATCTCCGTAATCGGTTACGGCATAACCCTCGTCACAGGTACGCTCTCCCGCGGAAATAACCTTTCCGTCCGCAAAGCATACCTCGCCGTTATCTATAATACTGTTTTCGGTTATAAGTCTGCCGGTTATCTTGTTTATCATCTATTTTTCCTCCAGAATACATACGGCGTGGGCGCATATTCCTTCCTTTGCGCCGGTAAAGCCCATACCTTCCTCGGTGGTGGCTTTAACGTTTATTCTTGCCTTTTCGGTGCACAAAACGGATGCTATTCTTTCCCGCATCTGCTCAATATAAGGGGAAAGCTTTGGTATCTGCGCAATAACGGTGCAGTCCAGATTACCCAAAGTGTAGCCCTCCTCGTCCATAGTGCGCTTTACTTCGCCCAACAGAATGAGAGAGTCTATATCCTTGTAACGCCCGTCGGTATCGGGAAAATGGTATCCAATATCACGCTTTGACAGCGCGCCGAGAATACTGTCGCATACTGCGTGGACGAGCACGTCCGCATCCGAATGACCTGCCAGCCCCAAGGGAGAGGGGATCTCCACTCCGCCGAGAACGAGCTTTCTGTTTTCGGCAAAACGGTGCGCGTCGTAACCGTGGCCAATCCTCATAAGCTATTTGCTTCCTTCCTTCGTTCTTTCATCAAGGAATATTCTTGCTTTTGCACGCTTAATATCCTCTGCGGTGGTAAGCTTATCGTTATTATCACCGATATTTACGTACTTTACCTTAAATCCCGCCGCCTCCGCAAGCGTAGTATCGTCGGTGGCAGTCAGCTTGTTTTTCTTTCCCATTGCGGCGGCAACGAGGTATATATCCTTTCGGAATACCTGCGGTGTCTGTACTGCAATAAGCCTGTCACGCTTGGGTGTGTACTGAACCATTCCATTTTCATCGGTATATTTTATGGTATCGGTAACCGCCTTGCAGGCGCAGGATGCACCCGTTTCGTATACGGCGTTCACCACGTCGTCAATATTTTCCGCCGTTATAAAGGGACGGGCACAATCGTGTATACAAACTATATCCGCATTTCCCGCGTACAGCACGCCGTTCATAACGGATTCGGTACGGGTCTTCCCGCCGGGTGCAAAGGATATATTTTTCTTTTTGTAATTAATGGCAATAGGCGCAAGACGTGTGCTGTCACGGCAGACCACCACTATATCGGTCACCGTTTCGCTTTTCTCAAAGGCGTCCAGCACCATAGAGAACACGGTGCCGTGTCCCAATTTGATAAGGGGCTTTTCCACGCCGCCCATACGCTGGCCCGTGCCTGCGGCAACTATTACGGCAGTAACCCGCCGCTTGTTTTTATCTGTGTTATTTTCCACGGATAATATCACCCTTTTTCAGTCCCTCCGCCTTAAGATAAAACTCCATCTTGGCGTGGGGTGTGCTTTCTATCGGATTTCCCTCGGTATCGTACATCTCTCCGATAACCGCATCTCTGCCCGTTTTACCGGGTGTAAGTATCTGTACGCTTTCGCCCACGCTCATTTTGTTTCTCTGCATACAAAGCGCCATTCCCTTTTCCTCATCGTATTCGGTAACGGTGCAAAGATATGCTCTGTCGCGGAGATATTCGTTGTTATTAACAATGTTGGCAGTATCCTGAGGGGAATTAAAGTAAAATCCCGTGCAGTATTCGCGGTGGGAAACACTCTCCACCTCGGTGAGATAAGCCTTATCAAAGGGCTTTCCCTCAAGGTAAGCGTCCAACGCCATACGGTATGCGTTGGTTACCGCGGCGGTGTAGTAGGCGCTCTTCATTCTGCCTTCGATCTTGAAGCTGTCTATTCCCGCGTTTATCAATTCGGGAATATGCTCTATCATACACATATCCTTGGATGAGAATACGTATGTGCCCGTTTCGTCCTGCTCCGCCTCGATCTTGTCGCATTCCCGCTTTTCCTCGTACATATAGTACTTCCATCTGCAGGGCTGTGCACAGCTTCCCTCGTTGGCGTTGCGGTTGATGTAATAGTGGGAAAGCAGACATCTTCCCGAATAGGAAACGCACATCGCGCCGTGAACGAAGCATTCTATCTCCATTTCGGGGGGAGTGTTGTCGCGTATGGATCTTATATCCTCAAGAGTAAGCTCACGGGCAAGAACTATTCTTTTAAGCCCCGCGCTGTACCAGAAACGGCAGGCGGCGGCGTTTACCGTAGAGGCTTGGGTGGAAAGATGTATCTCTCCGTCGGGAATTATCTCTTTTATTCTGCAAATAACACCGGGGTCGGATACTATATAAGCATCCGGCTTTATTTCGCCGAGCACACGCAGATATTCGTCAAGAGAAGCAAACTCTCTGTCCCTCGGCATGGTGTTGAGCGTTATATATATTTTCTTACCCAGCGAATGGGCGTAATCCACGCCCTCCTTCAACTGCTCGGGCGTAAAGTTTCCCGCTTGGGAGCGCATACCGAATTTATCCAACGCACAGTATACGGCGTCGGCGCCGTAGTGAAGTGCGTAAAACAGCTTTTCGGGGTTACCCGCAGGGGAAAGTATTTCGGGTCGTTTATTCTTGTTCATCGTATAATTTGTTGACCTCTTCAGCCTTTTTTTTGTTTGCTTCGTGTCCTGAGTTGGACTGTGCGTAATAGGTCTTTCCCGTTACGTCGGATACGAAATAATAAGCGTTTATTTCTCTTCCGTATGAATCCACGGGAGGTGCAGGATATATTGCCGCTTCCAACGCGTCAAGACCGGGACAGCATATCGCACCGGGGGTAAGACCTGCATACAGATAGGAGTTATACGGGTTATCGGTTTTAAGATCCTCTGCGGAAAGGTCTTCCTTTCTTGCATCGAGGAAATACTGTATGGTAGCGTCGGATTCCAGATAGGGGAAGGTGTTACTGTGGGAAAGGCGGTTGTGGAACACGTAGGAGATACATTCGTAGTCAATAATGAATCTCGCCTCCATCTGTATGAGGGACGCCATGGTAACGATATCATCAAAGGTCATACCGAGCTTTTCCACGTCAGCCTTGTAGTTTTCCTCGTAATGCTGCCAGAAGCGGGTGTTAAAGTTGTTCAAAAACCTGTTTATTACAAGGTACTCTGCGGTGTCGGTGTAAAAATCGTAGGTATCGGGGTACAGGTATCCCTCAAGACGGTATACGCGGTCCTCGCTGTAGCCCATTTCGTCAAGCTGACGTACGAATTCGTGCTTGTAGGGGTAATTGTTTATAGCCTCAACGTAATCCTCACGCTGACCTATTCCCTTGGAAACAAGCAGGTCTATTATCTGGTCTACGGTGTATCCCTCGGGAATGGTTACTCTTACCTCGGTGCGCTCAACCTGAACGGTGGTAAGACGGTAAAGAATATTGGAAAAGTTAAGGTTATCGGGAATGGTGTAGTCCCCCGCGATAAACTCAACGTCACTTCCGTCGCCGTAAACGTTGCAGTAAAGCTTGAACAGCCAAGGATATTTTATAACGCCCTGCTCCTCAAGCTGTGCGGTAATGTCCTCTATAGTTGTGGTTTCCGTAACGGTAATGCTTGCGTTTACGTCGGTGCTTACCAGCGCAAATACGTCGTTTATACCGGTCACCGCAAAATAACTGCAGTATACCGCCGCAATAAGCACGAAGGCAAGATACAGCACTGCCTTGGGAAGAAAGCTCATATTGCCGATACGGGTAAGGAAATTTGAAAAGCTGAAACGCTTCTTTTTCTTTTCCTTGTTGGCAACGAAATGCTTATCCTTCGTGTTTTTGAGCTTGGAAAGATCGGCGTTATCGGAAAAGTGTCCCGTCATCGCCGCAAAGGCTTCGCTTTCCTCTTCCTCGGGCTCGTTTTCGGGCTCCTCGGGCGTGTCGGGTACTACCTTCACGTCATCGTCGGGTGAAGAAGCAGTTTCGTTTTTCTTGCGGTATTCCTCAATTATCTTGAGTATATCCTCTGTGTTGCTGCCATTTTTATTGTTATCCATTTTGTCCTCCTATATAAAGGCGGTGAGTACGACGAATACGGCAACAAGTGCCAGAAACGCCGGCGAAAAGAATACTTTTAATATATTGTCCTTACTGCTTGCGGGTAATGCGGAAACGGGCGGTTTTTCTGCGTAAGCGGAGTATACCTGCTCAAGTCTCGAAAGCAGGAATACAAGAGAAAGCCCGAACAACGCCACCAGCAAAAATCCCATAAATATTTCGCCGCTCTTTTGAATGGTTATTCTTAAGAAGCTGTCGCTTCCGTAAAGCGAGAGCAGATTGGAGAGCACGTGGAGTATAACGGATGCAAGCAGTGATCTTGTTACCACCGCAACCATTCCCAGAATAAGTCCCGCAAAGAGATATAATACGAAGTTATCAAAGGAAAAATGCATAAATGCAAAGCAGAAAGCGGAAACGATAACTGCGTTTACCGAGCCGTAGGGACGGTATTCGGAAAGAATAACTCCGCGGTAGAACAATTCCTCGCTTACTGCGGGTATTATAACGTAGGCTACGATAAGTCCCGCACCGCCTGCGCCGGTGCTTCCCGAAATTGCGCTGTCCACAAGCCCGTCGGTGGAGTACATTTCGTCAAAAAGTATAAACTGTCCGTACTTTATAAGCAGAGTACCGCACAGCAGAGTGAGCGCGGAAACTATAACGAATATAAAATGCTTGGGACGCACCATATAAAAGAATGGATCCGTTTCAAGCCGTCTGCCCTTAAGCAGATAGTAAAAAATACAGGGCAGAATAAATATAATAAGCTGTAATACGGATACCGTAAGCAGCGGATCGCTTTCTTCCGTCATGTTGCTGATAACGAACCTTCCGCACAGCCGCAGTATTATCATTACCGCCGCCGCAAGGCAAGGCACCGTAACCGACGGTGTTTTCAAATGGCTTCTTATATCGGACACGTTTACACCTCCCGTCCGTTATTTTAAGGGAAAATACTTATTTTCCGCAGGTAGTCTTTTTAAGAGCGCTTGCCTTTTCGGTGCCGTAAAGATAATCCACTATCTCAAGACCGAAATCGTAGGATACACCCATACCGCAAGCGGTTATGATATTACCGTCTCTTGCCACGGGCGTATCGGATAAGGTCTTACAAAAGAGCATATCCTCCATACCGGGGTAGCATATTGCAGTCTTATCCTTGAGCAGTCCCATTCTGCCGAGTACGGTGGGAGCGGCGCATATAGCGCAAATAAGCTTGCCTGCATCGTACGCCTTTTTTACCTCGGCTTTTACTCTTTCGCTGGCGAAAAGGTTTTCCGTGCCCAATCCGCCGCCGGGCAAAATAAGTCCGTCGCAATCGGAAAGGTCGGCGCTTTCAAGCAAAAGGTCTGCTTTTACAATTATATTATGAGCGCCGCATACGGTCTCGTTTCCGCTAACGGAAACGGTCTTTATATCTGCGCCCGCGCGCAAAACGAGGTCAAGAGGGGCAATAGCTTCGGTCTCCTCAAAGCCGTCTGCCAGAAACATATATATTTTCATTTGTTTTTTCTCCTTTAAAGGATGATATAGGAAACCGAAAGCGGCGGCAGGTGAACGGTAAATTCTCCGTCAACTACCTCAACCGAAGCTTTTGCGTCTCCGCTTACTTCATATTTTCCGTCGGGAATATAGGCGTTTATACAAGGACAAGCCTCTTTTTCGGATGCGTTTATCAAAAGCACCATTTTTTTGCCGTCCTTGCGTTGCCATACCTCGGAAAAGGTTGCGGTATGCTCAAGCAATCCGCCGTAGGCTTCGAATTTTATTTTGGTGGTTTTTATCTTATTTTTATCTTTTATCTTCGGCGAACGGAGCAAAACACCGTCGTAGAAGAAGGAGCCCAGCCTTACACGGGCGTTAACGCAGCGCTTGTAAAAATCCTTGTGGTACAGCGTGTTGTAGGTTTCGGGCAATATCCAGCCCATCTGCTCTCCGTAGGTAAGGGACTGCGCCGCAAGAATATCCTGCCCAACGGCGTCGGGTGCATATAAATAGTTTCTGCCGAACACCGCAACGTATCCGTTGTAAACTGCCATAAAAGCAGGGACCTGATTATTTTTTATCCATATCCAGGAAAGATACGCCTGTATCTCCTTCATATACGGGTCGGAGGTACATTCGGTGGTAAGGCATCCGTCGGCGGGTATTATTCTTTTGGCGTGGTCAAGCAGATTGCGGTAGCTTTCTATCCACCAGCTTCCTCCGCCCGCGCGGTGAGGATGATTTCTGTCCTCGCAGGGGTAAGGCTGTGCCGCGCCTATCTGGTCGATATATACGGCGTCCACTCCGAACTCATCAAAGAGAGTTGCCATTATCTCTTTTTGCTTTTCCTGCCACAGCGCGGTGGAAGGACACATTATTGCAAGCTCGATATTTGATGTGGGATAAACCTCCAAAAATGGCTTATCGCCCATCTTTTTGGTGCAGTTGGGGCGTGCAACGGAGGTAAACTGCCAATCCTCCTTGCCCTTATCGTGGGTATCCCAAAGCCGTCCGTTAATATAGGGCATAACCTTGTTTCCCTTTTCCTGCAAACGGCGTATACCGGGTAGAAATACGTCCTTTGCGGGGAAATAGTGGGGATAATTTGTATCGTAGGGTATCTGAAACCAATCGTATACGTGGATCGGGCTGTGCAGACCGAGATCCTCGCTTGCCTCCAACAGCTCGTCTACGTAGGAATCGTCCCACTTAATGCGCTTGCGCCACCAATGGGGGTTGGTCCTCAGCCATTCGGGCGTATCGGCACGCTTTCCGTCCTTCATTTCGGGATTCCACGAAGCGCGGGAAACAAAGAAATCCTTGTATATAAGGGAAGCATCGTACCAGTCGCCGTCAAACAACTGCCATACCGCTTCTCCCTCAAGTGTCTGTCCGTTGCAGGGGGTATCAATATCCTTAAGAGGCATCGCAGCCCTCAGGCAAGCCGTTCTTTCGCCCTCGCTTTTTTTGTAAAACAGCTTTTTGTATGCGGGAGCAGGGTCGTGCAAGCCGTAATATATACCTCTGCCCGTATTTTCCTGCCAAATTGCCATATACTGCATGGATGCGCCGTATGAGGGGTAATTCTGCTTGGTTTCAAAGGCACGTGCGGAATTATACACCTCACCGCAGCCGTAGGGGAAAAGCACCTTTACGGCTCGTGACGCGGAAAAGGTAAGGGCGGGATAATCACATTCGTATAAGGTGTAATCCTCGTTTTCGCTGTGCAGTCTTACCGTCCATTCGATCTTGTCGGCAGACGCTACGGCGGAAAGTATCACCGTCACATCTTTAAGAAGAACGTGGTCGGAAAGGGTAACGGTGTGCACATTTCCGCTTGCTGCTACGCAGACGGTATTCCACCCGCTCAGCGAATCGACGGAGATAAAATTCTCTGCGCCTTTTTCACGGGCGGTAAGGGTAAAAAGGGATCCGAAACCGCTTTTCAAAAAGCTTTTGCCGGTCTTTTTATCGGTTATTCCCCGCAGGGAAGCACCGTTTTTTTCAAGGGATAAGGAAACCGTCAGGCTTCCTGCGGATATGAGATGCTTTCTCATATTTACTCCATTTCTTTAATAAGCTCCGAAACTCTTTTCACTACCTCGGCGTGAATATCCTCGCGGGTACGCAAAACCTTTCCGTCGGATACGTCTATTCTGTCCCAGCCGTATTTTTCGGATACGTACAGCGCCGCCTCGTAGCTTTTATACAGATGCTCCGAATCCTTTTCGTGTATATCCTTGGTTACGCCGTCCTCCTCGCACCGCTTTTGTATAAGGGATAAGGATACCTCGGGAGGCTGACAAAGGTAAATTACCTTGTCGGGCGTGGGCAATCCCAGCTTTACCCATTCGTAATCAAAAAGCCACCGCAGATATTCGTCTCTGTTTTCCTTGGGTATCTTACTGCACTGATGCACTGCGTTTGCGGTGGTGTAGCGGTTTGCTATAATAATTTTTCCCTCGTCGTAATCCTTTTTCCAATCCATTATAAAGGAGAGGTATCTGTCGGCGGAAAAGAAGGCGGAAGCGGCGTAGCCGTTAACGTCATCGGCTTTTTCACCGAACTCGCCGTGTAGATATTTTGTTACGAAAAAGGAATAGGTATCGTCGTAGGTGGGGAATGTCACGTAGCGGTAGGGAATACCCTTTTTTTCAAGATGATCCGTAAGCATATGTGTCTGCGTGTTCTTTCCCGACCCGTCAAGCCCGTCAAAGGCTATAAGCATTTTTTTCATTTAAGCGCACTGAACCTTTCTTTTACTTCCTTTGCTTTTCCGCAGGTCATACTTCCCTCGGGACATCTTCCCTTCAGGCAGGGAGGTCCTGCGTGGGCAAAGAGTAAAGGATAGGTGTTTCTTGCCAGACGTAGCATTTCCGTTGCAAGCATACGTATCTCCCACTGGGCGCGGTTACAGCAGCGGAGGGCAAAGAAGTTATAAAGGCTTCTTACGTTCATGGTCATAATAATTTTCGTGTCGCAGGCGTTGGGCAGTACACCTCTCGCATCCTCAAAGGCTTGCTTTGATGCGGCCTTTTCAGCCTGCTTCGGTTCCATACCCTCGGCAATCAGTCTGTCAAGATGCTTTTTGGTAAGTATTTCCGCAATACGGATGTAATGCTGTCTGTCTTCTTCCATCGCCTTAAGGAATTCCTCCTTGGCTTCGGCACATTCTTCTATTGCGGGCGGAACTATGTAGGTAAACTGCTCCTTGTTGACGTATCTTTGGCTTTGTACAGAAAAGGACGCTATTCTGTGGCGGGTTATCTGTGCAAGCACCGCGCGGGAAACGCCCTCAATGCCAAAGGTTATGGATACGTGCTCAAAGGGTGAAGCGTGTCCCAGATCGCCCAGCATATTAAGGAATCTCTCTGTTTTTTCGGGTGTGAGTCCCTCCCACAGATCGGCGATCTCCGCCGAAGAATAGCACAGCTTTGCCGCCGCTGCAATAAGTTTTTCGCCGTCCGGCGTGCAGGAAAGTATCTCAACCTTCATGTCAAATTCCTCCAAATATTTTTATTCATAATAGTATAACATATAATAATAATGAAATCAATAAAAATCTGTTAAAAAAACGGCTTATTAAGGCGGCAACCAAAAACGCACCGACACGAAAAATATCGTATCGGTGCGTCTGTGCTTTTTACTTTTTAAACTTTGCGAAGAAGCCCTGCTTTTTGGGGTGGTTTTTATTGCCCATGGATTCATCGAATTTTTTAAGCAATTCCTTTTGCTTTCCGCTTAAGGATTTGGGAACCTCTACGGTAACCGTTACGTAAATATCCCCTCTGCCTCTGCCGTTTACGTTGGGAATACCCTTTCCGCGCAGTGAGAATACACTGCCCGACTGGGTTCCCTCGGGAATTGAAAATTCGCTTTCTCCCTCCAGCGTGGGCACCGTAAGCTTTGCGCCCAAAGCCGCCTCCGTAAAGGAAATAGGCATTTCGTAGCGGATATGGTCGCCGTCACGGACGAAGAGCTTGTGAGGTTTTACGTTTACCTCCACGTAAAGATCGCCTGCGGGACCTCCGTTTGCGCCGTGGTTGCCCTGACCGCGAAGTATTACTCTCTGTCCGTCGTCAATACCTGCGGGTATGTTCACGCTTATCTTTTTCTTTATACGGTTTACTCCGCTTCCCTTACAGTTGGAGCAAGGATCCTTTATTATCTTACCCGTACCCTTACAGTTGGAGCAGGGACGCTGTGACTGCATAGAGCCGAAGGGAGTGCGCTGTACGGTACGGACCTGACCGGTTCCGTTACAGGTACGGCAGGTCTCAACGCCGTCCTTGCCGTTGGCACCGCTTCCGCCGCACTTTGAGCAGCTTTCCACGCGGTTGAATTCTATATCCTTGCTACAGCCGAATGCCGCCTCCTCAAAGGTGAGGGTGATATAGGTTTCGATATCCGCGCCCTTTCTCGGTGCGTTGGGACGGGAAGCACGTCTTCCGCTTCCGAACAGATCGCCGAACAGATCACCCAGATCGAATTCCGCGCCGGAAAATCCGCCAAATCCTCCGAATCCGCCGCCACCGAATCCGCCTGCGCCGAAGTTGGGATCGGTTCCCGCGTGGCCGTATTGGTCGTAACGGGCTTTGGTCTCCGCATCGGAAAGGACGGAATAGGCTTCGTTCAATTCCTTGAACTTTGCTTCCGCCGTGGGATCGTTGGGGTTAGCGTCGGGATGATACTTTTTTGCCAGATTACGGTATGCTTTTTTTATGTCGGCGTCGGATGCGGATTTATCCACACCCAGCACTTCGTAATAATCTCTTTTATCAGCCATATTTATTACTCCGCCGAAAACGGACGCCGTGTTTTGACGTCCGCTTCCGAACCTGAATGGTTTAAAGTTTAGTTTTTATCGGTGAATTCGGCATCGTATACGCCGTCGTCGTTAGCCGCACCGCCCTGATTTGCATCGCCTGCGCCGGGCTGGTTGTTTGCCTGCTCGCGGTAAAGCTTTTCGGATATAGCGTAGAATGCCTTGGAAAGCTCCTCGCTGTCCTGCTTGATAGCGTCGGTATTACCGGTCTTTACAGTTTCCTTGAGCTTTTCGATAGCGTCGAGAACGGGCTTCTTTTCGCTTTCGCTTACCTTGTCGCCCAATTCGCCAAGTGCCTTTTCGGACTGGAATATAAGTGCTTCCGCGCTGTTCTTTACTTCAACAGCCTCGCGTGCCTTCTTGTCTTCTTCTGCGTGCATTTCGGCATCCTTAACAGCCTTTTCAATGTCTTCCTTGCTCATATTGGAGGAGGACTGAATGGTGATGTGCTGTTCCTTGCCGGTGCCCTTGTCGGTAGCTCTTACGTTAACGATACCGTTAGCGTCGATATCGAAGGAAACCTCGATCTGGGGAACTCCTCTGGGAGCGGGCATAATTCCGTCAAGAGAGAATCTGCCAAGCGTGGTGTTGTAAGCCGCCATATCGCGCTCGCCCTGAAGAACGTGGATCTCAACGGAGGTCTGTCCGTCAGCCGCGGTGGAGAATACCTGACTCTTGGTTACGGGAATAGTGGTGTTTCTGTCGATAAGTCTTGTGAATACTCCGCCGAGAGTTTCGATACCGAGAGAAAGGGGAGTAACGTCAAGGAGAAGGAGGTCCTTAACCTCGCCGCCCAGAACGCCTGCCTGAACAGCCGCGCCGATAGCAACGCATTCGTCGGGGTTGATACCCTTGAAGGGCTCCTTGCCGATGTAATTCTTAACTGCGTCTGCAACTGCGGGGATACGGGTGGAGCCGCCTACGAGAAGCACCTTGTCTACCTGAGAGGGCTGGAGACCTGCGTCTGCAAGTGCCTTCTTCATGGGAACGATGGTTCTTTCAACGAGGTCAGCGGTCAGCTCGTCAAACTTAGCTCTGGAAAGGTTAGCCTCAAAGTGCTTGGGACCGGTTGCGTCTGCGGTGATATAGGGAAGGTTGATGTTGGTGGAAAGCATACCGGAAAGCTCGATCTTTGCCTTTTCAGCCGCTTCCTTGATACGCTGCATTGCCATCTTGTCGTTTCTCAGGTCTGTACCGTGCTCCTTCTTGAATTCTGCAACGATCCAATCCATTATCTTCTGGTCAAAGTCGTCGCCGCCCAGTCTGGTGTCACCGTTGGTGGCGAGAACCTCAAATACGCCGTCGGAAATTTCAAGAATAGATACGTCGAAGGTACCGCCGCCCAGGTCGTAAATAAGAACCTTCTGGTTAAGCTCCTTGTCTACGCCGTAAGCAAGTGCCGCTGCTGTAGGCTCGTTGATTATACGGAGAACCTCAAGTCCTGCGATCTTGCCTGCATCCTTGGTAGCCTGACGCTGTGCGTCGGAGAAGTATGCGGGGACGGTGATAACAGCCTTGTCTACCTTCTGACCGAGATAAGCCTCAGCGTCAGCCTTAAGCTTCTGAAGGGTCATAGCGGAGATCTCATGAGGAGTGTACTGCTTGCCGTCGATGGAAACCTTGTAGTTGGTGCCCATTTCACGTTTGATAGAGATGATGGTTCTGTCGGGATTGGTGATCGCCTGTCTCTTTGCGACCTGACCTACCATTCTTTCGCCGTTCTTTGCAAATGCAACTACGGAAGGTGTGGTTCTGCTGCCCTCTGCGTTTGCTATAACGATAGGCTCGCCGCCCTCGAAAACGGCTACGCAAGAGTTGGTTGTACCGAGGTCTATACCGATGATTTTAGACATAATTAAATTTCCTCCATTTTATATAAAAGATTTGTTGTTATCGTGTTAATTTGCTACTTTTACCATAGCGTGGCGTAAAACCTTATCGCCGATCTTATAGCCCTTTATAAAGGTCTGCACCACTACGTTTTCGTCCTTGTCGGGATCGTCCTCGTGCATTACCGCGTTGTGCAGGTTGGGGTCGAATTTTTCTCCGTCGGAGTTAAAGGGCTTTATATTCATTTTTTCAAGAATTTCCGTAAGCTGCTTGAATAATACCGTTACGTTTTCGTCGTCGGGCGCATATCCGACAGCTCTTTCGAAATTGTCTGCAAGGGGAAGGAAGTTAAGCGCCGCTACCGAGAAGGCGTAGGACGTGCTTTCTTCTTTTTCCTTTGCGGTACGGCGGCGGTAGTTTTCGTATTCCGCCATTATACGGAGGTATTTATCGTTAAGCTCCGCAAGTGCCTTGTTGGCTTCCTCAAGCTGTTTTTCAAGTTCTGCCGTGCTTACCTCCTGCACGGTCTCCTCAGTTACGGGCTCTTCGTTTTCATTCAGGTTTTTTTCTTTGTTCTTGCTCATTATCACTTTCTCCTTCAAACTGCTTGCCTACGTTATCCACGAAATATTGAAGCGAAGCAATTACCTTTTTGTAATCCATTCGTTTGGGACCCATTACGCCGATAGCGCCCACCGTTTTACCGTTTATGATTATGGGCTGAAGCACTATGCCTGCGTCGGGCAGTGCAAGGTCACCCCCCGTTTCACCGAAGTGAACGGTAAGTCCCTTTTCGTCGCCGCTGCGGCTTAATACCTTTGCCGCAAAGTCCTTGCGGTCCTCCAGCACTGCAATGGCACCCTTTGCCTTTTCCACGTCGCTGAATTCGGGGTAGGATAACAGCTTGGTAACTCCGTCGATATGCACCTTTTCCTTGTCGGTGGAATTAAGCATATCATATATTACGCGGAGCACCGTTGCGGCTATTCCCGAATACTCGCCCAATCTTTCCTCAAATTCAAGCACGCATTGGAGTGTCACCTCGTCACTGCACACGCCTGACATGGTTGCGTTCAGCGCGTCTGCAATGGCACGTACCATTTCGGGTGTCACAGAGGCTTTTACCTTGACGTGTCTGTTGCGTATATTTCCGTCGGTGCATATCATTATCAGCAAAAAGCTGTGATCGTCGATATACAGCGTTTCAAACCTTTGCGCCGAGGACCCCTCGGGACGAAGCACGGAAAAGGAGGTGTAGTTGGTCATTTCGCTTATGGCGTGGCTTGCGCTTTCCATAAGCCGTTCAATTTCGCCTACCTTATAGTTAAACACCTCGTTGAGCACCTTCAATTCCTCAAGGGAAAGAAGGTATTGCTCCATAAGACCGTTTACGTAGGTTCTGTATCCCTCCGCCGTGGGAACTCTGCCTGCCGATGCGTGGGGCTGCTCAAGATAACCCATACGCTCAAGCTCGTTCATCTCGTTTCGGATGGTGGCGGAGGATACCTGAAGATCTGCGGTGCCGGTAAGAAGCTTACTTCCCACGGGCTCACCCGTGCGGATATATGAATCTATGACCGATTTAAGTATTTTCTTTTTTCTATCGGAAAGCTCCATACCGTCCTCCTTGTGTTTTTAGCACTTGTTATCTTCGAGTGCTAATATACCACCCTTTTTGCAAGTTGTCAATAGGTTTTTTAAAAGTTTTGCTAAAAAAAATTGTGTCTTTTTTGTTAAATCCTTGGCAAAAACAAGTTCCGAGTGCTATCTTTGGCAGTTTTAACGGGAGAAGGGTGTTTTTCCGCTTCTCCCGTTGTTTACTTTTTATTTTTTGTTTCTTTTCTTAATACCTGCTGTAAGAAAGCCTATTCCTCCCGCAGTGGATATAACGCCCAATGCGGTGAACAAGGGTACGGCAAGGGTATCTCCCGTTTCGGGCGTTTTGCCGTCGTCGCGGAGTACGGAAACCTCGTCAATAAACATCCAACCGGAATTGACAAGGCTGTCTGCATCCCCGGGCTCCACGTTGGGATTTTTTATAACGAACCTGACGTATCGCGCCTTTACGCCTTCCTTGAGCCTGCTGCTGATAACGCCCGCCTTCAGAATACCCGATTGTGTGGATTCGCCCGACATTATCTTTCCTGCGACGGTGTAATTCTCGCCGTCCTCGGAAGTGAAGAACTCCGCATACTCGGGCGCATAAACGGATGCGTCGGTTTCCGCGGTGTAATAAAGGTCAAATCCCGTAAGGTCGGTCTTTACTTCGCCCAAGTCTACGGTAACGGTAAAGGTACCCTTTTCATCCAGCGTGGTTGCGGGAATACCCACGTAGGTGCCGGATTTGTGGTATGAGCCGTTTACCGATTGACCGTGAACCCCGTCGGTAAGCATTTTTCCGTCATCGGGATAGGATGCGGCAGGCGTAGCCGAAAAGGTATAGCTCTTGCCAACGGAAACGCTTTCAAGTGCGGCAGACGCCGTAATGCCGAAAAGAAGAATGAGTGCAAATAAAAAAGCAATTTTTTTCATATTAATTACCCCCTATAGGGTAATTATCTGCAATATTGACAAATTTATGCCGAGATGATAAAATCAACACGGTGATATTTTTATGAGCTTATACGTTTTTTCCTGCCTTGGCACCCTTGGCGCGCCCCAAGGCGAATTACTTTCTCTTTTAAAAAACCGTATCGGATACGCAAAGGTTTTTTGCTCTCCCGAAAATTCTCCTTCCGCCGCTTACCTTTCCGAGAATATCGGCATCGGACGGGAGGAACTTCCTTTGCTTTCGCTGAAAAAATTATCTGAAACGGACAGAGAGTATCTTATGCGTGTAAAAAAGGAAGGCTTACGTCTTGCAAGCCTTGAAAATAACAACATTCTCCTTCTCCCGCCCGAAAACGTGCGTATCCTTTGCGGGCTTAAGGAAGATCCTCCCTTGGGATATTCGGAGGTGCTTTGATCTATGAAAAAAATACTTATTGTATTTTTACTTTTCCTCTGTTTTGCATTTTTTGCGGGATGCGGTGAATGTGAACATCAGTATACGGATGCCGATCCCTGCGGGGACAGAGAGTGTACCCTTTGCGGTCATACGGAAAAGGGGGAACATTCTTACGAGGTCATCAGCCTTACGGAGCCCACCCTCATTCTGTCGGGACAAAAAATAGAACGCTGTACCAAATGCGGCGAGCGTGTCCGCACCAAGCTTGAAAAGATAACGCCCGAAGCCCTTGATATGCCTGCGGTGTACGTTACCGATTACGTGAGCGGTGCCATTCCAACCGATATGCTTTATAAGGAGCACGGGGAAATACTTGTTAAATTAAAATATGAAAGCAATACCGACGCAGTAGAGGATTTTGAATGTATAACCCGCATCAAGGTTCAGGGTGCATCCTCAGCCCAATACGATAAGCGGAACTACACCGTTAAATTTTATACCGACGAAATCCTTACCACAAAGCTTAAGGTGGATCTCGGCTGGGGAACGGAAAACCAATACTGTCTTAAAGCCAACTACGTGGATTCCTCCCACGCACGCAATATCGTCGGCGCACGTCTTTCTGCGCTGGTCGCTGCCTCCCGTGAGAATATTGACGAAAATCTTGCCGCTTCTCCCAATTACGGACTTATCGACGGATACCCCGTGCTTATGTATATAAACGGTAAGTTCCACGGCTTGTACACCCTCAATATTCCCAAGGACCACTGGATGTTAGGTATGCGGGGAAGCGAGGAAACGAAGAAGCAAGCCATTATTATGGGCGCGTATTGGACGGAATCCGTGCGTATGGCAGAAAAAATCGGATATTCTCTTGAGGGAAGCGGATGGGATATGGAGCATTGCTCTACCCAGGATACCCGCTGGGTAAAGGACAGCTTTAACAAGCTTATAGAAACCCTCAATATTAAAGACAAACAGCGCCTTCGCGCAGAGCTTCCCAAATATCTGGATATCGATGCGGCGATCGACAATATGCTTTTGGTATATACCCTCAACGCCGCCGATAACGTATCCAAAAATACCCTTTGGGCAACCTTCGACGGAACCAAGTGGATCCCGTCTATGTACGATATGGACGCTACCTTCGGTATGTTCTGGGACGGAACTCCCGTTGACGAGGTTAATGCGAACAGCGTATATCCGTCTCTTGACAGCGGCTCCTTCGGGCTTGATAAGCACGCTTCCAAAATGTTTTACGTGCTTCTTAAATATTATCCCGATGAGGTGGAGGCACGCTGGAAGGAGCTTCGCGAAAGGGTAATTACTATGGAAAATATAGAAAAGCTTTTCGAAGATTTCTTTTCTCTCATTCCCGAAGAAGCCTTCAAGGGCGAGGATGCCAAGTGGAAGGATATCCCCCACGCAAAGGAAAACCGTACCAATATGTACGAAGCCACCGAAAAGCAGCTCAAAAGATTGGACGAATTCTTTTATAATTTTAATGAATAAAAGTAATTGATAATACGTATAAAAAGCCCTCTCCACTAAAGAGAGGGCTTCTGTTTTTACTGTTCTGAATGGCTTACTGAATTGGTATCTTGCACCTTTGTATACGTGTCTACTAACTCGCCGTAATTATAGAGAGTGACGGTATCACCTTCAAAAACGAATTCGTAGTATAGCTTTAGCTCAGGCAAAGCATCCTTTCCGTCAAATAACGCTGTGTTTTCGTCAAGAAAATCGGCGCCGCCGGTAAAGGATTTTTCTCCGTCTTTTGTTTCTTTTGTAAATCCGATGCTACCATCATTGTGATACAGTATTTCTAAATACTCTGTATCGCTTGCATAGATTTCGGTTTTATACGTTTCAAGAAGCCAATTGTGATGATTGATATACTTAACGATGGAAACAGCCGAAATAACAAGAATAATCACAACCGCTACGCTTATAGCTATTGGTATTGCCTTTTTTGTTCGTGTCATACTGTCCTCCAAATAATTCAGTAACGTTTAAGTACTTTTTATATCTTTTCCAGTATCCACATATGGGAGGTATACTCAAGGGTTTCGGGGCAGTGAACGCCGAATCCCATAAGCTGTTTTCCCGTATAAACGTCGCCGGTGAGCGCGTCACGGTAGGAAGCGTTTTCGTCAAGGCCCTTAAGGCGGACACGGCGGTTATTGCCGCATATTCTTACGTGGGTAAGCACGTAACCCGCAACGCAAAGGCTCTTGTCCTCGGAAACGGTACACCACGCGCAGTAGTCAACGTCGTAAGGACCTGCCAGACGGTAATACATTCCGCTGTTCATCATTCCGCCGTACTGCTTGTAGAGGGCTACGGTCTTCTTTACCAATTTCTGATCCTCTGCAGATAGGACGGTGGGGTCAAGCTCGTATCCGTAAGAGCCGGTGAAGGCAACGGTAAATCTGGTCATAAAGGGAGTGACGTGTCCCGTCTGATGGTTGGGGGAAGCGGAAACGTGGGCAGACATAGCCGACATGGGGTAAACCAGAGAGGTACCGTGCTGTATCTTTAATCTTTCGATAGCATCGGAGTTATCGCTGGTCCAAACCTGAGGCATATAGTACAGCAGACCCGCGTCGAAGCGTCCGCCGCCGCCGGAGCAGGATTCAAACAGCACGTCGGGGAAGTCGGTAACCAATCTTTCAAGCAATTCGTACAGACCGAGGTAATATCTGTGTGTCACCTCGCCCTGATGCTCTGCGCCAAGCATGGGGCTTCCGATCTCCGTCATATTGCGGTTGAAATCCCACTTAACGTAAGCTATCATTCCCGTGCGGAGTATGGCGGCAATGGAATCGTACAGATAATCTCTTACTTCCTTGCGGGTAAGGTCGAGAATAAGCTGAAATCTTCCCTGTGAACGGGGACGGTTGTCTATATGTATGCACCAATCGGGATGTGCGCGGTAAAGGTCGCTGTCGGGAGATATCATTTCGGGCTCAAACCAGATACCCAGATCAATTCCTTTTTCCTTCAAGGGCTTGTATACGCCTTCAAGTCCGCCGGGGAACTTCTTGGAATTAATGGTCCAGTCGCCCAAAGAGCAGTTGTCGCTGTTTCTCACGCCGAACCAACCGTCGTCGATTACGAGTAATTCAATACCGAGATCGGCAGAGCATTCGCCAATCTTTACCAGTCGGTCTGCGTCAAAGGAGAAATAGCAGGCTTCCCAGCTGTTAAGCAGTACGGGACGGCGCACGTCGCGGTATTTTCCGCGGCAAAGTCTTCTCGCAAAGAGCTTGTGGTAATTATGGGAGAGGGTAGTGATACCCGTCGCGGAATAGGTAAGCGCTGCCTCGGGAGTAACGAAGGTCTCGCCCGCTTCAAGGGGCCAATCGAATCCGTCGGGGTTTATACCCACTATATGTCTTGCTGTCTGGTACTGATTACCAGATATCTCGGAAGCAAAATTACCGGAATATACGAGCACCGTTCCGTAGCAATCTCCGCTGTCCTCGGTGGTATCCTTGGTCGCAATTATCATAAAAGGATTGTTAACGTGTCCGGAGGCACCTCTGCGGGACGCCATTCTGTATTCGCCTCTTGCAAGGGGGAATCTTTCGATATTACGCTCGCGGCAGTGGGTGCCGTGGTTGGAGATTATCTCAAAATCGTCGCGGTCAAAATCAATACAAGCGCTTGCCGCCTTAAGTATATTGCATTTATCGGTGCCGTTGTTGGTTATCTCGGCACGGCGGGTGATAATATCCGTATCTGCAAAAAGGGTGTAAATAAGCTTTACCTCAACTCCGCTTACCTTGTCCGCAAGCAAAACGGTAAGAGTTTCCGCCTCGCTGTCGTCCTCGCAGTACACTGCGGGAAGTCCTTTTGGCATAGGCTTGCCTGCCGTTACGGCGTGGTTTACATAATTAAGGTCAACGATGCGTGAGCCGTCGCTGTTTTTAATTTCCAAAGCAGGGGAACGCATATCGCCTCTGCCCCAGCAGGGATATTCAAAGGGGATATCGTCAAGGCTGAAGCCCTCGCCCGTTTCCATACGGGGAGAGAACGCCGCTCTGCCCTGAGTGCGGAAAAAATAGGAATGGTTTCCGTCTCCCAGAGAGGGACCGTAGTAAAGGTGGACCAGATATCCGTCACGTACAGCCATAACGTAGCTGGTGTTTTTTGTGTCCAATCGGATAATTTCGTTTTGCTTGTCGAAGATCACAGCCATAAGGTTTTTTTCCTCCGTGTTATGCAAGAATCATCATTGCTGTTTTAAAATATATAAGAAGCGATATCGCATCTACGATGGTGGTTATAAAGGGGCTTGCCATTACTGCGGGATCCAGCCTGCACAGCTTTGCGATAAGGGGAAGCAAGCATCCCACTATCTTTGCGACTATTACCGTCGCGGCAAGGGAAATACATACGACAGCCGCCGCCTCAAGGGGAACCGCATTTTTAAAAATAAGGTTATCTATCAGTATTATTTTAGCGAATCCCACCACGGAAAGGGTTATTCCGCAGAGTATGGATACCCGCGTTTCCTTCCACAGTATGCGCAGTATATCGGATATGGATATCTCACCCGTTGCAAGACCGCGTATTACGGTAACGGAGGACTGTCCTCCCGCATTACCGCCCGTTCCCATCAGCATGGGAATAAAGGCTGTAAGCGCAACCACTCCCAGTGAAGCGAGGTCCGATTCAAATGAGGTTATTATCTGTCCCGTAAAGGTAGCGGACACCATCAGAAGTATCAGCCACGGTATCCTTTGCTTCCATATCTCCCATACGCCCGTTTTAAGATAAGGCTTGTCCGAGGGAAGCATAGCGGTCATTTTTTCAATATCCTCGGTGGTCTCCTCACGCAGTACGTCAACGGCGTCGTCGATGGTGATAATACCCACGATGCGGTCCTCGCTGTCGGTAACGGGCAGTGCGAGAATATCGTATTTAAGCATCTCGTTGGATGCCGTTTCTCTGTTTTCGTTGGCGTGAACGAAGATGACGTTGGTTTCCATAATGTTGCCGATAAGATCGTCCTCCTCGGCAAGCAGAAGTGCCTTTGCGGTCACGAAGCCGATAAGCTTTTTGTTGATATCGGTAACGTAGCAGGTGTATATGGTCTCCTTGTCAACGCCCGTTCTGCGTATACGGGTAAGAGCCTCTCCCACCGTGAAGTCGGCTTCAAGCCGAACGTACTCGGTGGTCATTATGCTTCCCGCGCTTTCCTCGGGATACTGAAGAAGCTCGTTTATCGTTTTTCTGGTTTCGCTGTCGGTGCTGCGCAGTATGCGTTTTACCACGTTTGCGGGCATTTCTTCGATAATGTCAACAACGTCGTCGGCGTAAAGCTCGTTTACGACCTCGCGCAATTCGGTATCCGAAAAGCTTTTTATCAACGCTTCCTGCTGCTCGGTGTCCATTTCGACGAACACCTCTGCCGCCATTTCCTTCGGCAGTAAACGGTATACGAGGACCGTGTCCTTATCGTTCATACCGTCAATGGCAGCCGCAATGTCCTGCGGCTGTTCTTCACTGAAAAGCTCCTTTATCTCGCGATATTTCTTTTCCTCAAGAAGCTTTTCAATACCCTCCTTTTCAAAAAGGGCATCGTTTACGTTTTCGTCCATTTTCCATACCTCCCAAGAATGAATTTTTCTCGGTTCGCGGTTTTTCGGGAAAATGCCGAATTCTTTACCGTTTTATGCGGTTAAAACAAAACGCGGAAAAGATACTTCGGTCTCCTTTTCCCAAACTGCCGTTACTGCCCGAATCCATCTTTTCCACCTCTTTCCGTTTTTAAACGTTGTATACATATTTTATAACGGGTACGCAAAAATGTCAACAACAAAATGTATTGAAATCCATTTCACTCTCTGTTATAATTTACAGTAATATGGGAGGTGCTTTTATGGTACACTTTGGCAACGATTGGGACGATATTTTAAAAGACGAATTTTCAAAGGAATATTACGTAAAACTCCGCGAATTTTTAAAAAGCGAATACTTCGGCAAGCCCTATCCCGTTTATCCGGATATGAACGATATCTTCAACGCCCTTCGCCGCACAGCGTATAAGGACGTTAAGGTGGTCATTATCGGTCAGGACCCTTACCACGGACCCGGACAGGCGCACGGACTTTGCTTTTCGGTGCAAAAGGGAGTGGATATCCCGCCGTCACTTAAAAATATATATAAAGAATTGCAAGATGATATCGGCTTTATCCCGCCTTCTCACGGCTGTCTTTATAATTGGGCGGATAACGGTATCCTCCTTCTCAACAGCGTGCTTACCGTGCGCGGGGGAGCGGCGGGAAGCCACCGCGGCAAGGGCTGGGAGATATTTACCGACCGCGTTATTTCCGAGCTCAACCGCAGAGAGCAGCCTATAGTCTTTATGCTGTGGGGTAACTACGCCAAGGAAAAGGGAAGACTGGTAACCGCTCCTCACCACCATATACTTACCGCAGCACATCCAAGTCCCCTTTCGGCGTATAACGGCTTTTTCGGGTGCAGGCATTTTTCAAAGGCAATGAATCTGCTCGGAGAAAAAATAGATTTTTCTCTTTCCGATTAATATTTCACATCTGTGTACGCTTTTTTGCGTGTTTGTGAACAAAAACTGTTGACAAAAAAAACTTTTTGTTGTATGATATTGTCATAAATATATCTTCATTATTATTGGAGATAAAATAATCCAAAAAGGAGAAAAACAAATGAAAAAAGTACTTTCCCTTGTGCTTTGCTTCGTTCTCGTAGCAGTTATGGCTCTCCCCGCACTTGCTGCAAGCTTTACTGTTAACCCCGAAAACGGCAATGCATCTTATGAAAACGCTTACGGCTACGTATTTGACGTTGATCTGTTCAACGACAAGAGCGTTGCAGAAAAGAACGTTATTTTCACTGATGCTTCCCAGATGGGCGATTGGTGGCAGTTCGTTGCTCTTGAAAAGGTAGAGGGCGACACTTACGTTGCAGTTAACGATTCTATTCTTTGGAAGGATCGTGCTGCAGACTTTGCTCTTGAAGAAGGTCAGATCATTCTGGTTTGCCACTCTTCCTCCTCCAAGCCTCCGGAAGAAGCAAAGAAATTCCCCGAATTTGCAACCTATTTTGAAACAGACGGAACTTACAAATATCCCAACTGGCAGAATAAGATAGCTCTTATGGCTGTTAAGGCAGGCGATTACCTTACGTTCTCCGGTGTTGACTTTGCAGCAGGCACAGTAGCAGCAGACGCTACCGCAACCTGCACCGCAGAAAACCCCGTTAAGCCCGCAGATAAGGTTATCAACCTTCTCACCGAAGCAGGCGAAATTATTCTTACTTCCGACGGATACAACACCTGCCCTAACGATAAGACAGATATCGTTGCTTCTGTTGAAAACGGCGTATTCACCGCACAGAGCAAGTGCGGCTTCTGGCCCAATGCCGAATATCGCTTTACAACTCCCGTAACCGTAGCAGTTGAAGGCGCATATCTTGAGGTTGAAGTGGCAGTTTCCGGCGGCACCGGCGCTTCTATCAGACTTCTCGGCACCGATAGTGCTGTTTCTACCGACGATATATTCCTTCATCAGTTTGATGAAGGCGTAACTCTTGATGCCGGCTCCGGTGACGCAAGCGGCGATTTCACTCTTAATTACAAGCTGGCTCTCAAGGATATGGCCTTCTGCGATTACAGATCCGAAGTTAATTACGCAGGCAAGCTTCCCATTACCTCTGAAGAGGTTACCTTCTCCGGTGTGTTCGTTTGCCCCGTAGGCAACGCAACCGCTACCGTTACCAAGCTTAACCTCATCGTTCCCGCAGAAGGCGGCGAAGAAGAAGTTGTTACCGAAAACAAGAAGGTTTCCGACGGCGCTTCCTACACCACCTCTCAGCTCTTCAGACAGAACAACTCCACCTGGTCTTGGGACGAAACCTGCGAAATCGCATATCCCGACAGCGGCAACGAGCTTTTTGACGGAGTATTCCCTCCCGCAGAAGATCACGAGCTTTATGATTCCAACGCAGGCGCTTGGATGGGCTTCCATTCTCAGTGCCCCGACTATGAAGAGAACGGCTATGCTTGGATCAAGATCGACCTCGGCAAGTCCTATGACCTTACTGACGTAGTTCTTTATACCGCATCCTCTCTTATCAGCAGCGCAACCGCTTCCAATATCAAGGTTCTCGTTTCCGAGGACGGCGAAACCTGGGCAGATTTCGGCTCAGTTAATTCTGTAGACGATACCTCCGTAACCGTTATCAAGAACACCGTTACCGGCTCCGCATCCGGCCGTTACGTTGAGATCCGTATGACCGCAGCAGGTCACTGGCTCGGCGTTTGCGAAGTTGAAGTATTTGCAGACGTAGTAGTTTCCGGCGGCACCACCGAACCCGAAGAAGAAGCAGATACTTCTCTCATGGGCGACGCTCCCGAAAGATCCGCTTTCACCGCAACCGTAAGCGGTCCCGAAGCATGGAAGGCAGGCGATAAGGTAACCATAGACGTTACTATCGAAGTAAC
>JAGAKP010000034.1 GCA_017625615.1 Clostridia bacterium
GTCCCGGTGCCACGAACCTCGTAACGGGTATCGCTACTGCCTATATAGATTCCGTTCCTCTCGTTGCAATAACGGGCAACGTACCCAATTCCGTTATCGGTACCGACGGATTTCAGGAAATAGATATTACGGGTATCACCCTTCCCATAACCAAGCACAATTATTTCGTCGGCAGTATAGAGGATCTTGCGGATACCATCCGTGAAGCCTTCCGTATCGCTTCCTCGGGCAGACCCGGTCCCGTGCTTATCGACGTTCCAAAGGACGTGCAGATAGCAAAATACGAATATACGCCTAAACCCAAGGTTGAAAAGGACGAAAAGCACCCCGCAAAGGATATACGTATTCAGCAGGCGGCTGAATGTATAAACTCCTGCGAAAAGCCCTTCGTGTATTTTGGCGGCGGTCTTATTGCGAGCGATGCACAGGACGAGCTTTTACAGCTTGCCGAGGTTATTGACGCTCCCATCGGATGCTCTATGATGGGCATTTCAGGTGTTCCCACCGACCATCCCCGTTTCCTCGGTATGCAGGGTATGCACGGTCATTACGCTTGCTCTATGGCGATGCACAACGCAGATTGCATTATCGCTCTCGGCGTAAGATTTAACGACCGAGTTACGGGCAACCGTGCCAAATTTGCAAAGAAAGCAAAAATAGTTCATATAGATATTGACGGCGCAGAGCTTTCCAAGACCGTAGAGCCCGCCCACGGCTTGCGCGGTGACGTTAAGCTTACTCTGCAAAAGCTTATTCCTCTTCTCAACAAGTCTGTCCGTCCTCAGTGGCAGGCGGTTGTTGAGCAGTTCAGAAGGGACGAAGAGGCGGGACTTGATAACCGCGAGGGAATGACACCCCGTGCCGTTATCAATACCCTTAACAAGCATCTTACCGCAAATACTCCCGTTGCCACAGACGTCGGTCAGCATCAGATGTGGGCGGCACAGTACGTTAAATTCGGAAGCACACGCAGATTTATTTCCAGCGGCGGTCTCGGTACTATGGGCTTCGGTCTCGGCGCGGCTATCGGCGCACAGCTTGGCACCAAGGAAAGAAGCGTGCTTATTACGGGCGACGGAAGCTTCGGTATGTGTCTTAACGAAATGGCTACCGCCGTATCCGAAAATCTTCCCGTAGTCATACTTATTATGAACAACGGCGTGCTTGGAATGGTCCGTCAGTGGCAGACTTTGTTCTTTGATAAGCATTATTCCAATACCGTTTTAGACAGAAAAACGGATTTCGTAGCACTTGCTCAGGCATTCGGAGCAAAAGGAAGCAGAGCTTTGACCTTGGACGAGCTTGAAAAGTCACTTACGGAAGCCTTTAATTGCGACGGTCCTTATATCATCGACTGCGCTATCGATAAGGACGAATTCGTACTTCCCATGCTGCCTCCCGGCGGTTCTATGGACGATATTATAGTAAGGATAGGTGACTGATTATGAAAAGATTTACCGTTGCGATCCTTGTTAATAACCAATTCGGTGTTCTTAACCGCGTCACCAGTATGTTCCGCCGCAGACAGTTCAACATCAGCGCGCTTACGGTGAGCGAAACCGAATCCGCAAAGTATTCCCGTATCACCGTCCTTTCCGAAGGCGACGATATCAGCAAGCAACAGCTTATAAATCAGCTTTATAAGCTTCCCGACGTTTGCTCCATAGTTGATCTTGACCCTGCAGAAACCGTCAGCAGAGAGCTTTTGCTGGTCAAGGTGGCAAACGATGCGGAAACAAGAAACGACGTACGCGCCGCAGTGGATGCCTTTGAGGGCAAGATAGTAGACTACACCCGCGAATCCACAATGATCCAGATGGTTGGCGACAGCCACAAGATCGACGCGTTCATCAACCTCCTCCGCGATTACAATATACTTGAGATATGCCGCACCGGCGCGGCTTCACTTGAGCGCGGCGGAACCACCATTCGCAGAGTAACCAATCTTTAATAAACGTATTTACAGAAAGAGGTATATATTATGAACAGAATTTTTTATCAGCAGGATTGCGATCTTCAAAAGCTCAGCGGCAAGACCGTTGCAATAATCGGCTACGGCTCTCAGGGTCACGCACATGCACTTAACCTTAAGGACAGCGGCGTAAACGTTATCGTAGGTCTTTATAACGGAAGCAAGAGCTGGGCAAAAGCAGAGGCTCAGGGACTTACCGTTATGACTGCGGCAGACGCTGCAAAAGCGGCTGACCTCATTATGATCCTCATCAACGATGAAAAGCAGGCTAAGCTTTATAAAGAAAGCATCGAGCCCAACCTTACCGAAGGCAAAACTCTTGCTTTTGCGCACGGCTTCAATATCCACTTCGGCTGCATCAAGCCTCCCAAGAACGTAAACGTAATAATGGTTGCTCCCAAGGGTCCCGGCCACACCGTAAGAAGCGAATATCAGGCAGGCAAGGGCGTTCCTTGTCTTATCGCAGTTGAGCAGGACGCTACCGGCGACGCTCTTGAGATCGGTCTTGCATACGCTCTCGGTATCGGCGGCGCACGTGCAGGCGTTCTTGAAACCAACTTCCGCACCGAAACCGAAACCGACCTTTTCGGTGAGCAGGCAGTTCTCTGCGGCGGCGTATGCGCTCTTATGCAGGCAGGCTTTGAAACTCTCGTAGAAGCAGGCTACGACCCCAGAAACGCTTATTTCGAATGTATCCACGAAATGAAGCTTATCGTTGACCTTATTTATCAGAGCGGCTTCTCCGGTATGAGATATTCCATCTCCAACACCGCTGAATACGGCGATTACGTAACCGGACCCAAGATCATTACCGAGGACACCAAGAAGGCAATGAAGAAGGTACTTAAGGACATTCAGGACGGCACCTTCGCAAAGGACTTCCTGCTTGATATGTCCGACGCAGGCGCTCAGGTTCACTTCAACGCTATGCGTAAGCTGGCTTCCGAGCATCCCTCCGAAATAGTCGGCGAGGATATCCGCAAGCTTTACAGCTGGAGCGACGAGGATAAGCTTATCAATAACTGATCCTTTTTAAATACCCCCGGAGGCACGTATTTACGTGTCTTCGGGATTTCGTATATGCTTTAAAGGAGTTAATCTTTATGGAAAGTATTATAAAGGGCGCAGGCAACGCGCCTCACAGATCACTGTATCACGCACTGGGAATGACAAAGGAAGAGCTCGATAAGCCGATGATAGGTATCGTCAGCTCCTATAACGAGATAGTTCCCGGTCATATGAATCTTGATAAGATCGTTGAAGCCGTCCGTATGGGCGTAGCAATGGCAGGGGGAAATCCCGTTGTATTTCCCGCCATCGCCGTTTGTGACGGTATCGCTATGGGACACGAGGGTATGAAGTACTCTCTCGTTACCCGCGACCTTATCGCCGATTCCACCGAGGCTATGGTTCGTGCCCACGGCTTTGACGCGCTTGTTATGGTTCCTAACTGTGATAAAAACGTACCGGGTCTCCTTATGGCGGCGGCACGTCTTAATATTCCCACCGTCTTCGTCAGCGGAGGTCCTATGCTTGCAGGCAGAGTGGGAGGCAAAAAGAGAAGCCTTTCCAGTATGTTCGAAGCGGTCGGACAGTATAACGCAGGTAAGATCAACGGATGCGCTCTTGAGGAGTTCGAGTGCAAGGTGTGTCCCACCTGCGGCTCCTGCTCGGGTATGTATACCGCAAACTCTATGAACTGCCTTACCGAGGTGCTCGGTATGGGACTTAAAGGTAACGGCACTATTCCCGCCGTATATTCCGCAAGAATAGAGCTTGCAAAGCACGCAGGTATGGCTGTAATGGAAATGCTTGAAAAGAACATCCGTCCCCGCGATATTATGACTGAAGCGGCATTCCAAAACGCACTTACCGTGGATATGGCGCTGGGCTGTTCCACCAACAGTATGCTTCATCTTCCCGCAATCGCCCACGAATGCGGTATAGATATAGACCTTGATATTGCCAACGGCATCAGCGCAAAAACACCCAATCTTTGCCATCTCGCTCCTGCAGGTCCTACTTATATGGAGGATCTCAACGAAGCGGGCGGCGTTTACGCAGTAATGAACGAGCTTAACAAAAAGAGCCTTCTCAATACCGAATGTATAACCGTTACGGGCAAGACGGTAGGCGAAAATATCAAGGACTGTGTTAATCTCGACTCCGAGGTCATCCGTCCCATAGAAGCTCCTTACAGCGAAACGGGTGGTATCGCAGTGCTTAAGGGTAACCTCGCTCCCGAGGGAAGCGTTGTAAAACGTTCCGCCGTTCTTCCCGAAATGCTCGTGCACGAAGGCCCCGCAAGAGTTTTTGAATGCGAGGAGGACGCTCAGGCGGCTATAGATGCGGGCAAAATTAACCCCGGCGACGTCGTGGTTATCCGCTACGAGGGACCCAAGGGCGGTCCCGGTATGCGTGAGATGCTTAATCCCACCTCTGCCATTATGGGAATGGGACTTGGCAATTCCGTTGCGCTTATTACCGACGGACGCTTCAGCGGTGCGACGAGAGGCGCTTGTATCGGCCACGTTTCTCCCGAGGCGGCTTCGGGCGGTGTTATCGGAGTTGTAAAAGAAGGCGATATCATCAGCATAAATATTCCCGAAAACACTCTTGAGCTTAAGATAAGCGACGCGGAGCTGAAGGAGCGTATGGCATCCTTCGTTCCCAAGACAAAGCCTCTTTCAGGCTATCTCAAACGCTACGCCGCATTGGTTTCCAGCGGTGCGAAAGGTGCGATACTTAACTGATGAATACAAACGGTTTAAAGGAGCTTTATACAAGCCTTTTGTCCCTTTCCGTGTTCCGAAAGCTGTATGATGACAGCGTTATCTCCGCGCTGTGCGAGTTTTTTTGCACAGAGGATGACGTTTTCGACCGAGTGTCAGCCTATTCCAATTTCGTTTCCGAGGTATTTTCCTGCGAAAAAACCTTCGCTTCCCATCTTCAAAGCGTGGTAAACGATGATGAAAACGTATATCTGCGTACCGTCGGCGCAGGAAAAACTCCTTCGCCTGCATTGGAAGAAGCTGTAAAAGCAGAGCTTGATATTCTTCAACGCATATCGGAAATAACTCCGCAGATGCTTAAAGAGCATATCGATTATTCGGGCTATCTTCCCGATTTCGACGTGGAAAAGGTAGATATTCCCGCTCAGTACCGTATGCGGTGTGATAACGTAGGCGTTTACGGCTACGGCATTTATTCGAAATACCGTATGTTTTATATTGACGGCGACCATAAAATCGTTCCCGTCCGCAACCCCGACCGTACCCGTCTTTCTTCACTTGTGGATTACAAGCGGGAGCAGAAAATAATTCTCGATAACACCCTTGCACTTCTTGAGGGCAAGCCTGCCGCAAATATACTTCTCACAGGTGACGCGGGCACGGGCAAATCCTCTACCGTAAAGGCTGTTGTCAACGAGCTTTATTCAAAGGGACTCCGTATTCTTGAGGTGCGCAAGGAGCAGCTTCACGCCCTTCCCGCCGTGCTGGATGAATTAAGCGTAAATCCCCTTAAGTTTATTATCTTTATCGACGACCTTTCCTTCCAAAAGGACGACGATAACTTCAGCGCTCTCAAGGCTATTCTTGAGGGAAGCGTTTCCGCTAAGTCCCGCAACGTGGCGATATACGCTACCAGCAACCGCAGACATCTCGTAAAGGAATCCTTCTCCTCTCGTGACGGTGATGACGTTCACCGCAACGATACCTTGCAGGAGATACTTTCACTGTCCGCGCGCTTCGGTATTCAGGTCTCCTTCTATAAGCCCGATAAGCAGACGTATCTCCATATAGTATCTTATCTTGCGGAGGAAAAGGGAATTGACCTTCCCGAAGAAGAGCTGTTTATTCTTGCCGAACGCTTCGCCCTTGAAAAGGGCGGAAGAAGCGCCCGCGCCGCAAAGCAGTTTATTGATAATTTACTTTCAAATATGTAGCATTAAAGTCTTTCCGAATTTTTTCGGAAAGACTTTTTTCTATTGCTTTTATACAATCTGTGTGCTATACTAAAAACAAGAGGTGATATTTTGTATACCGTTTCTGATGAAAAAATTGAATACAAGCCTTCAACAAAAGAGCTTATGAAGTGGTACAGCCTCGTTGGACCTTCAGTTACGTGGTTCGTATGTAAGCTTGTTGTGCTTGCGGCGGCTATCGGTATCGCCGTATATCTCAATCCCACACCGGATATGATGTATTATCCTTACGTTGAAATCTTTTGGATCATTTTCCAAACTCTCGTATATATTTTTTTCGGCGTGCAGATCATCAAA
>JAGAKP010000035.1 GCA_017625615.1 Clostridia bacterium
ATTATCGAATACCCACGGCTATGCACAAACCGTAGGGGACGGCGTCCTCGACGTCCCGTAAATAAAAACCAAAATCCGCGATTTCTCGCGGATTTTTACCATAATTCCTCATTTCTCGTTTCTCGTTTCTCATTAAAAAAACGGCGATTTCTCGCCGTTTTTATTTCGGGGTGATCTTTTACCGAGCGACATTATTGTTTATCTTTAAATATCCATAATTTCTGTACGAAGTAGGAAAGGACAAACAACGCCAGGTCTACGGGAACTCGGACCACGATGGGCGTAAGCACCTCGCCGATATCCACAAGTTTTGATAACAGATGTGTGGATTCAGCGGCGACGATCATCATTAAAAGCTGTAAAAAGACGAATTTTACCGCCGCTTTGCCGACGGACGCGTTTTTGCTGAAGACCATTTGTCTGTTGATTATAAAATTGGGAATTAAAATTATAATTCTCGCCACGTAGTATAAGGCGCGCACCGCCGCATCGTCTACCCATATAAGAATGAGTATATCGTACAGCAGAAACTCTAATGCCCACGCGATAAAAGAAGAAAGGGAGAATTTTAATATTTGCAATAGACGTTTCATAAAATTCTCCCTTTAATATCAATGAGGAATGATGAATGATGAATGAGAAATTATGGTTGCTTTTTGCACAGCCGTGCAAAAAGCTTCCGAAGTTCCTCGTTCCGGGGTCCCCGAGAAACCAAAGGTTTCTTGGGGTGGTTTCCTCGTTTCTCGTTTTTTAAGCGTTAGCTTAAAACTTAATTCTTTCTGCAATATAACCCTTAACTTCGCTTATGGGCATTCTCACGCTTTCCATAGTGTCGCGGTCGCGTACGGTCACACAGCCGTCCTCAACAGATTCGAAATCGTATACCACGCAGAAGGGAGTACCGATCTCGTCCTGTCTGCGGTAACGCTTGCCTATACTGCCCGCTTCGTCGTATTCGCACATAAAGTCGGAGCAAAGGTCGTAGTAGATCTCCTTAGCCTGATCGCCCAGCTTCTTGGAAAGGGGAAGCACTGCGCACTTATAGGGCGCGAGAGCGGGATGGAGACGGAGCACGTAACGGATATCCTCCTTGCCGTCCTTGGAGAGGTCCTCTTCGTCGTATGCGTCGACGAGGAAGGCAAGCAGAACTCTGTCTGCGCCGAGGGAAGGCTCGATAACGTAAGGAACGTACTTTTCATTGGTTTCGGGGTCGAAATAGGTGAGATCCTCGCCCGAATGAGCGGAATGTGCCTTAAGGTCAAAGTCGGTTCTGGAGGCAACACCCCATAATTCGCCCCATCCGAAGGGGAACATAAACTCAAAGTCGGTGGTGGCGTTGGAATAGTGAGCCAATTCCTTGGGATCGTGGTCACGCATACGGATATTTTCGGGCTTTATGCCGAGGTTTACGAGCCAGTTATAGCAGTAATCCTTCCAATATACGAACCAATCAAGCTCCGTGCCGGGCTTGCAGAAGAATTCAAGCTCCATCTGCTCAAACTCGCGGATACGGAAGATAAAGTTACCGGGAGTGATCTCGTTTCTGAAGGACTTACCGACCTGTGCAACGCCGAAGGGAATCTTGCGGCGGGTGGTGCGCTGGATATTCTTGAAGTTAACGAATATACCCTGCGCGGTTTCGGGACGGAGATATACCTCTGCCTGACTGTCCTCGGTAACGCCCTGAAAGGTCTTGAACATCATATTGAATTTGCGGATAGGAGTAAAATCGCACTTGCCGCAGGTGCAGGTAACGCCGTTTTCGACGATATAGTCGTACATTTCGTCGTTGGACATACCGTCAACGTGCATTTCGATGCCCTGCTCCTTGTTCCACTTTTCGATCAACTGGTCGGCGCGGTGGCGCATCTTACAGCTCTTGCAGTCGATAAGAGGATCGTTGAAGTTAACCACGTGTCCCGATGCCACCCAGGTCTCTCTGTTCATAAGGATAGCGGAATCCAAGCCTACGTTGTATCTGCTCTCCTGCACGAACTTCTTCATCCAAGCGCGCTTGATGTTGTTCTTCAGCTCAACACCCAAAGGGCCGTAGTCCCAAGCGTTTGCAAGACCGCCGTATATTTCGCTGCCGCTGTAAACAAATCCTCTGTTTTTACAAAAGGCAACGATTTTTTCCATTGTTTTTTCGTTGTTGTTCATATACTTTTTCTCCCGATAAAAAGAAGTTTTTTATATTCTCCTAATAGTACCACAAAACGAAAGATATGTCAAGCGAAACGAGGAAACCACCCCAAGAAACCTTTGGTTTCTCGGGGACCCCGGAACGAGAAATGAGGAACGAGAAATGAGAAATTTCGGTAGAAATTCGCATTATGCGAATTTCAAATTAATATGTTTTTTTGCTACGCGCAAGCGAAGTTGCCTCGCGGTACTGCAGTGCGAACAGTTTGCGGGCTGACGGGGACGTCAGCCCCTACGGTTATCGAACACCCGCGGCGACGCACAAACCGTAGGGGACGATATCCTTATCGTCCCGCAAAAAAAATAATAAAACCAAAATCCGCGTTACGCGGATTTTTACCGAAACGTTGCGCGGAACGCGCAACATGTAACGCGCCCGTGAGGGTGCATGTATCGCGCCGTTCAGGCGCATGTAACGCCCGAAGGGCATATTAGTGCGAACAGTTCGCGGGCGCATCGTGATGCGCCCCTACGGTTTGCAAACATCCACGGCGAGTGTGTAGGGGCGATTCACGAATCGCCCGCAAAAAAATAATAAAACCAAAATCCGCGTTCAGCGGATTTTTACCATAGTTCCTCGTTTCTCGTTTCTCATTTCTCGTTCCGGGGTCCCCGCAAAACCTGCGGTTTTGTGGGGTGGTTTTCTCGTTTCTCGTTGACATTTTCTCCGCCAGCCTATATAATATATCCATACTCTTACTTGGTGGTGATTATTTTGACCGAGCTTCTTTCTCCCGCAGGAAATATGCTCTGCCTTGACGCGGCGCTGAGCGCCGGTGCGGACGCGGTGTATCTTGCAGGTGTATCCTTCGGCGCCCGTGCGTATGCGGGCAATTTTAATAACGACGAGCTGCTCGTTGCCGCCGAAAAGGTGCATTTTCTCGGCAAAAAATTATATATCACCCTTAACACCCTCGTAACCGACCGAGAGGTGGAAGCAGCCCTTGACTTTGCACGGTTTTTATATGAAAACAAGGTGTGCGACGGTATTATTATACAGGACCTCGGTCTGGCAAGAGAAATAAAAACACATTTTCCCGCCCTTACACTCCACGGCTCCACCCAGATGTGCATACACTCCGCGGCAGGCGTTTTGCAGGCGGCGGAAATGGGGCTTGAGCGTGTTGTCATCGCACGTGAGGCAACGGGGGACGAAATACGGGAATGTATAAAAACGGGTATTGAAATTGAAGCGTTTATCCACGGTGCCTACTGCGTGAGCCAATCGGGCGGATGTCTTATGTCCTCCTTTATCGGCAAGCGGAGCGGAAACCGCGGTCAGTGCGCACAGCCCTGCCGTCTTCCCTACGAGGGGGGACACCACCTCTCTTTAAAGGATATGTGCCTTGCCGACCATATTCCCGCGCTGATCTCCGACGGGGTGGCATCTCTTAAGATCGAGGGCAGAATGAAATCCCCTCAATACGTTTATTCGGTGACCAGCACCTACCGCACTCTTATCGACCAGATCCGCGCCCCAAAGGCAGAGGAAAAGCGTGCCCTTGAAGCGGTATTTTCCCGCAGCGGCTTTTCCGACGGGTACTATAGGGGCAAAAAGGGTGCTGATATGTTCGGCATCCGCAAGGAGGAGGACAAGATAAAGACCCGCCAAACGGATACGGATATACCTCCCCTGCCCGAAAAAAATGTTGATATTTACGGCTTTTTCGGAAAGGAGCAGACCTTCGTTACCGCCGTTTGCGGTGAAATCAGCCATACCGCAACGGGTGCGTCCCTTTCCGCCACGGGCAAGGGCACGGAAGCAAGTGAGCTTGAATCCCGCCTTAAAAAAAGCGGCGGCAGCGGGTTTAAGGTAATTTCTGCCGCGGTGGAAGCGGAGGAAGGAATTTTTATGCCCGCCTCTGCCGTAAACGCATTGCGCCGAGAGGCGCTGGGCGGCTTGAAGGCAGAAATATTAGCTCAAAACGCACCCGCGGCAAGCAAAAAGCCCTTTGAGGTTATAAAAAAAGACTTGGTCTTCGATCCCGTTAAGGGAGATATTTACCGACTTTATTGGGGTGAAAGCCTGTTCCCCGTGCCCGAGGACGCCGCAAGAATAGATATTCCCCTTTGGAAATGGGACGGAAAAACCAAATACGATATTAAAAAAATATCCCTGCTCCTTCCCCGCGTAATAACCACGGCGGAGGAAGCGGAGATAAAGGAAATACTTAAAAACGCCCGTAAAATGGGAGTTTCCCGCGTTACGGTCACAAACCTCGCACAGATAGATATGTGCCGGGGATTTGCCGTCTACGGCGGAGAAGTGCTTAACGTGACCAACTCCCGCACCGCGAATGTCTTTGAGCAAATGGGATTTTCGGGTATATGCGTTTCCCCCGAGGTGACACCGAGGGCGGTTAAAACCGATATGGGCGAATACCCCGTTTTCGGCAGGCAGGTGCTTATGCACACCGAAAACTGTATTATCAAAAAGATATCGGGCTGTGTTAAGGGATGCAAAGCAACCCTTACCGACCGCACGGGGGCTTCCTTCCCCATGCAGGGCGAATACGGACACAGAAATCTTATTTTCAATTCCGTTCCCACCTATCTCCTTGATAAGGATATCCCCCACAACCGTCTGTTTGTAATAACCGACGAAAAGAACACGGATAAGCCCAAGGAGTTTACGAGAGGATATTGGAAGTAATGGGAAAATGAAAGGCACTATTCGAGTGCGTGACATGCACCTATCGGTGCGCTACATGCACCTATCGGTGCGTGACATGTTGCGCGTCCCGCGCAACGTTTCGGTAAAAATCCGCATGCGGATTTTTTTCCATTACGTCGCGAGTTTTTCGCGACATGTAACGCGCTCCGTTTCGGGGCGCACGTAACGCGCTTGCAAAAGCGCATGTAACTCACCCCGCAGGGGTGACGTCAAGTTCATAGTTTAAAAAGGGCAGTCTGTCGACTGCCCTTTGCGTATGTTTTTCTATCTTACGGGGACGATCTTATTTCCGCATACTATCACGTGCTCTTCCAATCTGCACGCTATTTTTGACAGCAGATCCGATACCACGCGGGTGGTGATAACGTCATCGCCCGAGGGGCGCGTTGACCCGTCGGGATGGTTATGGGCGAGAATTACCGCCGCGGCTCCGCTGTCCAGCACCGCCTTCAGCAGTGCGCGGTGGCTGAACCGCGCTCCCGACTTCGTTCCGCGGGAAAGGCGCGTTGCCGAAAGAAGCTGTCCCTTTTCCGAAAGGCACGCCGCCCACACCTCCTCGTGGTCGAGGCGGGAGAGCAAAGCGCAGAAGAAATCGCGCTTTTCTTCGTATTCGTTGAGGTATACCCTTTCCTCGGGCAATTCCGTATTCCGTGTAAGGAACGCCGCCGTCTGCAAAAATATGGCGGTCTTTTCCCCCACCCCCTTAACGGAGGTCAGCTCGGACTTGGTGGCGTTTGCCACCCCGCGGAGTGAGCCGAATTTATCTATAAGCGCCTCCGCTATGGGACGGGTGTCCCCGCGGGGAACGGCGTAGAACAGCAGTACCTCAAGTATTTCGTCGTCGGTTCCGCAGGGCACTTCTCCCGAAAACAGACGCGCACGTATGCGGTTGCGGTGCCCGCTGTGGTCTATTTTGTCCATTTGAGTTCTCCGTTGCCGCTGAGATAGCGCTTTAAGTACAGATAATCGTTAATATCAATTCTGCCGTTGCGGTTGAAATCCAGACATTCCATATGCTCGTCGTGGGATAAAACCAATTCTTTTGCCCACTTTGCATCATTTTCGTCCACCTTGCCGTCGTTGTTGGCGTCCCCCGCAAAACCGTAGGACTTAAGAAGCTCGGCGGTTATCCACTCCAGATACTTGCTGTGGCCGTACTCACTGCAGTGAATACCGTCGTACATCATTGTAAATTTCGACATATCCTCGTTTTTTGCCATTTTGTTTATATCAACGAGGGTACAGCCGTATTCAGCCGCAAGGTCTCTCACCGCGTTGCAGAAGGAATCCATATGTGCGCCCGTATAATCCAGCCCGTACTGTCCGGGTGAATAATAATTCTGCGCGTTGTGGGGCTTGTGGGGAGTCACCAGCACCACGTGGCATTTTATCTTCTGAAGCTCGGTTATAAAATAACGCATATTTGCGGTGTAAGCGTCAAGAGCGAGGTTGGGCTTGCCGGTGGAAACCACCTCCGCCTGATCGTTCATACCGAAATTTATTATGCAGATATCGGGGTTTTTATCAAGAACGTCCCGCTTGAAGCGCGATTTTCCCATAGCAGTGGTATCGCCTCCCACGCCGCTGTTGATAACGTCGGTGCCGATAACGGGAAGCATACCCTTCACCCAGCCCGTAAATGCGGTAAGGCTGTCTCCAAAGGCAACCACGGTCTTGGAGGAAAGCTCGCTTGTAAAGGCGGTATCGTTGAATACCACCATCTTCGTGCGGACCACGGGCGAATACCTGCCGTCCTTTTTCGCCCACAGAGAAACGGTGAGCATATCGGCGTTTTTAAAGGTGCTTGCGGGTATCTCAAGGGTATCCGACGTAAGCTTTTTGGGGTTTATCACCGCAACGCCGTCCTCGCAGACGGTGGCGTCGTTTGCCATAAGGTAATATTCGGTGTTTTTATCGTAGTTTTTTATCTTTACGGTAAAGCCGTCGTCGGTTGCGGGAGTGGTGCCCATGTGGGAAAGGTTGGTTTCGGGCATATCAATGCCGGCAACGGGAGCGTGAGGAGTGCCCGAAGCCGTACCGCCGAAGGTGACCTTTGCGGTCTTGCCGTCCTTGCTCATATAAAGGTACGCACTGTCGCCCACCTTCACGTTTACCAGCCCGTCAAAGGAAGCGGAATAGCAGTCGGCAATAACGAAGCCGTTTTTGGGAATGACCGCAGTCTTTGACATTCCCGTGCCGGTGGTGTTGTTAAGGCTTATTACCTTGTACACGCCCGCGTCGTAATCGTAATCGCAAACGATAACGCGCCACCAGGAATAATCGTGGTAGGCGGCGGCGGGAAGGGTATCCTTGCCGAATGCGGAGGTAAAGAGAATGGCGTCCTTTTCGGTATAGGAATTTACGTTTACCTTGTTTGCGTTCCACGTTACCGTCGCGGCAGACGCGCCGAAGGCGGGAACAAGGGAGTACACGAAAGCAAAGGCAAGTATAAAGGAAAGTATCTTTTTCACGTTCATTTTTTCTCCTCCAAAGGGGATTGATAAGTACATTATATAGGTAAAGAGAGAAAAAGTCAACGAAGAAACGAGGAATGAGAAATGAGGAATGAGAAATTTCGGTAGAAATTCGCATTATGCGAATTTCAAATTAATATAATTTTTGCTACGCGCAAGTGAAGTTGCCTCGCGGCAGTGAAGTTTGCCCTTGCGGGCTGACGGGGACGTCAGCCCCTACGGTTTGCAAACACCCGCGGCGCGTATGTAGGGAAGGGGCTTGTCCCCTTCCGAAAAAAGTTAAGAGTGAAGATTGAAAAGTGAAGAGGTAAAAGGTTCGGAAGATTTTTGTTCGCACACGAACAAAAATCAACCATAATTTCTCATTCCTCATTTCTCATTCCGGGGTCCCCGAGAAACCAAAGGTTTCTTGGGGTGGTTTCCGCATTTTCATCTCTTTGCATAAATATTGAATAAAAATAACACTTTCCCCTTGATTTTATGCAATTTTGTGCTATAATGAATATGCGATGGCGCAGTATTCTAGTTAGCACGGCGTTTTTGAAGGCGTGCCTAAAAATACGTCAAACGGCAAATCGATGAAGCTCCTGGTGTTTGCTTTGTACGCCCAGTTCAGGGTGGATGCTGGGAGAATGGACTGTGGGCGCACCCCAACGGCATGGGGCGGCTACCCCACTTTCCTTTGAGGCTTTTTCTACGTGGCGGACTTTCGCTTGGAGATAGGGGCTACGTGATTAAGATTAGACCTATCACGCGGTACGACCTTTACAGATGCTGTGGATAGATGTAGCCGGCTTTGAGTGGGTCATGGCGGATAACGTTCACGTCGGGGTGAGATTAGCTACCGAGCCCCGAATAAATCGCGTTTGAAATCATGTCTGCAAAAGAAGATAAGAAAACGTTTTTGTGCTATGGCGGAAAACGCCTAGACTGTTATCGTGGCAGATAAACACGCATGGGCACGGTGCGGATTACAGTGCGGACTCATAGGCAATCAAGTCGCGGATGCAGCGATGCTCCGCCGCGGTCTTTAATGGGGAACCCCTTCATCGGCGACGAGAAGGAGAGCGCGGGGAAATCCTACTTGACCGTAAGCCGCAAGGTCTACGTACCGTGTCGCCATTAAACAAACAGCCATTGGGTGCGCGTTCATTCGGCGCAGACCAAAAAACGCAAACGGGTATAATGTGCAGTTAGGTTCTGCACCAACCGTAGGGGACGGCGTCCTCGAATGCACCCCACAAAACCCTTGGTTTTGCGGGGAACCCCGCCGTCATCCCGCACTCCACAGCAGTAATTATAAGGTAAAAATTTTTCGGACGAAATTCGCCCTCAAAATTTTTTCTTATTTGCGTTTTTTTAAACACTTTCGCTCGGGAGGCAGTAGATTACTACAGCTCTCCGAGGGGTCCCCAAAAAATGCGTGCATTTTTCGGGGTTCCCGATCTCCGATCGCGAAAGATGTTTTCTGCATCCGTTTCGGGGTCCCCGAGAAAACGAAGTTTTCTTGGGGTGAGGCTGCTCCGCGCCCTTCAGATTTTCACTACTACAGACGGAACATATCGAAAATTATTTGGAAGATTTTTGCAACACCTTGCAAAAATCAACCATAATTCCTCGTTTCTCGTTCCTCGTTCCTCATTCATTACGTAATTACATTCAACAATTTTTACAACGTATTTAGGAAAAACCATGAAAAACGAAAAAGAAAAATCCAAGCGCCGCTCCCGGCGCATCTGGATAACCTTTGCATTTATATTCAGCTTCGTTATGACCGCTTTGCTGTCGTTGCTGTCCGGCGAAGCCTTGGAGGATCTCCCCGTGTGGGCAGCACTTGCGGTGCTGCTTATATTTATTTTACTGGGTATCGTCTTCGATATGATCGGACTTGCCGTTACCACTGCCGATATGGCTGCCTTCAACGCCATGGCGGCGAAGAAAAACCCCGTCGGCAAGCGTGCCGTATGGCTTATTGCCAACGCGGAAAAGGTATCCTCCTTTTGTAACGATATAGTGGGCGACATCTGCGGTGTCGTTTCGGGTGCTTCCGCGGCGTCCATTGCCGTGGTGCTCTTTTCAAATCTTGATTCCGAGCTTGCTTTTTGGCTCACCTTATCCCTTACCGCTCTCGTTTCCTCCGTCACCGTAGGAGGAAAGGCGCTGGGCAAGCGTATAGGTATGGAAAAAAGCAGGCAGATAACCCTTG
>JAGAKP010000036.1 GCA_017625615.1 Clostridia bacterium
ATACGTCAGAGAACTTAAAAAGCTTGGTGTATCGGTGTTCTTTGAAAGCGACGGTATAGATACAGAAAGCATGAATCACGAGCTGGTTCTGTACATTAAAAGTGCTTTCGCTCAAGAGGAATCCCATGCCAATTCCAGACGTGTCAGAAGGTCTAATCAGATGCGTATGGAAACGGGTACGTTTACCTTTTTGAATGCACCGTTCGGTTTTCGAATCGAAGACGATACCTTAATACCGATACCTGAAGAGGCCCAAGTTGTACGCAAAATCTTTAGGTATTATCTGCAGGGTATGGGCTTTGGTAAGATCGCACAAGAGCTGAATGGGCAGGATGTGCCGGGTAAACCTTGGGGTAAAGAAAGGATCAGGTATATTCTCAGTAATGAGAAATATATCGGTGATACACGTCACCAAAAAACATATACGCCGGAGGAACTGCCTTTCCGCAACAGGAGAAACAGGGGAGAGGTAGACCAGTATTATGTGACAAATTCTCATGAGGCAGTGCTGGATAGGGACACCTTTGCTGCTGTTCAGGAAATGCTGAAAAGGAATATGGAAAAAGAGGCCTTGAAGGCGGCTCCTCAAAAATACTTTTTCAGCGGTAAAATATTCTGTGTGGACTGCGGTTGGGCTTACAAAAGAAGGGTGCAAAATAATATCGTTTACTGGGTGTGCTCGAAGGACGGCACTGCCGGTCAGCGTTGCTGTACTCACCCTTTAAGCGAAGAGGTTATTGGGCGAACCTTTTGCAATATGTATAACAAGCTCCGACAGTATGAAAACGAACTGCTGAAAAGCACCTTGACACGTCTTGTTGAACTCAAAGCGGCGGTTACCAAAACACGCTCTGAGGTTATTGATATCGATGAGGAATTGGTAAAGATAGCAGATAGACTTGCCTTTTATACGGAACAATATGAGGCGGGCATTATCGATGATGGCATATATAACGACAGAACCATTGCTGACAGGAAAAAGATATCAGCGCTTCGAACCAGACGCAATAAATTACTCGCTGATGATGAGGATGAACAGTGTATTGATGAATTGCGTCAGCTTATTCTTTATCTTGAGTCGCAGCCAAAGGCTATTTTGTGGTTTGATGAAAATATCTTTAACGGTGTTGTAGAGCGTGTTACCGTCGAGCAAGATAAACTGTGCTTTGAGATTAAATCCGGCATACTCCTAAAGGAGGCGATTGCATGGAATTAAGACGTATTTTTTACGGTTATCGTAAGGACCAGTTTGAGTATTATGTTGTGCCTGAGGAAGCGTTGGTAATCCAAAAAATCTTTAGAGATTATTTATCCGGTTGTACACTCTTGGAAATTGCCAAAGAGCTGACTGCAAAGGAGATATCCTACTATAAGGATAAGACTCAGTGGACCAAAAATATGGTTTGCCGTATCATTGATAATGAGCATTACTGTGGAGATGAAGAATATCCGCGTATTGTTGATGGGGAAATCTTTGATAAAGCAGTCAAGCAAAAGGCAGAAAAGGGCGGTGTCAGAGAAAAAGACACAGAGGAAGTGGCCTACCTTAAAGCAACCACCGTATGTGAAACCTGCGGCAAGCATTTTACACGCAAAAGCAAGTATAAAGTGCGTGAACGTTGGCTTTGTATGGGCGGTTGTCCCGCTACAACGAAATATTTGGATGACCCATTGCTGTTTTCAAGGATACAAACGGTTATGAATGCGGTGAAAAATCAGCCTTACCTTGTTATGCTCCCTAGGGAAGAAAGCAGATATGTACCATCAAAGGACATTCGGCTTAAAGATAGGCAGATAAAGTTTATGCTAACAGAGGCAAGCCCGATGTTTCATCCGATTATGAAGATGATACACGAAAACGTGACGGACAAGTTTTCGGAGATGTCAATTGACCCTTCCGCAAGTGTTTCGGACGAGCTTTTTGATTTGTTTTCGGAATACGAGCCTGAGGATGAACAGGTGTTAGATATTCCTTTTATGAAAAAGACGGTATCTGCCATTATTATTCAGCCGGATGCCAATATCCGTATCCGCTTCATTAACGATAAAGAAATCGGTAATGAGGAGGTGTGCGACAATGGTTGAAACTGCTGAAAGAAGACGGGTTATTACCAAAATACCTGCTGATGCAAGTAAAACTTCCCGCGTGGAATTTGGTAAACGAATCAAGGTTGCCGCCTATTGCCGTGTGTCTACCGATGATGAGGACCAACTTAACAGTTACCGCGTTCAAAAAGATTACTATACCCGATATATTGCTAATAACGAAAAATGGGAGTATGTGGACGTATACGCCGATGAAGGTATTACAGGAACACAGGTCAAAAAGCGTGATGAATTTTTGCGTATGATAAAGGATTGCGAAAAGGGTAAAATCGATATGATCCTGACAAAATCGGTTTCCCGCTTTGCAAGAAATATCGTGGATAGTTTGTCCTATGTGCGTAAACTCAAGGCGATGGGCATCGCTATCTATTTTGAGGAGCAGAATATCAACTCGCTTAAAGAGGACAGCGAAACTTATATCGGTATTTACAGCGTTATGGCACAGTCGGAGAGTGAGAACATCAGCGCCAACGTTAAGTGGGGTATATCCAAACGAATGGAGAACGGTACCTACTGCAGTAATATGAATATGTTTGGTTATCGACGCGATAAGATTACCAAAGAAATAACCATCGTGGAAAGTGAAGCCGAGGTAGTTCGCTGGATATTTAATCTGTATCTTGACGGCAAAAGTGCGTTTCAAATTAAGCAATGGCTTGAAGAAAATAATATTAAGACCTACACCGGCAAAACCACTTGGCAAACAACGTCGATTCATGCCATACTGCAAAATGAAAAGTACTGCGGCGACGTTATGTATCAGAAAACCTACTGTGTGGATTGTTTGACCAAAAAGAAAAAACCGAACAACGGACAAAAAACAAAATATTTGGTGGTTAACGATCATCCTGCCATTATTCCGCGTGATGTATTTAAGGCGGCAATGGCAGAATTCGCTCGCCGTAATGCTTTGCGCAGTAAATCGGACAATACCATTTCCTGCCGAGGAAGATACAGTGCAAAATATGTGTTAAGTGAACTGCTCATTTGTGAGGAATGCGGCAGTCATTTCCGCCGCAAAACCGTTAAGAAAAAAGACGGTGTTCATCACTATTGGCGTTGCATCAGCCGACTGGACCATAAGGATAAATATTGTGATTTTTCAAAAGGGCTTGAGGAGAAAAAACTGCAAGCCGCTATTTGTCGTGCAATCTCCCGGGTGTTGCAGGGGAGAGAAGACGGATACGAGCTTTTGAAAAGCAAACTCATTTATGCCACTTCGGATGTGGATACCGATGAATTGTATTTGGTCGAAAAGGGAATCCACGATGAGCAGATCCGTATCGAAGAGCTTGCCGA
>JAGAKP010000037.1 GCA_017625615.1 Clostridia bacterium
GCAACGGCGTTATTATACCACCTAAAAAACGAAATGTCAATATAAAAAATCAAAATATTGTAAAAAAATATTCTTTTCTTTTTTACATAAATTATAAAGCAAAAAACATAATATAATTGAAGGAGGAATACCGTTTTGAACAACAATACTCTTCTTGCATGTATTCACCGTTCTGCGCAAACGGGTATGTACACTATACCGAAAATAAACGCAGAAACGGAAAACGAAAACTTTTTAGCGGAAACTAAAAGACAGTACCGCGATTATCAAAAAATATATAAAATGTCAAAAAGCATGATGCCCGAAAAGAAGCCATATAATTGGGATATGTCCCCTATGGCGGCTTTGCGAACCTCCACGATGATAAAATTCGGAGCTTTTACAGACGACAGCGTATCACATCTTGCAGAAATGCTGTTGATGGGTACCGTTGCGGGTGCAACAGATCTGCGCAGGCATTTATCTGCCTGCAAGGGCGCAAGCAAGCAGGATAAGGCTTTGGCATTGGGACTTATACGACTTGAAGAACAGAATATAGAAAAGTTAAAAAAGTTCCTTTAATATATTCCGGCAGTATAACACTGCCGGTTTTCTATTTACAAAAGGATTTTTTTAATGTATAATATCGGTTGTGAGGAGGCGAATTTAATGCGGACGGAAACAATTAATAAAAACGACGGCAACCAAAGGCTTGACAAATATATGTCAAAGCGTTTTCGTACAATGCCGCAATCTCTTCTTTATAAATATATTCGTAATAAGTGCGTAAAGGTGAACGGAGTCCGCGCAAAGGAAAACACCGTTGTTATGGCAGGTGACGAAATCACTTATTATATTTCCGACGAGTTCTTCCTCTCCAAAAAAAGTGATTTCACTTCCCTATCGCCTTCCTTGAACGTCGTATACGAAGACGAGAACGTGCTTATTGCCGATAAGCCTGCAGGAATGTCCGTACAGCCCGACGAAAAGCAGGAAAGCAACACTCTCGTTGACAACGTAAAAGCGTACCTTTATAAAAAAGGCGAATACGATCCCGAAAGGGAAAATTCCTTTGCGCCCGCCTTGTGTAACCGTATTGACAGAAACACATCGGGACTGGTAATAGCCGCAAAAAACGCAGAGGCACTGCGTATTATGAACGATATTATAAAAGAACGTGAAATAGAAAAAACTTATCTTGCCGCAGTACACGGAATACTTGCGAAAAAGGAAGATACGGTTACGGTATACATAGAAAAGAACGCAAGCGAAAATATGGTAAAGGTATATAAAAAGCCCAACACCGATACGAAGACCGCAATTACGGGCTACAAGGTCATTGCCGAAGAAAAGGACCTTTCTTTGCTTGAGATCAGACTTATAACGGGACGTACACACCAGATACGCGCAACCTTCGCTTATCTCGGCCACCCTCTCCTGGGTGACGGAAAGTACGCCGTAAACAAGGATGACAGAAAGAAAGGCTATACCTGTCAACAGCTTTGCTCCTATACGGTAAAATTTGCTTTCAAGACCGACAGAGGTATACTTAACTACCTTAACGGAAAAACGGTCAAGGCAAAAACGCCAGCTTTCGTAAGCTTATTTGAATAAAGCTTATCCCCGATGTTTTTCATCGGGGATTTTTTGTCGGGGTCCCCACGAAGCCGTAAGGCTTCGCGGGGTGATTGTCGGGGTCCCCACGAAGCCGTAAGGCTTCGCGGGGTGATTTACGGAAATTTACGTGTTGAAAACGTATTTGTTCATTCTTTCAAGTGCCTCCTTAACACGGGAGAAAGGAAGCGCAAGGTTAAGTCTGATATGAGTGGTGCCGCCGTGCTGTCTGCCATCCTGCCACGCAACTCCCACGTCCCAGCCTGATTTGAGGAGCTCCCCGAGAGTAGAGTTATGATTTTTCAGCCATTCTCCACAGTCGATAAACACCATATAGGTTCCTTGAGGGCGGGATACGGTCACGCCGTCAAAATGGGCGTTAATATAATCGCAGGCGTAGTTTACGTTATTGCTTAATACCTCGCAAAGCTCGTCTACCCACGCTTCACCCTCGGGCTTATATGCGCCGATAAGAGCATACATGGAAAGCATATTCATTGAATTATAGTGGGAAAGTGATGATTCCTTCAGCACTCTGTCGCGCAGACGCTTGTTATAGATTATGTGATAAGAGCCTATAAGTCCCGCGAGATTAAAGGTTTTGGACGGCGCGTAAAGAGCAACCGTACGGTTGCGGGCGTCTTCGCTTACGGATTGAGTGGGAATATGCTTGTTGCCGTTAAGGATAATATCCGACCATATCTCGTCGGAAACAACGTATACGTCGTGCTTGCGGAAAATCTCCATCGCCTTTTCGATCTCCCACCTTTCCCATACGCGTCCCGTAGGGTTGTGAGGAGAGCAGAAGATGGCTGCATGTATATTGTTTTGAGATATCTTATTTTCCATATCCTCAAAGTCCATACGCCACACGCCATTTTCGTCAAGCACGAGGGGACTGAGAACGATATTATAACCGCTGTTTTTAAGGGAATGAGAAAATCCCATATAGATAGGCCCGTGAACGAGGACGTTATCTCCGCGGGAGCAAAAGGTATTGATGGCGGAAATGACTCCGCCGAGAACGCCGTTTTCATATCCGATATGCTCGGGAGACAGCTCGGTAACACCGTTACGCTCCTTTTGCCAGCGGATGATTGAATCAAAGTATTCATCTCTCGGCTCGAAATAACCGAAGGCGGGATGCAAAACTCTCTCGGTGATAGCTCTGCCTACCGTGGGGACGGTGGGAAAATTCATATCCGCAACCCACATCGGGATAACGTCAAAGCCATCCTTTGGAGAATCGGGTGCCCAGCCCGTACCGATGGCGTCAACGGCAAGGGCGTCAAGTCCGCGTCTGTCTATAATGGATTCAAAATCGTACTTCATATACTTCCCTCTTTGATTTTATTGCAGTTATTATAACATATTCTCTTTCGCTTTTCAACGCGGTATAAAAATATTCCCCGAAATACATCGGGGAATAAAACTATTTTTTGAACTCCAAAAGCACGTCACACACGTATCCCTGAGAAGGCATCTTTATGATTTCCTTTTTCTGCGCGTAAGCAACAACAACGCTGAATAAGCCGAAAAACATATGATGGCACAGTCTGCGCGCCTCGTCCTGCAAGTGCTTGGGAAACAGCTTATAATATCCGTCAAGGAGCTTCTCAACAGATTTGGAATACTCGTCTCCCAAGGGGAAAAGATGCTTTTCAACGAGAGCGAAAAATTCATCCTGCTGTGCAAGAGTAAAAGCGGGAACGGTAACGAAAAGGCTTCCGTCCTCCTTGCGCTGAATATATCCTTCACGAATTGCTGCAGTGGCGTGCTCGGGATCTTCGGCTGCACCGCTTTGAATAATATCGGTGCAAGCGTTGATATAATAATCGTACATCATCGGGCGGAAGGGCAAAGAACCGAAATGTGCATAGACCTCGTGGGCGTAATTGCCACGGCTGCCTCGGTTAGCGCTGGTATTTACCGATAAGCCCAGACGAGGATGCTTGCCGGTTTCAACGCTTCCAAGATAACACCAACGGAAGCCATCGTACTTTTCCTTCATCTGAGGATACGGAAGAGAGCAAAAACGGCTTTTAAGATACATAAATGCTCTGACTCCGTAAAGGTAAAAAAGATCCTCTTCTCTTTTGCCCGCACGGTAAAAATCTATGCTATTTGAATCTTCCGCAATATTCAATAAAGCTTTTATTAGCTTATCCATTACGGGAAGAAGGGCTTTTTCCGCATTTTCTTCAAGATAAATACCGTATTTATCTGACCAGATAACAAAATCCGTGCGGTATTTGCCTTTGGATTGCTCAACGATCGCTTCCCTTTTACTTAGGTTTTCAATACGTTCTTCGATGTAATATGCGGGAACGCCGCAAAGCTTTGCAAGCTCTTCTATGCTTTTCGCTTCCTCATAACAGTTTACAAGAATATTCTGCGAAAGGGAATCGTTTATAAATTCGGTCGGCCACGCTATGGATTTTCCATCGTAGTTTCCGTTGCCGTGTATGCTTAAATGCAGTTTTTGAGGATATAATGCCGTAGTTTCCATATTATACTCCTTGTTCAGTTTATTGCGCGCCTCCGAAAGACGCCAAGTTACGGTTCCTGTTGGAATGCCAAGCTTTTCGGAGATCTGCTTGACCGAAAGGTTATCGTAATAATGAAAAACAATGATATCGCGGTATGCTTTGGAAAGCATTGCTATGTGAGCTCTTAATTCGGAAAGCTCTTCTTCGGCGTTATACTCCGTGTCTTCCTCGTAAGCGATATCTTCGGGAACGTCATAAGAAAACATCGCGCGCTGTTTTCCCATTCTGCGGCTGAAGGTCTTTGCCACGTTACCTGCGATACCCCAAAGCCAAGGCTCGAAGCTTTCTTCATTTTTTAGCTTTGGAAGCTCCTTTATTGCCGTTACCAATATTTCCTGTGAAAGCTCTTCGGCTTCATCGTAACTGAAGGTACGCTTTAAGGCATAAGCGAACACACGCTCGGTATACTCGGCAATAATGCTGTTTTTCATTGTTTTTCACCGTCCTTTCGATTATAAAGTGTCTGAAGAAGTAATTTTATTGGGTAAAAACAAAAAATATTTTAAAAATGCGTACTTGTGAAAAGTACGCACTTTAAAACTATTGCTTATATTGGACTATACGCTTCCAAACCTCTTCCCTGCCAAGTCCCGAGGCGGAGGAGAAGAGTATACATTCAGTGCCGTGGCGCAGGCGCATATCGGAAACGAGCTTTTGCGCCGAGGCTGTAAGGTTGGTTTTATTAAGCTTATCGCACTTGGTGGCAATGATGGTATAAGGAATATCGTAATAATTCATATACGCTATCATGTCCGCATCGTCTGCGGTGATGCCGACCTTGATGTCTATAAGCTGAAGCACGTGGCAAAGGGACTTATTATCCTTAAAATAGCCTTGGGTAAGATTAGACCAACGGCGCTTATCGCTTTCGCTTCGTCTTGCAAAGCCGTATCCGGGAAGGTCCACGAGATAAAGAGATTTATCAACGAGATAAAAGTTTACCGTAATGGTTTTACCCGGCTCGGAGCTGACGCGTGCAAGCTTTTTTCTGCCGAGAAGGCAGTTTACAAGGGAGCTTTTTCCCACGTTGGATCTGCCCGACAAGGCGATCTGAGGCAAGCCGTCCTTTAATATCTGATTAGGCGCACCTGCGGTTACGTCCAGCACCGTATTGTGCAAGTTAAGACCGCATACGTTCATTTCCATATTTTACCTCTCGTTAAGAGCAATTTTAAGTACCTCGGAGACCTCGGAAACGGGCTTGAATTCCAAGCCTTCCTTAAGCTCCTGCGCAAACTTTACGGTATCCTTGAGATTATCGTTGGGGATAACCACCGTAGTGATGCCTGCTTTCTTTGCCGCCATACACTTTTCCTTGAGTCCGCCGATGGGAAGAACTCTGCCTGTAAGAGTAATTTCGCCCGTCATGGCGACCGACTGCTTTACTGTACGTCCCGTAAGTTCGGACACAAGTGCCGTAGTTATGGTAACGCCTGCAGAGGGACCGTCCTTGGGAATGGCTCCCTCGGGAACGTGGATATGAATATCCAATTCCTTGTGGAAATCCTTATTTACTCCGAGTTCGTCGCAATGCTTGCGTATGTAGCTGACTGCGGCGCGGGCAGATTCCTTCATAACGTCGCCAAGATGTCCCGTAAGCTCAAGCTTACCGTTGCCGGGCATGGTAACGCATTCTACACGGAGCATTTCGCCGCCGAGAGAGGTCCACGCGAGACCGTTTACAACGCCCACCTCGTCTTTGTCGTAAATAAGATCGGGAAGGAATTTTTCGGGACCGAGAAGATCGCGGACGGCGTTTTCGTCAACACGGTAGGACTTGATTCCGTCGGAAACGAAAAGCTTTGCGATTTTTCTGCAGACGGAGGCGATCTCGCGTTCAAGATTTCTTACGCCGCTTTCCTTTGTGTAACGCTGAATTATCATTGCGATACCGTCATCGGAAAAACGGACGGTACGTCCCGAAAGGCCGTGCTTTTTAAGCTGACGGCGTATAAGGTGGTTTTTGGCTATGGACATTTTTTCCTCAAAGGAATAGCTGTCCATATATATGACCTCCATTCTGTCAAGCAGAGGCTGAGGAATGGTGTCGGTAGTATTTGCGGTGGTAATGAACATACACTCCGAAAGGTCGAAGGGCAGCTCGATAAAATGATCGCGGAAGGTACGGTTCTGCTCGGAATCGAGTACCTCAAGCAATGCACTGGTAGGATCCCCGTGAGCGTCGCGGGTGAGCTTATCCACCTCGTCAAGAAGCATAACGGGATTTCTGGTGCCCGCAAGCTTGAGTCCGTTTATAATTCTGCCCGGCATTGAGCCGATATAAGTCTTTCTGTGACCGCGGATCTCAGCTTCGTCACGTACGCCGCCGAGAGAAATCCGCACGTATTTACGGTTTGTGGCACCGGCTCGTGATTTTCCGATGGAAGTCTTACATACACCGGGAGGGCCTACAAGACAAAGTATCTGTCCGTTAAGCTCGGGAGAAAGCTGTCGAACCGCCATATATTCAAGGATACGTTCTTTTACCTTATCAAGTCCGTCGTGGTCCTCGTTGAGTATTTTTTCAGCGGTACGCACGTCGGTCCTGTCCTTGCTCATCTCGTTCCAAGGTAATTCAAGGACGGTTTCGATATAGTTGCGTATGACCGTTCCCTCGGCTGTACCGAAGGGCATTTTTCCAAGCTTTACGTTTTCCTCATAAAGCTTCGTTCTTACCTCGTCGGGAAGGTTTGCGGCAGTAATTTTTTCGTAATACTCGTCGCCGTCGTCGTCATCGTCGTAGCCCATACCGAGCTCTTGCTTGATCACGTTGAGCTGCTCGCGAAGGTACATATCCTTTTGCGCCTTTTGCAGGCGGACGCGTACCTTTTGCTGAATTTCGTTTTCGGTATCAAGCAGATCCGTCTCGCGGGAAAAGATATCCGCAATAACGGTGAGTCTTGTGAGAGGGTCGACGGTAGAGAGGGCTTCCTGTCTGTCCTCGGACTTAACTAAAAATTCGTTGGCGAGAAAATCGCCGAGCTCATCTGCAGAATCCATTTCCTTGATACGCTCGAGCACTGCGGGAACGGGCTTTGCGATGTACTTAAGATATCCCGTAAATGCTGACATTACTTCGTGGATGGCATCAGTCTCCTCGTCGGGATGGATAATAGTATTTTCGGGGTTGAAAACGGAAACGGTGGAAACGTATCTGTCTCCGAAAACCGCAACCCGCTCCGCTATACCGCGGAAGAGTCCGTCAACAACGACCTGATAATTGCCGTTTGAAAGCTTTGTGAAATGGGTAACGCGTGCTATGGTGCCGACGGTATGAAGGTCCTTTTCGCGAGGCTCCATTTCGGAAGCGTCCTTCTGGCAAAGAAGGAATATAAGACCGTCCTCGTTTACCGCTTCCCTTACGGCATTGACAGATGCTTTTCTGCCGATCTCAAAGGTGGCGGAAACACCGGGGAATATTACTACTCCCCGCATACAGACGGTATTAAGTGTAAGCAGCTCCGCTGCTATTTCAGTTAATGACATTATGATCTCCAAATAATAAGTGACTTACAGACCGAGCATTGCGGCGCCTATGATGCCCGCATCGTTACCGAGCTGTGCAATACGGAGCTCGGTCTTCTTTTCACAGCTTCTTGAATACTGCTCGCGCTCAACGATCTCGCGGAGAGGTGCAAGGAGGTATTCCTTTTCGTTACTGATACCGCCGCCGATAGAAAGTATCTCGGGCTGGAAAATGTTGATGATATCGGTAACACCGCAAGCAAGATAGCTGATATACTCGTCTACGGCTTCCTTGGCGGATCTATCGCCCTTACGCATAGCGTCAAAGGAGGTTCTGCCGTTTACAGCGTTAATATCACCGCCGCATTCAGCCCACATAAGGCTTTCTTTATCGGCAAGCATCTTTTCCTTGGTGGTCTTTATAAGTCCTGTAGCGGAAGCGTACGCCTCAAAGCAGCCCTTTCTGCCGCAGTTACACTGTCTGCCGCCATGGCTGATAACGATATGACCAATCTCTGCGCCTGCATAATTGAAGCCGGTGAGTATCTTTTTATCTATAATGATACCGCCGCCCACACCGGTGCCGAGGGTTACGAAAACGGAATCGGAATATCCCTTAGCGGCGCCGCATACTGCTTCGCCCTTTGCAGCTGCGTTTGCGTCGTTGGCAACGAGCACCTTTTCGATACCGAGCTTTTCGGCGAGTACGCTGCAGATGGGATAATTAACGAAGGTGGGGAAATTGCAGGAATAAACTATCTCGCCGTGATCGGGATCAGCAATACCGGGGGAAGCGATACCTGCATAAGCGATATCGGAAACGGTGAGTCCCGCTTCTGCGATAAGGTCAAGACAAAGGCGTGCCATATCGTCCATTATAAGATCAGCATCACGCTCGGGAAGAGCGGGAACGGATTTTTTAAGAAGTATTTTGCCGTTCTCGTCGCAAATACCTGCAGCCATATTGGTGCCGCCGAGATCTATACCAAGATAATACATAATTAAATTCTCCTTTATTTATCGTAGCTTATAAGCTTTTTGTTAAGTTCTGCCGCGGCGTTGTAGCCCATCTTGCGCTGACGGTTGTTCATAGCCGCAATTTCTATAATAACAGCAAGGTTTCTGCCCGGCTTAACGGGAACGGTGATGGAAGGCACGGAAATGCCGAGAATATCAGTCATAGTATCGTCCATACCGAGACGCTCGTATTCCTTACCGGGCTCCCACAGTTCAAAATTGATGACGAGCTGTATTTTTTCCGAATTTTTAACGGAACCCATACCGAAAATACGGCTTACGTCAACTATACCTATACCGCGAAGCTCAATATAGTGGCGGATAAGCTCGGGCGCTTCTCCGACGAGGGTGGTGGAGGAAACACGCTTTATATCCACGGAATCGTCTGCGATGAGACGGTGGCCGCGCTTTACGAGCTCAATAGCGGTTTCGCTCTTACCGATACCCGAATCCCCGAGGATCAGAACGCCTTCGCCGTAAACCTCAACGAGGACGCCGTGAACTGTAACCCGCTCTGCCAGCATAACGTTAAGACGGTTATACATTGCGGCGGTAATGGAGGAGGTGGGCTCTGTAGAGGTATAAAGAGGCGTTTCGTATTTTTCCGCCAATTCTGCCATTTCGGGGAAAGGAGTTATACCGTTAGTAACGATGAGGCAGACAATATTAAGAGCAAACAAAGCCTCGATAGCATCGTAACGCGCTTTTTCGTCAAGGGAATTGAGATAGCTGGTCTCCATATTGCCGATAAGCTGTATACGCTCGTGCTCGAAATCCTTGTAAAATCCCGCAAGAGGCAACCCGGGACGGGAGATATCGGGACGGATGACGAAAACGTTATCTATATTGTCAGGCTCGTAGACCGTCTTAAGATTAAACTCCTCAACTACCCTGCTCAGCTTGATCTTGTTGTTCTGATTGCTCATTAAGCAGTGCCTCCTTTTTCTTTTTATAGAGGGTTGCGAATTCTATACCGTACATAACGGAAATACCCAAGGAAACTGCGGCGGGAACAAGAGCTATCAGCGCAACTGTGCGGGGTGTTATTCCCTCAAAGGTAGCGTTTGCAAGCAGTTGCATCTGCTTCATTTCGTAAAGCATTATTCCCATGGAAAACAAAAATACGGTAACCGAAGAAAGCAGGACCAGCCTTACGTTGGAAAGCATATTTTTAAATCTTGAAGAATAATCCTTCTTCTCCTCGGCGGTATAAAAGTACAGTGTTCTGCCGCTTATGCAGGCAAGGGAAAAGCCTTCTGCAAGACGGGAATCTATATACTCTTTATTTTTTTCTGTGAAAGGTGAATCGTCGGTATGGTCGATAAAATATTTAACGGGTGTATCCGATTGGGTGAAGGTATACTTTCCGTCAGACACCGAGGTAAGCAGCAAGGACTTTTCCCCCTGCGTGTTCAACCATTTTTCGGCATCGTTGAATCCGACGAACAATTTGTTTACAGAAACCATATAATCACTTCCTTTCAGTATATTATACACAGTAAATGGCTTAAAGTCAATAAGAGTATAAAAACAGAAATTTTTTAAAACATATTGAAAAGATTAATAATTTCTGTTATAATATAAAGACAATGGATATGGGGTACGGTCATACTAACCGGGGAGTTAGCGGTGCCCTGAACCTGAGATCCGCTACAGCAGGGGTGAATGGCATTATGAGGCCGTTTGCTGTGCCGCCGGGCGGAGAAAGAACCCGTTGAGGGATGGGTCCTGCACAATTTGCGTCCGTGAACCATGTCAGATGGGGAACCAAGCAGCATTAAGCGGAAGAGCAGATGTGTTGCGGGAGTGCCTGTCCGGAGGGGGAAATCTCCGTTGTCGGGTGTAGCAGGCGTTCGACTTTTGTTGTATGACCGTACCCTGTATCCATTTATTTTTTGGTAGGAGGAAAAACGTGTATCAGGCATTATACAGAAAATGGCGTTCACGCACCTTTGACGAGGTCGTCGGACAAGAGCATATAACGACCATTCTGAAAAACCAAAGCGCGGAAAACAAGGTTTCACACGCATATCTTTTTTGCGGAACCCGTGGTACAGGTAAGACCTCCTGCGCAAAAATACTTGCAAAGGCGGTAAACTGTCTTTCTCCCATAAACGGAAACCCATGCTGTGAATGCGAGGCGTGCCGTTCCATTGACAGCGGCAGTGCCACCGACGTGCTTGAAATTGACGCGGCTTCCAACAACGGTGTTGATAACATCCGTGATCTGAGAGAGGAATTGCTTTATCCCCCTTCCCTGTTGAAAAAACGCGTTTATATTATCGACGAGGTTCACATGCTTTCGGGAAGTGCCTTCAACGCATTACTGAAAACCCTTGAAGAGCCCCCCGAATACGTAATATTTATTCTTGCAACCACCGAATTGAACGAGATACCGCCCACCATACTTTCAAGATGTCAGCGGTACGAGTTCCGAAGAATTGACGATGCTTCCATTGAAGCCCATCTAAACCGAGTGGCAAAGGCGGAAAATATCGGTCTTGACGGTGATGCAGCGTCCCTTATTGCAAAGCTTGCCGACGGCGGTATGCGAGACGCACTTTCTCTGCTTGAATCCTGCACTGCAGGTAACCTGAACAACAGAATAACCCTTGAGCAGGTCGCCGCACAGCTCGGCGTTGCCAACAACGACTCGGTAGCAAGTCTTTATTCGTTGATAGCGGACGGAAACATTCCCGCTTCACTTGAGCTTATTGATAATCTGCACAGAAGTGCCAAAAATCTTTCGTCCTTGTTGGACGAGCTTATCGGTATGACGCGAGACCTGCTTATGCTGAAATATGCACCCGCAAATTTTGCAAAGACCGGTACTTATTATTCCGCACAAGCAGAAAAGACCTTGCGCGAGGTTGCGGCTAAATGCACTATAGAAAAGATACTGTATTATTCCACGGTGCTTGAGGATACACAGTCCCGAATGTCAAGATACGCACTTAACAAAAAGGTACTGCTTGAGCTTGCGGTGATACGTATGTGTGACCTTAAGCTTGACGATTCAAGCAAGGCCTTGCTTGCGCGGGTTGCCGAGCTTGAAAAGAGGCCCGTAATAGCGGCAACTGCAGACACGGAAATTCCCGCGGAGGAGCATATTCCCGTGGCGGTGCCCGAAGAAAAGCCCGTTTTTGAAAAGGCGCCTGCGGCGGAAACAGTTCTTCCCGTAAAGGAAACCGAGGAAGAGTTCGAAGGCTTTGCGGAGTTTCTTGAAGCGTTGTCCGCACGCAGTGATATCGCATCCTTTGCCGCCAAGGCGGATATAAGAGTAAAAGGAAACGTACTGCGGATTTACACCGATTTTATCGGTTATACCATGTTAAGCAAGGCAGACGCAACAGCCGTACTTAAGGATGCGGTAATAGCATCCACCGGAAAGCAAATGAAAATTGAAATAAAACAGAACAATACCGTCAGAGATGAAATGCAGACCTCGCTGCTTGATTCACTCGGCGAATAAACGGAGGAAATTATGAAAGTAAGAATTCCCAATCAGGGTCCCGGAAATATGAATCAGATGATCAAGCAGGCTCAGAAGATGCAGGAGGATATGGCGGCACTTCAGGAAGAGCTTGATGCAAAGGAATACACCGTAAACGCAGGCGGCGGAATGGCTACCGTTACAATCAACGGCAAAAAAGAGATACTCTCCATAGAGGTAAAACCTGAGATCGTTGATCCCGACGATATCGAGACTCTTCAGGATATTCTCGTTGCGGCTGTAAACGAGGCTATAAAGACCGTTGAGACCACCAACAACGCAGAAATGCAAAAGCTTACCGGTTCTCTCGGTGTGCCCGGTCTGTTCTGATATGACGCCGAGTCTTGAAAAGCTTATAAGCAAGTTTGCTTCACTGCCGGGTATCGGCAAAAAATCCGCGGTGCGTCTTGCTTATCACGTACTTTCACTGCCCGAAGCAGAGGCCGAGGATTTTGCCGCCGCTATTCTTGGGGCGAAAAAGCAGGTATCACTGTGTCCCTGCTGTATGACCTTTTCGGAGGGCGGGCTGTGTAATATTTGCTCATCTTCAACGAGAGACAAGAGCGTTATTTGCGTAGTGGAGGACACCCGTGCCGCAGAGGCTGTTGAAGAATTGCACGAATTCCACGGTCAGTACCATATTCTGCACGGTGTTATTTCCCCCATCGACGGTATCGGTCCCGATAAGCTGAAAATAAAAGAGCTTCTCGCGCGGCTTGATGAAAACGTAAAGGAAGTAATAGTTGCAACAAATCCCAGTGTTGAGGGCGAGGCAACTGCCATGTACTTAAGCCGTCTTATAAAGCCGCTCGGCATAAAGGTAACGCGCCTTGCTTACGGATTGCCCGTCGGCGCAACCCTTGAATATGCCGACAGCGTAACTCTGCTCAAAGCCATTGAGGGCAGAACCGAATTTTAAATATTAACCAAAAGCCGCGAAAAGATCGCGGCTTTACTTTTTAGCAAAATGCACTATAGCTTTAAAGGCAACGGACAAGTATAGCGCAAAAACAACAAACTTTTATAAATAATTGTTTTTTTATTGATTTTTGCGATGATTTGCGTATAATATGCTTTATTGATACATAAAAATTCACCAAAGGAGAACTGTTATGCACAAGGATTACGCAGGAGAACTGTTCTTTTCCGATAACACCAATCTATTGGAGCAATCCGCATACAAATACCGTTTGCAGGAAAGAAGCGAGCCTCAGCTTTACAGAGATCTTTTTGAATACGATTCTATACCGAAGGTATCCTTCAACCACAGAAACGTACCTATAAATATGCCCGATGAGATTTGGATAACCGACACCACTTTCCGTGACGGTCAGCAGTCCACTTCCCCCTTTTCTGTTGAACAGATAGTTGAGCTGTACAAAATGCTTCACCGTCTCGGCGGTAAAAACGGTATCGTTCGACAGAGCGAATTTTTCGTTTATACCGAAAAGGACAGAAAGGCTGTTGAAAAGTGTCTTGAGCTGGGATACGAATTCCCCGAGGTAACGAGCTGGATCCGTGCTAATGAAAAGGATTTTCAGATCATAAAGGATCTCGGTCTTAAGGAGACGGGCGTACTCGTATCCTGCTCCGATTACCATATTTACAAAAAGATGGGACTTACACGTCAGAGCGCTCTTGACAAATATCTCGGAATAGTAAGAAGCGTCCTTGAAAACGGCATACGTCCCCGCTGTCACTTTGAGGATATAACCCGTGCCGATTTTTACGGCTTCGTAGTGCCTTTCGCTTCCGCTTTAAAGGAGCTTGGCGACGAGTACGGCGTACCCGTTAAGATCCGCGCCTGCGACACTATGGGCTACGGTGTTTCGTATCCCGGTGCCGCACTTCCCAGAAGCGTACAGGGAATTATTTACGGACTTCAGCACTATTCGGGAATATCCTCCGATATGATCGAATGGCACGGCCACAACGACTTTTACAAGGTGGTTACCAACGCATCCACCGCTTGGCTGTACGGTGCATCGGGTGTTAACTGCTCTCTTCTCGGTATAGGTGAGCGTACGGGTAACTGTCCCCTTGAAGCGATGGCAATAGAATATGCTTCGCTCCGCGGAAATACGGGCGGAATGGATCTTTCCGTCATTACTGAAATTGCCCGTTATTTTGAAGATGCGCTTTCTTACGAGATACCTCCGAGAACACCCTTCGTCGGACGTGACTTCAACGTTACCCGTGCAGGTATACACGCAGACGGTCTTCTTAAAAACGAGGAGATATACAACATCTTCAACACCGCAAAGATACTCAACCGTCCCGCTTCCGTTGCAGTTGATGTTCACAGCGGTCTTGCGGGAATTGCACACTGGATTACGAGATTTTACCGTCTTGAAGAGCGCGGAATAACAGTTGACAAGCACGCGCCTTACATTCAGACGATGAAAAACGAGATCGAAAAGCTCTATGCAGACGGACGAACCACCGTTATGGGTGACGCAGAGCTTGAATGGATGCTTATGCACGCCGATCTTGAGGCTTATAAGAAGTTCAGTCATATATAAATTAATACGATAATCACCCCGACAATAAAAACGCACTCCGAAGACGGAGTGCGTTTTTTGTGCAGATGTTTACTTCTTATTTGTTTTCAAGATAGTTTACAACGTCACGTACGGTGATGAGAGTGGGAAGATCCTCATCCTCGAAGGTGATATCGAACTTTTCTTCGCAAAGGAGAACAAGGTCGGCAAGCTCAAGAGAGTTAAAGCCGAGATCGTTGGTGAGTTCGGAATCGAGAGTGATCTCGTCACCGTTAATGTTCATTTCTTCAACAAGAATAGCTTTAAGTTTTTCAAACATGGTTTGTACCTCTTATATTTTACTGCGGATTATCTTCTTGGTGGGAGTTTTTTCAAACTCAACACGTCTGATTTCAATTCCGCGGATTTGCTTGAATGAAGGCAGGCGACGGTTAACGCTCATTATCTGCGCCTTTAATGCTGCGGATATCTCTTCCTCGGAAACGTCCTTGAACTTATCGTAATCGGGGAACAGAACTGCGGTGAGAACGACGTCGTCGCCGTTTTCTCTGCCTACTACTACACATTCCTTGATAACGTCGATGTTCTCAAGATACTCTTCGATCTCTTCGGGATATACGTTTTTGCCGTTTGTAAGAACTATTATATTCTTTTTTCTGCCGCTGATGTAGATATATCCGTCTTTATCAAGATAGCCGTAGTCGCCGGTGCGGAAGTATCCGTCAGAGGTGAAGGCTTCCTTGGTAGCTTCGGGATTCTTATAGTATCCTAACATTACGTTGGGACCCTTTACGCAGATCTCACCGATCTCCTCGGTTTCCGCATCGTAAATAACGCCGTAGTTATTATCAACGATAATCTTTACGCTACTGCCGAGTGCGGCTTTGCCGACGGAACCGACCTTGTGCTTGGAGGAGGGGTTAACGGCAACGAGAGGAGAACACTCGGTAATACCGTAGCCCTGCTTGATGGTAACACCGATAGAATCAAACCACTTAACAACCTCGGGGTTTACTGCGGCGCCGCCGCAAACGATCTTGTTAAGGTTGCCGCCAAGGTTATCTATGATCTCCTTGAACATACTTCTGCGGAGGTCGATACCTACCTTGCGTGCAACGCCGGTAATAGCCATACCGGTCTTGAGGGTCTTTGCTTTACCCTTCTTTTCTATTTCGTCGGTAATACGTCTGTAAACGGTGTTTACGAACAGAGGAACGAGAACCAAGCCCGTGGGCTTGAAGATGGCTACGTTCTTCATAAAGTATTTAAGACTGTTGTTGAAGCAGACGGTAACACCGCATATCATTGCGGCGATATTGCCTGCGGTACATTCGTATGTATGATGTAGAGGAAGTGCGGAGATGTTAACGTCATCGGGAGTAAAATCAACCTCGTTAACACACTGGTAAGCATTGAACAGTATGTTGTTCTGAGAAAGCATTACACCCTTGCTGGTGCCGGTGGTGCCGGAGGTGAAAACGAGAGAAGCGAGAACCTTAGTATCGGGACGGTAGGTCTCGAAGGTCTTGTTGCCTGCGTCGTGTGCAGCCTTGCCCTCTTTAACCAGCTCGGAGAAGGTAAGATGGCCACGGGAAGCGGTAGCCTCGCAATCGTCAAGATTAATAAAGATACCGAGAGCGGGCTTTGCGTCCTTTACCTTTTCGTAATGAGATTCGGTATAAATAACGCCGTCACAGTCTGCGTATTCAACGAAATTACAGATCTGCTCTGCGAAAAGCTCTTTATCAAGAGGAACGATAACGCCGCCTGCTGACATAACAGCCATATAAGAGCATACCCACTCAGGCTTACTCTCACCAACGATGGCGAAGCGTTTTCCGTTGAGGTTGCGAGTAAAGAAAGAAGTACCGAGTCCAATAAACCAATCTTTATATTGATTGAAGCTGACCTCGCGGATCTCTTTACCTACGTAATATTTGTATAATATGCTGTCACCGAATGAATCGGAAATATGATTAACAATATCGTGCATCGAAGAAAAAAGCGGATAACGTACTTTTGTCTTTTTGCTGTCTTTCAATTAAATAACATACCCTTCCACATTAAATTTCATTATATATTATATCCTAAACCGCCGACTTGTCAAGAGAATTGTATAAATTTTGTCTTTTCGTACAGATTATTAGTGCTGAATGGGGTGATTTTTTGAACAGACAGGAATATATTGAGTTCGCGGAAAGCCGTGCCAAGCGAACAACATCGTTGAAAAACTGCATTTGGGCGTTCGTTGTCGGCGGGTTTATTTGCGTTATTGGTCAGCTTTTGGTGTACGCATATATGAACGTAGTTAAGGAAGAAAAGACCGCATACTCTCTCACCTCGGTCACGCTTGTGTTTTTGTCGGGGTTGTTGACGGGAATAGGCCGGTTTGATAAATTGGCGTCCCGTGCAGGCGCGGGTACTCTCGTGCCAATAACCGGATTTGCAAATGCAGTTGCCTCCCCTGCTATTGAAGCAAAAAGTGAAGGATATATAAAAGGAGTTGCGGCGCAGATGTTCGTTATTGCGGGACCCGTAATAGTATACGGCTCGGCGTCAAGCGTGATCTACGGAATTATATACTATATTTCTATGAAGATAGCGGGACAGATATGAAAAACCAATTATTAAAATTCAATTCTTCCTATTTACACCAAGCCGCTTCCGTGGTGGGAAGCAAGGAAAGACAAGGTCCTTTGGGAGAAAAATTCGATTCCTTTTCCGAAGATGACAGATTCGGACAGGACACATGGGAAAAGGCGGAAACGGAAATGGTAAAGCGCACCGTAGAAGCTCTTATACAAAAAAGCGAGATTGAATGGGATGATATTGACGCCTTTGCGGGAGGCGACCTTCTGGACCAATGTATTGCTACTTCTCACGCAATGAATAATAACGGTGTGCCTTACCTCGGGCTTTACGGCGCTTGCTCAACGGCGGCAGAAGGGCTTATTATCGGGTCACTTTTGGCGGAAAAGGGATTTACCGTGGGTACGGTGGCATCATCACACTTTTGCTCTGCGGAAAGGCAGTACAGATTTCCTTTGGAATACGGCAGCCAAAGAACGCCAACGGCGCAAAACACCGTAACGGGCTGCGGAAGCTTTTTGTTAAACAGCAAAAAGTCCGATGTGCGTGTAAAGGAAGCCATCATCGGGAGGATACAGGACAACGGCATAAGCGACGCAAACAACATGGGCGCGGCAATGGCAACGGCGGCTATCGACACGATACTTCGGTATTTTAAGAAAACGGGCAGAACGGAAAAGGATTTCGATATTATTGCAACTGGAGATCTTGGTCAGGAAGGACTTGAGCTTGGAAAGGAATATGCAAAAAGCCTGGGACTTATTCTCGGCAGTAACTACGTGGACTGCGGTATGCTGATATACGATCTGAAAACACAAGAGGTTGGCGCAGGAGGAAGCGGATGCGGATGCTCGGCTTCGGTTTTTGCCGCAGAAATATATCCAAAGATAAAAAACGGAGAATACAAAAACGCTTTGCTTATCGGCACGGGTGCTTTGCTTTCGCCGAAAAGCATTATTCAGAACAAAATTATTCCCAGTGTTGCCCATCTCGTTTGCTTTGAAAGGGTCTGATAATGGAATTTGATATTTTAATGCTGTTAAAGGCCTTTCTTGTAGGCGGAGCGCTGTGTCTGATAGCGCAGATATTAATTGATAAAACCAAGCTTACACCCGCGTATATACTGGTCGGATACGTTTGTTCGGGCGTACTGCTGAACGCCGTCGGAATATACCCGAAGCTGATAAAATGGGCAGGCGCAGGAGCGACGGTTCCCTTGACGGGATTCGGAAACACCTTGGCGGAGGGAGTTAAGGAAGCGATAAAAAAGGATGGCGCATTCGGTATACTGTACGGCGGAATATCCGCCACTGCGGCTGGAATAACGGCGGCAATTCTTTTCGGTCTGCTGTGGTCGTTGCTGTTTAAAAGCAAAAATAAATAAAGATTGAAATAAATATAAATATATGCTATAATACAATAACCCTTTAAAAGAGGTGATATTGTGATTAAATTATTGGCAAAGATATTTATTAAGGACAACGAAAACTACCGTCTGCCCGCTGTAAGGCGTTCGTACGGCATGCTGTGCGGTATAGTCGGAATCTGCTTTAACGTGATGCTGTTTATTTTTAAGTTTTTGGCAGGCACGCTGTCAGGCTCCATATCAATAACGGCGGATGCTTTCAACAATCTTTCGGACGCGGGTACGTCGGTCATTACCCTTATAGGATTCAAGCTTTCGGGAACGAAGCCTGATTCAGACCATCCCTTCGGTCACGGCAGGTTTGAATATATCACCGCACTCGTGGTTGCGATGATCATTATTCTTATGGGCTTTGAGCTTGCGACAGAATCTGTAAAAAAGATAATAACGCCATCGGATATAGAGTTTTCATACGTAACCATAGTAATTCTTGCAGTATCCGTTCTCGTAAAGCTGTATATGGCTTTATACAACAGACGGATACACAAAAAAATAAACTCCCCTTCCCTTTCCGCCACCGCCGCAGATTCTCTTTCCGACAGCGTTGCAACGTTGGTAATATTGGTTTCCACCGTTATATTCAAGCTGTGGAACGTAAATATCGACGCGTGGTGCGGTCTTGCAGTATCCGCTTTCATTTTGTACAACGGATTTAAAGCCGCAAAGGAAACTATATCTCCCCTGCTCGGTCAGCCGCCGGAAAAGGAGTTCGTTGACAACATAAACACTATCGTTATGGCGGAAGAATGTGTGCTTGGTATACACGACCTCGTAGTGCACGATTACGGGCCCGGCAGAGTTATGATATCACTTCACGCAGAGGTTTCGGCAAATGCGGATATGATGGAAACTCACGACGCTATCGACAACGTTGAAAGACGGTTGAGACAGGAATTGAACTGCGAAGCCGTTATACATATGGATCCCGTGCTTGAGGACGACGAAACCACTAACCATCTTCGCGGAATAGTAGCTGAGCTGGTATCGACTATCGGAGAAGGAGTCAGCATACACGATTTCCGCGTAGTTACGGGTCCTACACACACCAATCTTATTTTTGATATAGTTATTCCCTACGAGCTGAAAATGGACAAAAAAACCGTTACCGAAAAGGTAAACGCTCTTATATCCTCCATAGACGGTAATTACTACCCCGTTTTTAATATTGATAACGTATACGTAAAGTGAAAAAAGCACCCATACGGGTGCTTTCTTATGTTATGATTGCAATATTTTTTTGAAATTGAGTTGTTGTTTTATAAATTCATATCCGCATTTTCGATAAAATGCGTGGGCGGAGTTGCGTTCGACGCCGGAGGTAAGGCGTACTGATGAACAACCGCTTTCTTTAGCCCAGTTTTCAACTGCGGTAAGTAATGCCCGTCCGACGCCTTTATTGCGAAAGCGGGGAGAAACTGCGATGCCAAGAATGTTTTTCGAAGGGTTTGCATACAAAAGCCGGTAATCGGCGGCGTGTATATACCCGATAACAGCGTCTTCGCTAACGGCAACAAAAATGCGTTGTGAATTATCCCGAAGCAATTCTTCAAGTGCTTTCGCCGTGTCATCCAAAGAAAAAGAATACCCCATTTCTTCGTTGTTCAAAAGGCAGAGTGCTTCCGCATCGGAATAAGTGCAAGTTCTTATATGGTAATCCATAAAAACGACTTCTTAATGTGTCACGGTAAAAGATCAATGGCATTTAATACCTCATTGGTAGTAATGCCGTTATAATTATACTTAAGCTCGTCAAGAGAAAAGGGCAGATCCGAGGCAAGCCCAAGCTTTATAAGCTTATAATTATCCCGCAGACGAGCGGAGTTTTCCATAACAGAACGGCGGACGGAGGGCTTTTTAATATTTTCTGCTCCCGCAATAACGTCCTCAAGAGTATCAAAGCAAGATAGCAGCTGTGCGGCTGTCTTTGCACCGATATGCGGTGCGCCCTTGATGTTATCTGCGGTATCACCGGTAAGGGATTTAAAGCATACGTACTGTGAGGGCTGTATGCCAAGCTTTTCTTTGATATACGAGGGAGTGCAGATAACCGACCTCTCGCCGCGGTAGCGAAGGACGGAAACGGAATCGGTTATAAGCTGAAAGAAATCGCTATCAAATGAACAGACAATGACCTCGTTTTCGGTTCCATATTTCAAAGCATAACCCGAAATAATATCGTCCGCCTCGCAAATAGTAGCTTCGGTATACTTGATGCCAAGAACGTCCAAGGCAGAAAACACGTAATCTATCTGAGAAAAGGGAGATTCGTCTTCGGGAAGAGTGCTGTAATCAACACGGTTTGCTTTATAATCCTTATTTATTTCTGTGCGGGCATTATAATGCTCGCCGTCAAAAACAACTGTAATGTGGGAAGGATCGGTTTGCCTTATTATCTTGAGAAGTGCTCCAACAAAGCCTAAAACGCCGTGTATTGCTTTTCCTTTTGAGTTCGTTATCCTCGCAGGCATACCGAAAAACATTTGAAACAGCAGATTACTGCCGTCCACAACCAATATTCGGTTCAAAGCACATCACTCCTTACAAAAGTATTGTAACATAAGAAAAATATAATTTCAACACAAAAAGAGTTGCCGTAAACGACAACTCTTTTTTATGCCAATTATTAGCCTGTGATACCGGAGCGCTCAACACCC
>JAGAKP010000038.1 GCA_017625615.1 Clostridia bacterium
CTACCAACTGAGCTACAGAGGCATACTGGAGCGGATTACGGGGCTCGAACCCGCCACCTCGACCTTGGCAAGGTCGCGCTCTACCAAATGAGCTAAATCCGCAAAGTATGGCGATCCGGATGGGGCTCGAACCCACGACCTCCAGCGTGACAGGCTGGCGTTCTAACCAACTGAACTACCGGACCACTTTGGTGTGCGCCTCAGCGCGCTTGCTTATAATAACACATCTTTTTTCATTTTGCAATACCTTTTTTAAAAAAAATTGAAATTTTCCTCACATTGACAAAACTACCCCGCTCTGTTATAATTCTTTTAGGAGGTAATGCACAGTGAAAAGCAAAAAAACAGTAATAATTATTGCCGTTACCGTTGCCGTACTGATATGCGCAATAGGAATAATGGCTCTGATAGGCAGAAACGGAGCGGGCTCTTCCGTAAACGCCGCTACTCAATACATAGAAGCATCCATGAGGTACGACGCACGCGGAATTGCTTCCGTTGCGTCCGAGGAAGTAAGACAGACTCTTTACAACACGGGAGAGATTCCCACCAAGCAGCAGCTTGTAGACGCCCTTAACAAAAGCTACAACGGCGTTCCCACGGGATACGAGGGGAAAAATATTACCTTCACCGTAGTTGATTCATACGAAAACGGAGACGTGGGATACGTAAAGCTTAACGTATACGTTGACGGACAAAAGTCCTTTACAAGAAGCTGTGCCACACTTAAGGTTGGCGGACGCTGGTATTATAACGGAGAACCGGAGGCATAAAAAAATGACTTACACATCTGAAAACGGAAAAGCAAAGATCATATTTGAAAAAGAAAGATATTCCCTTAACAACCAGCCCTTTGACAACACCTTCTCTACCGATACGGTTATAGTTGATGAAGAGAAAAACAGTCCCGTGAAGATAGAATGTAAAAAGCGGCTTGGCGGTACTTACATTTACTGTAACAACCCCGAAATGCTCGCACAGCCCGATATAGACACAGTGCTGATGGAGGACGAATACCTTTCCGGTGACGTGGTGTTTACCTTTGAAAACAGCAACCACAGCGGTGTTGACCTTCGACTCGGTTACCGTCTTTACAATAATTCAGGCAATGACGCCACCGTTACGGTTACCAATATCGGCGTTCAATGGGAAGGAGAATGGCTCGGTCAAAAGGAATGGAGCGATTATTATTCTCTTAAGTTTGATCTGCCCGAGGATTATTTCACCGAAAGCGGAGCGGTGCATAAGGCATACTTCGGCTGTGATTTTATCGACTACTCCCCTTCTGTTTACGTTCCCCAGACGATAACTGTCCCCGACGGAAAGTATATATACGTTCTCGGCGGAACATCTGCCGATTCCTACGAAGGCTTTACCGCAGGCGACACGGGCGACAAGCTTCTTAAGGTCGGCAAATGCGGTAACGGTGTCGTTAAGTTCAATATTGACGGCGAGATGGTGGGTTCTTTTCTCTGCTACACCGCGCCTGAAAACGTACCTTTCGGAAAAAAGCAGCAGGGCTACGTTGTCACTCGGGACGGAAGGGATTACTCCGCCCAATACAAGGGCACCGACCACACCGCGGGACTTATTGAGACCGAAGCGGTGTTCACCTCCGGTAACTCCACTCCCGACGGTCCCATTCCCGTTACATACGATTACTGGTCAGATAAAGATTGCGCGGCCAAGAACGCGCCTTATCAGCTTTACGACCGAAAAAAATATACTTATACGGGAGAAAGCTGGCATTGTGCCATTAACCCCAACGGAAACGACAAATATATCGGCACTGATATGATGGTGTTTGAAAACGTTGATACCGACGGTAAGCCGATCATTATAGATAACGACCGTGCGGACGGTGCGGGAAGACCTGCCAACACGGGAAACTGGATGATACAGTACACGGATAACCTGACCTTCGTTAATACGAGTGACAGCGAAAAACGGTTTAAGGTATACAAAAAAGGTTCTATAAGCGGTGTACTTGCCACTATCGTGAGAAATACCAAGGGCGAGGTTCAAAGAGCATTTATGAACGTACAGCCTTATTCCTTCAACACACCCGAGGAAGCATTTGCAGGTATCGACAAGGATGGGCTGGTGCTTTCACAAGGCAGATATTGGCCTTGCGTTGCAAACGGAAAGCCTTTCCCCGAGGTGCTTGAAGAGCGTACGTTGGTTTATGAAACCGTTCTTGCACCAAAATCCGCTTCGCGAGTAAGCATTGACGCCATTATTATGGCAAATTCCTGCGGCGGGTTGGAAACCAAGGTCGTGAGCGAAAAGGTTTAATATTTTTAAAGCGCACGGAAAAAACGTGCGCTTTTCTATTGACAAATCAGTTTACATAGTGTAAACTATGGTTAGTCTACAATGAGTAAACCAAAGGAGGAATTATTTATGAATGAAATACAGCTCGGCGTTATTGAAAGTAAATTTGCAGATATTATATGGGAAAACGAGCCTATTTCCTCTTCGGCTCTGGTAAGGTTAAGCGAAGAAAGATTGACTTGGAAAAAATCCACCACCTTTACGGTGCTTCGAAGACTTTGCGAAAAAGGTCTGTTTAAAAACGATAAGGGCGTGGTAACCTCGCTTATATCCAAACAGGATTTTTGTTCGAAACAAAGCAGACGCTTCGTGGAAGAAGCCTTCGACGGGTCGCTGCCTGCCTTTATTACCGCCTTTACCGCACAAAAGAAGCTGACCAAGGAGGAGATTAAAGCACTGCGGGATATGATAAGCGAATACAAGGAGGAGCAATAATGACAGAGGTTTTTATAAAGCTTATTAATATGAGCATAGTGGCAGGCTGGCTTGTGTTGGCGGTACTGCTGTTACGGCTGTTATTGAAAAAAGCTCCCCGCTGGATATTCTGCGTGCTGTGGGCGTTTGTGGCATTAAGGCTTTTGATACCGTTTTCGGTGCAAAGCGAGACGAGCGCGGTTCCCAGCGTGGATACTATACCTCCCGAGATAATCTATATCGAAAAGCCTTATATACACAGCGGATTGAATACCTTCAACGGTGTTTTTAACCCTATTATTTCGGATATACTTTCAGTACCCGAAGCAGACAACGTTATTGAAACGGAGCCAAAAGAAACTCCCGCAAAAAAGATTATCGATATTGCGTCGGCGGTTTGGCTGTGCGGAATGGCGGGTATGGCTGTTTACGGAATTATAAGCTATACTTTGCTAAAGCGTAAGGTGCGGGAAGCTATCCCGAAGGGCAAGGGGATATTTATTTGCGATAACGTTACGTCGCCGTTTATTATTGGAATATTCCGACCGAGGATATATCTTCCCTCTTCTGTTTCGGAAACGGATGCGGAAATGGTGATCGCCCACGAAAAAGCGCATTTAAAGCGAAAAGACCACCTTTGGAAGCCATTTGGATTTATATTGCTTGCCGTATACTGGTTTAATCCTTTGTTGTGGGTAGCGTACGTTACGTTTTGCAAGGATATTGAATCCGCCTGCGACGAAAAGGTTATTAAAAAATACGGATACGAGATTAAAAAGCAATATTCCGAAGCCTTGCTTAACTGCAGTGTTTCGGGAAAATGGATAACTGCGTGTCCCGTTGCTTTTGGCGAAACCTCGGTAAAAAGCCGTATAAAGGGCGTGCTTAACTACAAAAAGCCCGCTTTCTGGATAATAATTGCTGCAATTCTGGCTTGTATCGCAACATCGGTGTTCTTTCTTACCGATCCTATGGATGCGGAAGATGATATCAGTATTCCGCCTTGGTGCCAAACTCCCGATGATGAGGCGCTTGTCTCCGTACAGTTAAAGGGAGAAAGAAAAGTATATGAAAACGGATATTACAGCTCTGCCTTTTATCCCGAATACGCCCTTCCGCAGTTTGCGGTAACGACCGATAACCGCTTGCTTAATTCGGAAAAGAGCGAGGATAAAGGGTTTGAAAGTGCATGGACAGAGATCGGTACGCTTGTAAAAACAAAGCTTACGAAAAGTAATTTTGATGATATTTGTACCGACTTCGAATGGTTGCTTAATTACAGCGCGGAATATATAAGAGAAAACGCGCAAGACGTCTATATCTGTAAAGCCGAGGATGACATAGATATTTATTATCTCATTTACCTTGATAACGGAACAACGTTGATCGCATTCGGCTATGAAGATGATAAGTATTCGTCAATACGGGCAATAGCAGAGTATTCGGAAGCAGGCGGTATCAAAAGCGAATACATTCTGTCGAAGCTTGAATATGTAGCGTATACGTACACGATCGACAGCGAAGATCCGTACCCCAGAGAAGTAGCAACAGTATATCTTGAAAAAGACGGAAATCACTTCACCTACGGTTATGAGACCTTCATCTTACAGAATTATTGTCCTTACGGAACTTATCGCAAGGACGGTGGTAAGTTGTATCTTGAAACAGCAGACGGAAAAAACACGTACGTTTTTAATATCAAAGATGAAAGTATCGAGTATGTAGCCGAATTGTCTTCACAGTTACCAATGACTGTTTTCAATCCCGAGCTAAAGTTAGAGTTTATTGCCGATAACACGGTATTTGTAAAAGAAAACAAAACCGTTATCGGTGATTATGCGCACGTTTCATATTTAGTTTTTCAAAGTGCATTTAAGGACGTTGACGGAGACGGACAAAAGGAGCTGTGCGTGATAGCCGATGGACCGACGTCCGGAGTGATCTCAACCATGCTGGCAATTTACGACGGATGCAATCATACGAGCAGCGGAATGATAACCTTTGAAACTGCACGTTTTGTTACCGATACCGACGGAATCGTACAGCTTGTTTTCGGCAGTGAAACGGATGCGCGGTATGATTTCCGCGTAACCGACGAAGGTATAATCTGTACAAATACCGATACCGGAGAGGAAAGACCTTTTACTGATTTAAGGAGCGAAGAATGAAAAAGCTATTTATAATTACAATTTTGGTTTCCTTGTTGTGCACCGCGCTGCCTTCCTGCGAAGTTGCCGTAGATAACGATAGGTCGGGAGTTCAGTATAAGCTGTGCGAGGTCGTATGCTGCTCGAAAGCACCAATAATCAGCGATACGTATTTCGGTGAAGCGTTTCTGGTAAAAGACAGCGTTGAGGCTCCATTGCTTCCGCACGCAGAAATATACGTAACTGCCGATATGAAATTATTTAAAACCGAAAAACTTTCGGGAGTTCAATCACTTTGGGAGGAGGTCGGTACCCTTAGCGAAAAGGAATTTGTGCCCACCGAAGAAAGCAGTTGGACGGACGCAGACGCGCTTGCGAATATTCTTGATAACGCAGAGCGTACCTATTCCCTTCTGACTGACAAAAACAAAAGCGTGTATCTGATACTTCTTAAGGACCGCACCGCCTTTCTTGCGATAAGCGAGGACGGTTTTGAACGAATAATCAAATTAGAGGAGACGGAAGCGACGTATTACGAGGATCTGAAAAAAGATACCTATGAAATATACACCTTTTCCGTTTCGGCGTCCGCAAAGGACCACACGGCTTATTACGGCCAAAGAATACTGTGTCTGTACAAAAACAAAACCGGCTTTTTCTTGCAATGTGCCGAAAACAAATGCGGCGGTATATACGGAGCGGTAAGCGAGACCGAGAACGGTTATTTACTTACGTCTGAAGACGGAGAATATAAGATACGGCTAACGTTTTCGGAAAAAGGGTACGAGCTGACCGTAGAAGACAACAAAAGCATTACGTTTATCGACAATATAAAAAGCGGAAAAGGAAACGGATCGTCAAAGCTCGGAGAGTATTACTATTCTCTTGATGAAGACAATACTGTGTTCGACAGCTTTGAAAAGGATTTTGACGGAGACGGAACCGTAGAAAAGATAACCGTGAACGGATTTCCGTTCAATAACGGCAGTTCTTTATTGGGTAACGTTATAAGTATTCCATATTGCACCGTAAACTGCACGTTATGGGAAAAGGGTGAAATAAAGAGTTTTACGTTTTTGCCCTTTGACGGGGATATAAGAGGTATAAGCTTTTACGAAGACGAAGACGGCAACGTTTTTGCCGAAGTCGCTAAAATAAAATACGAAAAAAAGCAATACAGCGGTGTAGACCGTCCGCCCTATTGGGAGGCATATAACGAAACCGCAACCTATAAGGTTACGGCAGACCAAAGCGGATTGTATTTTACAAAGACGTAAATAGAATCACCCCAAGAAGTCTTCGACTTCTCGGGGACCCCGATAATCACCCCAAGAAGCCTTCGGCTTCTCGGGGACCCCGAAGCAAAAGAGCGGCTCGCATAAGCAAGCCGCTCTTTTGATTTTTGGAGTTTATCATGAAAACAAGAAACTAACTTTTTAAAGGTTTTTTCTTTTTGAGATCGCAAAAGAAAAGCAGATATGCAAGTATACACCACGGAAGCGCGGCAAAAAGATCTATTATGGAATGCTGCTTCATAAACACGGTGGAAAAGCATATTAGGGTGCCCGATACTATATTGAAGATACGCCATCCAACGGCGCGGAAACGGGGAGTACGCAAGCGGGCGCTTAAAGCCGCCAGAGTGCCGACAACGTGGAGCGACGGGCAAACGTTGGTGTTGGTGTCAAAATCGTAAAAAGCAGCCACAAGGCGCGTCAGAAGGTTATTACGGGGAAATTCCACGGGGCGAAGCTCCTGACAGGTGGGAAAAAGAAAATAAATGATTATCGCCGCGGAATAAGTAAGTATAACGAATTTCATCATACGCTTAAAGGAATCCACGTCAAAGAAAAAGGTATACGCAATGGTACCGATAAGATATACGAACCAATAAACGTAAGGAATATAAAAAAATTCGTTAAAAGGAATATAATCGTCAAGGAGCGAGTACACGGGCACGAAATCTGCGGGATAGAAAAGCTCGGCATAATAAAAAAGCACGCCGAATACGGGCCAATAAAGAAGCCAAAGAAAATGCTTATAGTCCTTTGTGTTAAGTTTGCCGTCCTTTATAACGGGAGCGGGCTTATTGCAGGCTTGCATAAGGTTCTCCTTATTATAGCATTTTAAGAATAATACCGTGTTTTTTACAATTAATTATCAATTAAAGGTAAACGATTGTTGAAAAAAATTATACAGACGAAATCACCCCGCGAAGCCTTACGGCTTCTCGGGGACCCCAATAATCACCCCAAGAAGCCTACGGCTTCTCGGGGACCCCGATAAAAAAGATCCGTACGAAAACGTACGGATCTTCCTTTGGAGCTGATGACGGGAGTCGAACCCGTGACCTCATCCTTACCAAGGATGTGCGCTACCTACTGTGCCACATCAGCATATATATTGTGTGGTGGGCCATCAGGGACTCGAACCCCGGACCGACCGGTTATGAGCCGGTTGCTCTAACCAACTGAGCTAATGGCCCACATTGAATGCACCGTAACAGCGGTTTTCGCCGACAGCTTGGTTATTCTAACACACAGTTAAGAGTTTGTCAAGTACTTTTTTACTAAACTTTAAGTATTTTTTTAACCTTTTCCCCGTGTCCTGAAAATTCGGCGCATAAAAGGCTTTAATATCTTCGGTGAACGCAATACGATTATTCGCAAAACAGTTTTCCTCCTAACAAAAAGATAACAGTATTCCCGCCGCAACCGCCACTGCGGCTACGGCACAGCTTACGGCAACCCACGGTAGCATACAGGAAACGATAATTCCAACGCCGAAGGCCGCCACACAGCAGCCTGCCGCTTTGCATTTTCCCGTTGACCTCATATTTTCACCCCTTGCTATATTTTATGTGGGAATACAAAAAATGGTACTACGTATAACGCACGGCGCATATATATTACTAAAAAACCGAAAGGATATGTTTTGCCATGGAGATATTATCCAGAGAAATACCGCTCTTTAAAACCGTTTTTTGCGGCGAAATAGACCGCGAGACGGAAAAAGAGCTTTCACTTCCCGATTACTGCCCCGATATAACCCGTCTGATACGAGTCGACGCGACGCCTTATATCGAAGGCTGCTTTGCAACGGGAAACAAATGCACCGTGAACGGCACGTACGTATTTACGGTATTATACGAAAGCGATTTTAATTCTGCCTTGTCTTTCTGCTCCTTTCCCATAAGCTTTACTGAAAGCGTTGACGTAAATGATGCGGGAAATGAAAGCAGAGTAAGTGCTAAAATGAACACGAGGCGTATTGGGTGCAAGATGATAAACCCGAGGAAGTTTACGTTACGTGTAAAAAGCGGGCTTTCGTTATCGGTGAAACGCATTGAAAGAAAAGGGATCGCTGACGTTACCTCACTACCCGAAAAAGTTTACGTTAAAAAGGATACTATTAAATGGACGGAAAAAAGCGAAGCGAAAGTATATGAATTTCCTTTTAAGGAAAGGTATCCTCTTGCAGATAAAGCAGCCTCTATAGATGACGTGGTTATGACCTCATTTACCGCAGAAAAGCCCGAATGTACGGTTACGGAAAACGGAACGGTTCTTAAAACTGCCGTTACCGCAAAGCTGTTATACTGCAGTGAGGACGACAAGGATAAATACATTATGTCAACGAATCGGATACCCGTTACCGTAAATATAGACGACGTATACGGTGACGGCGTATCGGTAGACGCCGAGGCGATGGTAAGCAAAACGGAAATATCCGTTGACGTTGACCAATACGGCGAAAACAGAATCATCGAAGCGTCGTTCACCTTAAAGGTAACGGCTTGCGAGGAAAGGAAAGTAACCGCCGAATACGCCACCGACGGTTTTGCCTCAGAGCAATGCGGTATCGCTGTTACGGAAAGCTTTGAAACCCTTGCGGAAAGCCAGAGAATAAACCGTGTTTTTTCTGCGGAGGTAAGGTTTGTTCCGGAAGAAATTCATTTTACCGAGCTGTGTGATCACTCCGCACGTGTGAACGAATGCAGGATAAAAGCAGACGAAAGCGGAACCACCCTTTACGGAACATACACCGTGTCCGTTCTCGGCAGAGGTGAAAGCGGATATCAAAGCTTTGATCATATTTCCGCCTTTGAGGAAAAGATATCCGCAGATAAGATCACCTTTGACGACTGCGATATAAGGTGCGACGTATTTGAAGCAAACGCTTTACTCGCCTCCGACGGAAGTATAAGCGTCCGCATTATGTGCAGAGCGGAGATCATCGCAGAAAAAACGGTTACTGTAAATGCAGTGACCGATATAAAGGCGGTGGAATGCGAAAAAGAAAAATGCTCTGTAATATTCTGTTATCCCGCAGCAAGGGACGATCTGTGGAGTATTGCAAAAAGGTATTTTGCGTCTCCCGAAGCAATCCTCTCCGACAATCCCGAGGTATTTGACGGGGTCGGAAATATCGTTGCACGCACGCCCGTAAGAATAACCAAATAATTTAAACAACACCCCTCCATCGTCATATACTGATAAAAAGACGAAGGAGGGGTTTTGTGTCGGAAAATAAAATTATAGTTGCTTTGGGCGGAGACAGACGGTTGATAGAGGCGGCAAGACGCTTTGCCGACGACAACACCGTGCTTTGCTACGGCTGGGATAACTATACGGATATACATCCGCGGATAAGGCGGTGCGGTGATATAAAGGAGGCTGTCTCCGAAGCGGACGTGGTTCTGATGGGGCTTCCCTGCTCTGCCGACGGAGTGACCATTGCGGCGCCATTGTGCGATCATAAAATAGAAATATCCTGTCTTTTGGATCATCTGCCAAAGGACGCCGTTATTTGCGGAGGTATGATCCCGCAGGCAATAACGGAAGCAAGAGAAAAGTGCATAGATTATTACAAGGATGAATTTTTGCAGATAAGTAACGCCGTGCCGACGGCAGAGGGTGCAATAATGATAGCCATGGAGGAAACTCCCTTTACCGTAGACGGTGCAAGATGCACGGTGCTGGGCAGCGGAAGAATAACCAAAGCACTTGTTCCAAGGTTAAAGGGATTGAACGCGGAGATCACCGTAGTTGCGCGAAAAAAGACTGACAGAGCTTATTGGGAAACGCAAGGCATAAGGGTGTGCGGATTCGAAAAGCTCGGGAAGGTGCTGGAGCTTTCGGACATTATCTTCAACACGGTACCGGCAAGGGTTATCGGAAAAGAGGAAATAGACCTTTTATCCGACAAAAGCTTGATAATAGACCTTGCTTCCCGTCCCGGCGGTGTTGATTTTGAATATGCAAAGCAAAAGGGAAAACGTGTGATATGGGCGTTATCCCTTCCCGGAAAGGTGGCACCCGTAACTGCAGGAAGAATAATATACAGCTCGGTATTTTCACTTCTCTATGAAAAGGGGGTGATACTGTGAGGATAGTTTTTGCGGTATGCGGCTCCTTTTGCAACCACGCCAACGCTTTAAAGGTATTAAAAGGTCTGATTGCTGAGGGACACGATATAACTCCCGTTTTTTCCGAAACCGTATATAATACGGATACACGCTTCGGGACAAAGGAAAACTTTATTCTTAACGTAGAAACGCTGTGCGAGAAAAAGGTCATACACACCATTAAGGACGCGGAGGAAATACTGACTCCTCAAAAATACGATCTTCTTATAATATGCCCCTGCACCGGTAACACGTTATCCAAAACGGCAAACGGAATTACGGATACTGCGGTTACCATGACGGCAAAAATATTTTTCAGAAACCGCACTCCCGTTCTGATAGGACTTGCAACCAACGACGCTTTGGGAATGACCTTACGGAATATCGGGACGATGTCGGTGAGAAAGAACGTATATTTTGTTCCTCTCGCGCAGGATAACTGCATAAAAAAGCCTGATTCACTGGTATGCGATTTTGCAAAAATAAGCGAATGTGCGGAAGCAGCCGTTAAAGGAATACAGATACAGCCCGTTATAGAATAAGAAAAACCCCGCTTTGAAAAAGCGGGGTACATTTTAGTTTATATAGCTGTAAGAAAACATTACGTATCCATCGGTAAAGGTAACAGAATCCTCCGCTTGGCGGGAAAGCATTTCGGTATCATTTATCCATTCGTCCTTTTCTGTCCCCGCATTAAGGTCTTCCACTCCTTGCTTATATGCGGCAAGACCGATATACAGCTTGACGGAGGGGGTTTTTACAATTTTCTGCCACTGGTTAACCACAGGGAAAAAGGGAGCGTCGGGATGATTATACCCGAAGTATATCTGCGGCATTATGTAATCCAGATAACCTTCCTCGGAGCACCACTTATATATATCGGTACAGCAGGTGTTATAGGTATAATCCATATTCCCCGAGGGGGCTATACCGAAGATACAATCGCTGTCGATACTCTTTACAAGCTCGTATACCTCCTTGACGAAGCTATCCACGTTGGAGCGGCGCCAAGCAAAAAGATCCCTTTCGCCGGAAGCGGCAAAATCTTCGCTGTCAAAGGAGGCGTCCTTGGTAGGATAAAAATAATCGTCAAAGTGGATGCCGTCCACAGAATAATTTTCAAGTATTTCGCGGATACCGTTAAGTATATGTGTGCGCCCATTTTCGTCGGAGGGGCGGAAATAATATCTGCCGTTAAAAAGAGCAAGTGCGCCTTGATCTGCATACTGCTTTATAAGCACTTGGTCGGAAAGGGCGGACATATCCTTTGCTTCCATTAATCTGAAGGGGTTTATCCATGCGTGCAGGTCCAATCCGTTATCGTGCGCGGCAGAAACGAACAAAGCGAGAGGATCGTATTCAAAGGTATTACCGTAATCCCCCACTGCGTATTCGGAGGGCGGATAATATTCGGAGGGATAAAAGCTGTCGCCGAAGGGGCGTATCTGAAGAAAAATTGCCGTATACCCTTTTTCCTTCAATCCTTTGCAGATCTCGTTTATCTGCGCGGTAAATTCCGATTGGGGAGTCTGTCCTTCCTCGGAGCACCATATATCCGTAATGTCGTATTGGGATATCCACACGCCTCTCATTTTACTTTCCTCCGACGGTGCGTAAACGTAAACCTCTTCAACACTTTCCTCCTCTGCAAGGCTTTGCTCGCTTTCATCGGAAACGGCGGGCGTTACGTTGGAAACGTTGGCATCACCGCCGCCGCAGGAGGTTAGTAACAGAATTATTAAGAATAACAGAAAACTTCTTTTCATTTTTTACTCCTTGATTGATTTACGTTAAAAAATATGTTAATATCATACCGTCGAGGTGATAAGTATGTTCAGACAAGTTATTTCAAAAATAAAAGACAACGGATACGAGGCTTATCTCGTAGGCGGAAGCGTTCGTGATATGATATTGGGTCGGGATATATACGATTATGATATATGCACCTCTGCTTATCCCGAAAAAATAAAGGATATATTCTCTGACTACCCCGTAATTGAAACGGGTATAAAGCACGGAACGGTAACGCTCGTATACCAAAAGATACCCTTTGAGATAACCGTATTCAGATCTGAGCAAGGCTACAAGGATCACCGTCACCCCGATAAGGTAATATTCGGAGCTTCTCTTGAGGAAGACCTTTCACGCCGCGATTTTACGATGAACGCCATTTGCTTTGACGGAGAAGAATTTATTGACCCGCTTAAGGGCAAAGAGGATATTGAATCCCGCCTGATACGCGCGGTGGGAGAACCCGAAAGAAGATTTTCCGAGGATGCTTTGCGCATACTCCGCGGATTGCGATTTGCATGCGTACTTGGCTTTGAAATAGAACCGAAAACTGCAGCGGCGATGAGAGCGTATGCAGAGGATCTTTCGGTAATTTCCGTTGAAAGAATATTTGCGGAGTTAAAGAAAGCGGCTGCGGGAAAATATTTCGGACAAGTCTATAATCAGTATTATGATATATTCGCGCGGTTTATTCCTAACGCCGTAAATGAAAAGCAAATATTCAAAAGCAAGGACGATGCGGTGGACGCCTTAAGAAAGCTGAAGGCGGACAAAAAGAGTATTTATCTTGCCGAGGCGTATTTTTCCGCTCCCGAGGATGGGGATATTATCACACTTTTAAGAAGCTACGGAGAGGAATGCACGCGCTTTATCTGCGAAAAGCGAGGCTTGACAGAGGCGCTTGAAGCCGTGCTTGCCGAAAAAAAGCCGTATAAGGTAAGTATGCTTGATATAAGCGGTAAGGATATTTTGCCCCTCACGGAGGATAAAAGCCATATCGGAAGTATACTCGAAGCCCTTCTTGACGACGTTATAGCGGGAAAAACCGAAAATAAAAGAGAAATATTGCTTGAAAAAGTGGTTGACATACTCTGATATTTTTGTTATAATAACTGCCGTCGCTGGTGTAGCTCAGTCGGTAGAGCAGCTGATTCGTAATCAGCAGGTCGTGTGTTCGAGTCACATTACCAGCTCCATATTATCCCAAGATGCTTTCGTATCTTGGGATTTTTTATCGGGGTCCCCGAGAAGCCGTAAGGCTTCTTGGGGTGATTTATTGCATAATAGTCTTGCAGTGATTTTAAAAATTCCGTACACTTTTACGTGTGCGGAATTTGATTTATGTTTAGTTATTCTGTTTCTTTAAATACTCCTTGATACGAAGGAATGCCGTATCGCTTATAACGTGCTCAATACGGCAGGCGTCTGCAGAGGCAGTATCCTCATCAACACCGAGACCGAGCAAAAACTCCGTAAGAGTGCTGTGACGGTCGTAAATCTTTTCGGCGGTCTCTCTGCCGATATCGGTAAGAGTGATATTCCCGTCCTGCGCGATATTGATATATCCGCCGTTTTTGAGAAGTCCCATCGCTCTGGAAACGCTGGGCTTGGAATAACCCAATTTATCGCCTACGTCAACAGCGCGGACGTAGCTGCTTTCTAGAGTAAGAACGTATATAGTTTCAAGATACATTTCGCCTGATTCCTGCAAATGCATACCGTCACCTCCTTTGTTCTTAGTATTATATCACAGATTAAAAAATTTTGCAATGGAAATTTTCGCTTTGACATATTTTTGTTATACAAATATGCCATGGCGTTTTTATGCATTTTGCACAAACAAGCGCCGATGCATCGACTTTTTTGAATACACTATTGACATTCCCGCAAACCGATGATATTATGAATAAAGAGTTAACAAACCATTTTTGGAGGTAACAAAATGACTAAAAAACTCTTATGCATTTTAATGACTCTCGCTCTCGTTATGGGGCTCACCGCCGCTTTTGCACTTGAAAGCTCTGCCGCAGGTGTTGTTAACATTTACGAAAGCGCGACCGACCCTGTTGTTGACGGCGCGATTGACGCAGGCGTTTACAGATTTGTCTGTGCCACCGGCGACGATCCTGCAGGCAATATTGTCACTTGGCCCGATTGCCGTGTGGACGACTCTATGGAGCTTTGGGCGTGCTGGAAGGGCGATTTTTTGTACCTTGCAGTTAAGGTTGCTTGCACTGATCACGTTGCTTATATGGACAATACAACCGAGCACTTCATATTCAATGCTCATTATATGATGACCTGCATCTGCCCCGACGATCCTTATAAGGATGAATACACCGGCGACTACGACGATGGCTCTTGGTCATGGACTGCTCTTTACGACGCAGGCCACGTATACGAATGGACAATTATCAATCCTTCTCAGGAAACCACTTCGGATATAGACAACCACTTTCTCGATATGTCTTCCAAAGAAGGATTCGAATTTAAAGTAACTACCGCTAACGGTTTCGACATTTACGAACAGAAGATTCCTCTTTCCCAGCTTAGCACAAAAGCGGTTCCCGCCGGTATAAAAGGACAGGTTGGCTCGCTGTTTGGCTTCGGCTTCTCTATCGGATTAAATGAACACGGCTTCGGTTATCCCGGAGATCCCGAAAAATATCCCAACTACATCGAGCACGATGATATGGTATATTACTCCGATTACTTTACCGGAGACAAAAATATCCACGGTTTGGCTTACTGTAAGCTGGTATCCGACATAGAAAAGGATCCCACTCAGGAAGAGAGTGAAGCTCCCGCACCTACCCCTATCGATGCTCCCTACGACGTATTCCCTCAGCTTGACGGTCTCTGGACCATGACCGAGGATAAAGGTCAAAACGTTTCCATAACCTATTCTCAGGGCACTACCGTAGTTACCGGCAGTACCGAGGGTAACTGGCCTTCTGCCAAGGCAAACTTCCCCAATAAGGTTTATATTGCTGAAGGTACTTATCTTGTATATGATTTTACTGTAGATACAGGCGCTACCAGCATTCTCTTCAACGGTACCCAGATACAGGGTCTTATAGACGAAAACCTCGATGCGGGCTCCGGCGATCTTTACGCAGGTGAATATAAGGGTGCTATCTCTTACGATAAGCTGGCAGAAAAGCTCGGCACCGATGAAAACGGATACGTAATTTTGAACGATATGCAGGTTTATTCCGTAAACGGCGCAACGGTTACCTTCAAGACCTTCAAGCTTGATCCTACTTACGTTCCCGTTGATACTCCCGACGTTTACCCTAACGAAGAATCCGTTCCCGAGGAAAGCACTCCCGTAACCGACGAATCCGAAGAGGTTGAGGACACGTCCGTTCCCGCAACCGACGCTTCCGACGTTTCCGAGGACAAGGCTGACGATAAGGGCGGCAATACCGGACTTATTATCGGTATAGTTATCGGCGTTATCGCAATAATTGCCGTTGTGGTAGTCATTGTTCTTCTTAAGAAAAAGAAATAATTTTTTACCGGAAACCGGACGGGTATGTAACCCGTCCGGTTTATTATCGGGGTCACCGAGAAGCCGTAAGGCTTCTTGGGGTGATTTCTATTGACATTTTCAACTTTAGGTGTTATTATATTTTCACAAAAAAATAATTGGAGGAAAACAAAAATGACAAAAAGAATAGTTAACCTTTTACTTGTATTCACTCTCGTTTTCGGTCTTGCAAGCGTATTTACCTTTAACGCTTCCGCCGCAACCGTAGAGGATGAATTCGACCTTTTCGCAGCAACAGACGGTCTCTGGGTAAAAACCGAGCACGAAGGCGCAAACTGTAATATCGATTATGCTGACGGCGTAGCTCACATTTACGGCAGTGAGATCAACAAGTGGCCCTCCTGCAAGGTTGATTTTGCAGAGGCTATCGTAGTTACCCCCGGCACCGCTCTCGTTTATGACGTAAGCTTTGCTTCCGGTAAGATCAGCTTCGTTATCAACGGCCAGAACTTCAACCTTCTTCTTACCGATAATATCGAAAGCAACACCGGCGATATGTTCGGCGGCGAATACAAAGGCGCAGTTAAGTTCGAGGATCTCGCTGCTCGCGTAGGTACCGATGCTGACGGCAACATTTCCATTACCTCCTTCCAGGTTTACACCGTTGACGGCGCAGATTGTACCGCTTCCCTTAAGTTCGTTCCCGGCTATGAGTTCCCCGAAGTAAGCGAAGAGCCCTCTGAGGAACCCGAGGAAAGCGTTCCCGCTACCGAAAGCACTCCCGAAGCCGACGAATCCGAAAAGGCAGATGACGCTTCCGTTCCCGCAACCGACGCTTCCGACGTTTCCGAGGACAAAGCTGACGATAAGGCTCCTTCCAATGCTTGGGTATGGATACTCGTTGCAGTTGTTGTAGTCGTTGTCGTAATCGTTGTAGTAGTTGTTGCAAAGAAAAAGAAATAATAACGAAATAACGCTTTAGCTAAAAAAATCCCGCTTCTTAATGAAGCGGGATTTTTGTTGTATACAGAATTATTTACCTGCAACGGGCATTTTGGGAAGGAAAACGTCGGGTGAAGCAAAAACAGTGGGAGACGTGGAAAGACCGAAATCCACTGTATCGCCGAGAGCAGCGACGTCCTTAAGCAGAGTAAAGAAGTTGCCTGCTACGGTAAAGGACTTAACGGGCTTGCCGAGAGCACCGTTTTCGATCATATATCCTGCGCTCTCAACCGAGAAATCGCCCGTGGTGGCGTTTGCGCCTGCGTGCAATCCCTTGAACTCGGTAATGAAAATACCGCCGTCTGCCGTCTTAAGGAGCTCCTCACGGGATGCCGTGCCGGGCTTGATATAGAAATTGTGGAAGCGGATACCGTTGGAATGGTTTCCGTTACCGGTAGTTGTCTTCCCTGCCTTCTTTGCGGAGGAAAGGTTGTAAAGAAGCGTGTTGAGAACGCCCTTTTCAACTACGTTTTTTGTATAGGTGGCAACGCCTTCGCCGTCAAAGGCAGACTGAACTGAATTGGGACGGAAGGGATCGTCTACGATAGTAACGCAATCGGACGCGATAACGGCACCTTCCTTACCCTTAAGGAGAGAAAGTCCCTTTTCCGCATTCTTTGCAGAGAATACGGGCGCAAAGGTAGCGAGAAGACTGCGCATAGTCTCGCTTGCAATGATAATGGGATATTCACCGGTGGGAGCGGGAGATGCGCCTATCTGGGACAGCGCCTTGTTGACAGCCTTATCGCAAGCGGGCTCAAGGGCTTCGAAGGTGGAGCCGTTCATTCCCTTGAAGGCTGAAACTCGTTCCTCTCCCTCGCGAACGACTACGGAAACGTAGCCGTAGTTAACGCCGTAGCGCTCTGACAATTCCAAACCGTGGGAATTATACATATGGCTTCCGCTGATTGCGGCGCCGACTGCAGACTGAGTACCGTCTGCTATTTTATCGGAAAGAGAATAAGTCTTTTTCTGAAGTGCGAGAGCCGCTTCACGAAGCTCAGCGGCGGAGGGAACAACGGGCTCAGGCATATTTACCTCGCCGTAGGATTCGCTTCCCGCGAAGAATTCAAGCTCGTCCTCACTTTCGGAAACAGCGGCGTTTGCGGCGGCTTTTTTAACGAGCTCGGTAAGCTCGTCAGCCTCAAGAAGCTGTGTGGAAGCGTAACCCGCTCTGCCGTTTATAATACATCTGAAATCCACGGAGGAAGCGTTTTCGGAGGTAAAGCTGCTTATTTCGTCCTTAAGTGTCTCGGTGCTCATTCCTTCACTTTCGGAATAATATATTTCGTAATCGGTTACACCGTATATTTTTGCCGCTTCGGCAACAACGGATTTAATTTCGGAAAAAGTCATGATTCTACCTCCTTATTTACCTGCGCCGCCGACGGTTATTTTGGATACTCGGATAAGAGGCTGTCCTACGTTGGTGGGAATGCTGCCGGATGCGGAGCCGCACATACCCTGACCGAGCTCAAGATTATTGCCGACCATATCTATATCCTGAATGATCTGGCTGCCCGTTCCGATAAGGGAAGCGCCGCGTACGGGCTCGCGGATCTTACCGTTTCTGATGATATAGCCTTCGGTTACCGCAAAGTTAAAAGCGCCGTTAACGGGGTTTACGCTTCCGCCGCCCATATTTGCGGCGTAAAGACCGTATTCGATGGAGGAAATAATATCCTCGTTCTTATCGGGGCCGTTGGCGATATAGGTGTTGGTCATACGTGAAGTAGGCTCGTACATATATCCCTGACGTCTGCCCGATCCGGTAGAGGGAACGCCCATACGGCGGGAGCCGAGACGGTCAACCATATACGATTTAAGTATACCGTTTTCGATAAGCACGTTTTTCTGTGAAGGATGGCCTTCGTCGTCTATGTTTATAGAGCCCCAGGCGTTGGGAATGGTACCGTCGTCAATGGCGGTGACCTTTTCGTTGGCGATCTTGGTGCCGAGCTTTCCGCACATCTGGGATGCGCCGATAGCAACGGAGGTAGCCTCAAGGGAATGGCCGCAGGCTTCGTGGAAGATAACGCCGCCAAAGCCGTTTTCAATGGCAACGGGCATCTGTCCTGCGGGACAAGGAACTGCGCCGAGGTTTACGATAGCCTGACGAGCGGCTCTCTTTCCCGTTTCCGCGGGGTTGACGGATTCAAACATTTCCATACCCATTGCTCTGCCGGGTCCAAAGAAGCCCGACTGATTTTCGGAGCCGTTGGATGCAATGGCGGAAACCGCAAGGCGGGTGCGCACGTGGCGGTCGGTGGTATAAAGCTCCTCGCTGTTGGCAACGAGAATGGAATGGTCAATGGAGATAAGGTTACCCTGAACCTGAACGATGCGCTCGTCGTGCTCCTTGGCGGCAAAGCAAGCTTCCTTGAGTACACCGATGCGCTCGCCTATAGGAGCATCGCCGGGAAGGCGTTTAATGCCGTGAATATTGGGGAATATACGCTCCGTAAGATTGATGGATACCTGCGCCTTGGACTGTGCGATAGTATCTGCAACGGCGGAAGCGCAACGAAGGAGACCATCTCGGGTAAGGTCGGTAGTGGTAGCGTAAACGGTACGGGTACCGAGAAAAGCACGTATACCTACGCCCGAAATAACGGTATCGTCAATAGCGTCTATCTTGCCGCTGATAAGTCTTATGGCGTTACTGCGGGTAAGCTCTTGATAAAGCTCTGCAAAATCTGCTCCCGTTGACATGGCGCGTGCCAGAATATCGGAGCATAAAGCTTTTGAAAGCATTGTTTTTTCCTCCTTAAGTTTATATTAGTTATATTTTACAACATAGTAAAAGTGTTGTCAATCATCAATTTGTTTATATATTTCTTCGGTAGTCGAAAGAATAAAGTCATACTCCCCTGCCTTGCAGGTTTTAAGTCTTCGTTTGACGGGATAACCCCATATATCAAAAAGACGGGGGCCTATCCACTCCATTTCTCCGCAGGAATCAAAAATACCTTTGATAACGGAAAGGCAAGCCTTTCGCGGGCGCATAAAAATGACCTTCATAGGATGCTTTATTACGGCGAAAATAAGGGGAGGATAATGAGCGGTGATATTGGTAAAGGTTATACCCGGATGAACAACAGACAGCGGTACGCCCGCTTCCTCGCACAAGGAATAAAGGGAAAACATAAGAAAGCGTTTTGAATTTCCATAAACAAGATTCGATCTGTTTCGGGTATGGAAATCAATATCATTTTCGTCCGTTTTGGAATAGTTGTGGGCAATACTGCCGACGGCTATCACTCTTCCGCCGCGGGCTTTAAGCACGGGAAGAATTTTGCGGGCTATGTAATACTGTGAAATAAAGTTTATCTGAAACACGTTATCATATCCCGTATCGCACACTTTACGGGGAATACTGTACGCGCCCGCGTTGAGAATTAGAATATCCAAAGGTGTATTCTGTAAGAGCGAGCAGGCGGTCTTAACGCTTTCCATATCCTCAAGATCCGCGGTGATAAGGGATATTTGTATGTCGGGATAAAGCTTTAACAATTCCTCTTTTCTCGCCTGCGAGCGGGTAAAATTGCGGTCTACCAGAATAAGATCTGCACCGAGAGACGCCAGTATCTTACATATCTCGCCGCCGAGCCCTCCCGTTGAGCCGGTTATGGCAACGGTTTTGCCTTTTATCTCCTTCGCGTTTTTATATATCCATTTACGTACGCTCATTTTTACCTCTTTAAAGCCGTTTACCCCGCGGAGAAAGCGGGGTAAAATTATTTTATAAAAGCTTTTTACGCAATTCCTCTGCGGGGGCAGCGCTTAAATATGCGGGAGGAATATCAAGCATAGTCTTGCATCCCTTTGCGCCGTCATTTTTCAAACGGTACGCCGCACGTGCGCAGGAGACCAGAACGGAGGAAGTGAATTCGGGGTTGGAATCGAGCTTAAGGCTGTATTCGATAACGTGATTGTTGCCGTTACCCGTCTTGCCCGAGCGGATAACAACGCCGCCGTGATATATTGCGGAATGGTTTGCCTTAAGTTCCTCTGCGGAAATAAAGTGAACGGTGGTATTGTAATCCGCAAAATATGCAGGCATAGTCTTGATCTCGTTTTCTATTCTTGCCTTGTCGGCGCCGTCCTCAACTACCACGTAGCATTCACGGGTATGCTTTTGTCCCGCGGTGAGCACGGGATTTTCACCGTTGCGGACGGAGTTTATTGCATCCTCTATGGGAATTGTATACTGGCGTGCGTCCACAACGCCCTCAATACGGCGTATAGCGTCGGAATGGCCTTGGCTTATACCTTTACCCCAGAAGGTGTAATCGTTGCCCTCGGGCAGTATAGCGGAGGCATAGAGACGGTTAAGGGAAAACATACCGGGATCCCATCCGCAGGAGATAAGCGTAACGTGTCCCGTTTGGGAAGCAGCCTCATCTACCGCCGCGAAATGCTCGGGAATACGTGAATGGTTATCAAAGCTGTCTACGCAGTTGAAAAGACGGGAAAGTGCGGGAGTTTGCACGGGAAGATCAGTAGCGCTGCCGCCGCAGAGGATCATAACGTCTATCTCATCAACCATAGTTTCAGCTTCCTCGGCGCGGAGAACGCGGATAGCGGGATCGTTTATTTTAAGGGAAGACGGATCTCGGCGGGTGAAAATGGCGGAAAGTGACATATCGGGGTTTTGCTTTATTGCGGAAACAACACCTCTGCCAAGGTTGCCGTAGCCGTAAATTCCTATACGAATGCTCATAAATATCAATCGACCTTTCGGGATAAAAAATAAGATAATTATATATACCGCAAAGAAAAGCGGTTGTCAAGATTAAATAACGGTATATTCAAACATTTCACAGTGGAGGCGGGTGCCTATATCCGCACCCATGGGAAGCAGAGCGAGAGCGATAAAGACGTCTTCGGTGCCGTCGTCGGGACGGAGATATGCGTACTCCCCTTCAATTTTTACTAAAGTGTAATCTTTCGGTTCCATTGTTTCTCCTTACGCCTTGAAAACGGCAATTTCATAGGGGCGGAAGCTGCTTTCTGCGCCTACACGGTCAGAATAGTTATTCAAAACGAGAGTGCCGAAGTCCTTGCATTCTATAACTGAGGGCTGTTCAAAGTTACATACCACCGTGAAGGTCTCGTTTTTATACTCTCTTTCGAAGACAAAATACTTATCTCCATCGGAAGAAACTGCCTTGAAACCGCCTTTTCTGAAGGCAATATTGTTTTTACGCAAAGAAAGCATTGCCTTATAGAAACGGAAAATGGACTTTTGGGAATTAAGATCGTTTTCAAGGTTTATTTCATTTACGCGGGAGGAAAGAGGTATCCACGCTTTCGCCTCTGAAAATCCGCCGCCAACGCTGTTATCCCAAGGCATGGGACGGCGTGCGTTATCTCTGCCGCCGAAGTTTATTTTTTCCACAGCTTCTTTTTCGGTAAGACCGCTATCCACAAGACGGTTATACATATCGAAGCTCTCAACGTCGTCAAAATAGGACATATCATCGTAGTGTGAGGAAGAAATGCCGAATTCCTGTCCTTGGTAAATAAAGGGAACGCCCTTAAGGAGATAAAACATCGTTGCTATGCAGGTTGCGGATTCATAGCGCAATTCTTTATCATTTCCGATGCGCGAGATAAAGGGAGAGTTATCGTGGTTATCGGTAAAGAGCGAATACAAAAGCTGATGCTGTTGTGTCAGACTTTGCCATTTTATGAGAATATCTCTTACCGTAACGAGAGAATCTGCCATAGGGGTAAACTTTTCGCTTCTGCCCGCTTCGAGATGGTCAAACTGGAAAAGGGTGGAAAGCTCGTTTCTGTCCGCAGAGATATGGCGTTTTATTTCCTCTATATCGTTTGCCCAGCACTCGCCGACGGTAAAGAGATGGGCGGTCTTTTCCCTGCCGAAAAGAGCGTTTATATATTTGTGGAGGTTGGGACCGAAGCAGTTTCTGCCTGCCTCAAAGTCCTTGGAGATCTGGTCGATAACGTCGATACGGAAGCCGTCGGCACCCATATCCACCCAAAAATCCACAACATCCTGCATCTCCTTAACGACCTTGGGATTGTCCCAATTAAGGTCGGGCTGTCCGACGGTATAAGAATGGAGATAGTACTGATCTCTTTCGGGAACGTACTCCCAGACGGAACCGCCGAAGCTTGCACGCCAATCGTTAATGGGCTTATCAAACCAATAATAATAATCGCTGTAAGGGTTGTCCTTGGACTTTCGGGACTCTATAAACCACTTATGCTTATCGGAGGTATGGTTGGGAACGAGGTCCATTATAAGCTTCATACCGCGGGAATGCATTTCACGGATAAGAACGCGCATATCCTCCATAGTGCCGAATTCGTCCATTATATCGCGGTAATCGGCAACGTCATATCCGTTGTCCTTGTTGGGGCTTTTGTAGCAGGGGCAAAGCCAGATGGCGTTCACACCGAGATCGCAAAGATAATCCAGCTTGGAGATAATACCTTTAAGATCGCCGATACCGTCATTATTGGTATCCTTAAAGCTGCGGGGATATATCTGATATATTACGAGATCGAGAAAGCTTAACTGTTTTTCGTTCATTTGCGCACGCTCCGTACAGATTTATATATTTATTATACCATATTATTCCCTTTTCGGTCAAGAAAAAAAGGAGCCGTTTTGAAAACAGCTCCGTTTTTTAATACTATTTTTTCTTTGTAAGCTTTAGAATGAGGAATATGATACCTGCAACGACCGCCGCAACAACACCAAGTGCAACGAGAGCAATTACAAGTATTATGAGAATCATCAATAAAATTCTGAATATGCTCATAAAACACCCGTTACTTATTTGGAAAACTCAACTGTTTTTGCCCAAGAGATAAAGTAGGACTTGTATCCGTCGTATTCTTCAACGTCGCAAGCAAACTGAACGAGCCAGAAAGCGTCGCTTCCCTTGAAAACGGCGGCAAAGTACTTAAAGGTATCTCCGTCGCTCTCTGCGGTGTACTCAAGATAAGTAACGCCGTCTTCGTGAAGAACCTCGGTCATATCGGAAGCGGCATTGGATTCACGTACTGCTTCTGCGTATACGTCAAGATCCTCGTCACCGGTGGCTTCCAAGGATTCGAAGGTTTCTTTAAGGAAGATAGCGGTAACGTCGGTTGCGCCGTAGCAATCGGTGAAATCGGCTGCAAGCGCCTTCATGTGAATAAAGGAATCTGTGAGGGTAATGGTCATATCCTCGATGGTATAAGCCTTTGCTTTGCCGCTCTTTGCCTCATCGGGACCGCAGGCGGTAAGAGAAAAGACCATTAACAAAACGAAAAGTAAAGATAAAGCTTTTTCATAACTTATTTCTCCGTAAAAAATATTTGTCTGTATTATAAACCTAATATTCTTTGTTGTCAATAGCTTACGCTTATTTTCCCAGCTGACTGTTGACGCCCGAGATTATAAAGCTTCCGTCAAAGGAATGAAGGTCGCCTACGACGAAATAGATATCCTGAATACCGTACTTTTCGATCATATCAGCAACGCTTCCGCCCACAGCCGCAGGATCGAAATAACGGGTATCGTAATAATGGACCTGCTTATAATTGGTGGTCAGAAAGGGAATAAAACCGAGTCCGAAGGAATCGGTGATAACGAGGCAGTTTTCCGTTTCGCCGTTTTCACACTCTGCGTAAGTCCAAGGTCCTGCGGGACCGCCGAGGTAAACGGTATATCTATCGTTACTTCGGGCGTTGAAATCAAGAAAATCTATGAGCTTATAATTATCGCCGCTTACTATACGCCGCCATTCCAAGGGGAATTTGGGCATAAGAAGATCGAGGGTATCAGCCTCTACGTACATATACGCCGCAGGGTTATCGCGGTAATATGTGCCGCGGAAGGGCTGTTCTACGGTGAGGTCGAAATCATCGGTATAGCTGCAGGGTGTCTTCCCTGCTCTTTCCGCCATTTGAGAATATACGAGATAAGAGCCGTAAGGGTTCCAGTGCATATCCGTGCGGAAATACACGTATTCTCCCTTTTTGATCGCTTCGGAAAGTATCTCCGCCGTATCAAAGGCGTATACGTTATCCGCGCCCAAGCCGTTTACAACGTCGTCCCAATCTGCATAAAAGCTGTTTTTGACGGAGGAATTGACGAATTGGTTTGCATATTTACTTTGAGGAACCACCGTAAACATAAGCTTTCCGTTTTCGGGAAGGAGGGCGGCGTATTTATTGAGCACGGCTGTAACCGCCGCTACGTTTGTACGGGAATAATTACGGACTATGGTCTGTCCGCTTCCTTTATCCATATAAACGCCGAGCCAATTGGGATAATCCTCCAATTTTGCGGGAGGCTTAGGGGTTATGGCGGGATCCTCAACGTCCTCGGAAGCCTCAGGCATAGAGATATCTTCGGAAGTATCCGATATTTCGGGCACGGAGGGCTCGTCCTTGCTCTGGTCAAGATCTGAAATTAGATCGTCAAGGTCGACGGACACCTCATCGTCAACGAGAGGATCGTCAACGTCGGGAGCGATAAGAAGATAATCCTCGTGTGTTGCAAAGCTCAAAAGGCTTTCAAAACGGTTCGTGAGGGTGATCATTGCGTTTCTTGCGGGAAAACGGTCAAGAAGATAGGTTTCAAACTCCTCGCCGAATTCGCCGCTGAAAACGGTTTTGAAGGTGAATTCGGGAAAGCCCGAAAGATTGCGGTTTTCGGTTTCGCTGTACTCGCTTCCGCGTGGTGCGAAAATGAGATAATAGGATCCCAACAAAAGGAGTAACAGCATCCACAATGACAAAAACACAGCGGGTAAGGTTTTCTTTGCCATAAATTACTCCTTTCAGAATCTGAAATACAAAAACGGGTTGTAGCTTTGTGTAACGATCATACCCATAGCAAGAAGGAACAAAGCGGTAAGGGAAATGGGTTTAAGCCACACAGCCGCTTCGCCGAGAGTGAAACGCACCTTTTCGGGAAGCCTTGCAATGATCCCCTTCCAAGGAATACTTGCGAGTGCCGCGGCGATGAGGAAAACGAGGTAATGCTTGAAATAGTAAACGGTAGTGGGGTCTATAAGCTCTGCACGTACGAATCCGAACATAGTGCCGAGGTGGTTAAGTCCGTCGCCGAGTCCCTCGTAATAGAAGAATACCCAGCCGATTAGCACGAGGAACAGAGTTATAACGAGATTTACCGCATAAGGAAGCTTCTTTTTGATATTGGTAAGCAGGAATTTTTCTGCAAGAAGGAGCAATCCGTAATACACGCCCCAAACGATAAAATTCCAAGAAGCGCCGTGCCAGAAGCCCGTGAGGAACCACACGATAAGTATATTACGTATATGCTTCCACGTGCTTACACGGTTGCCGCCGAGGGGAATATACACTTAATCACGGAAGAAGGTGCCCAGCGATATATGCCATCTGCGCCAGAATTCGGTAACACTTGCGGAAATGTAGGGATAATTGAAGTTTTCGAAAAAGGTAAAGCCGAACATTCTGCCCATACCGATAGCCATATCGGAATAACCGCTGAAATCAAAGTATATCTGAAAAGCGTAGGCAACGGCAAGCAGCCAGCTTCCCGCAACGGAAAGAGTGCCTGTCTCGGTAAGAGATGCAGTTATAACTCCGCAGGTATTTGCAAGCAGTACCTTTTTTGAAAAGCCGATGAAAAAGCGCATAAAGCCTTGGTATATATCTTCCGCCTTTACTACGCGTTTTTCAAGACTTGCGGAAATATCGGTATAGTTGACGATAGGTCCCGCAATGAGCTGAGGGAAGAAGGAGACGTAAAGCAAAAGGTTTATATAGCTTTTTTGTACGCTTACCTTTTTGCGGTACACGTCGATAGTATAAGTAAGTACCTGGAAGGTATAAAAGGATATTCCTATTGGCAAAACGGGCTTTGTGAAGGGATTTTCCATACCGAATATTCCCGTAAACACGTCAGTAAAGAAGCCGAAGTATTTGAAGTAAAAGAGAAAAGCAAGGCTCACGGCTACGCCTAACACCATATACACGGTCTGCTTTTTTCTGCTTTCCGCTTTATCTATGAGTATACCGCAAAAATAGTTTACGGTAACCGTCAAAAGCATTACGAATATCCACTTCGGTTCACCCCAAGCGTAAAACAGCAGAGAGAACACCAACAGCACGATATTACGCGCTTTTGGAGAAGTGAATACGAAATATAAAATTAAAACGAGCGGCAGAAAAAGCGGTACGAACGTCATTGACGAAAATACCATTATCCGATGCCTCCTTTTAACGTGATATTTTTTAGCTAAGAGCGACGTATCCGCTTTGGTCGATTATATACTGTCCCTCCTCGGACAGTATCCAATCAACGAGTGCTTTTACGTTTTCGTTTTTATTGTCTGCACGGTATACAGCGTAAAAATTATATACAAGCGGATATGAACCGTTGCGGATATTTTCCTTATCGGGATACACGCCGTCAACGGATATCATTTTAACGTCTGCGTTGCCGACGATACCTTCAACGTAATACCTGAAGGAAAAGCCGATAGTTGCTCCCATAAAGGCAAGGGGAGATTTTTTTATTTGCTTGTCTCCCATAAAGTTAAGCATAACGGTCTGGCTGCCGCTTCCCTCTATACGGTCAAGAGGGTTGATAAAACGGTTGGCTCCGCCGAGCTGTGACCAGCTTACATATTCACCTGAGTAAATACCCCGTATCTGCTCGGAGGTAAGGTCGTTTACGGGGTTGTTTTCGTTTACGATAAACACGAAGGCTTCGTAGCCCACGGGCACGAAAACAAGCTCTACACCCTTATCCTCGGCGTATTTAAGCTGTTCCTTGCTGGGTGCGGCGCAGAGAATAAGGTCGCATGTTCCGTCAACAACGCCTTTGTAAGCGCGAACGGTATTGGTGAACTGAACGGCGCTTTCGGAGGTATAGCTTTCGCCGTCAAAAAAGCAGGAATCGGCAGGATATACCGCGTTGGCGATGGCGGAATATACGGGAAGCAACGCCGCCGCGCCGTCAAGGACGGGAAGATCTTCAGTAAGCTTCAAGGTGGAGTCAGCCTTGACGATAAGGGAATCCTCATCAAATGGCAGATATTTTTCGGGCTCTATTACCTTCATACCCTTGGCGTCCGAAAAGTTGTTGGCACAACGGGACGTGTACATCAGATAAAGGCTGAGGTTAAAGGAAGCGAATACCAACAGAACCAAAAGCATTGATAATATCTGTTTAAACAGCTTCATACCCTCACCACCATTCCTTTGAGATGAAGTAGATTATAGAGCTATCGGGATATGCGTTAAAAAGATATATTACGTGCACGGCAGTGAAAAGCACGCATAATGCAAGCAGGGACAAAAATATTCCGTAATACAGCTTGTTTTTCATATTCTTTTCCTCACATTCCCGTCATAGGGGTGGTCAAAAAGGTATATATCAAAAATCCTATAACCGCAACTGCTCCAACAAGAATGAGAAGAGACAAGGCACCTGAAACAATAAGTTGTATTAAAAGGGGCTTTGATCTTTCGCCTTTATGGCAAATAAACAGTACGAGGCTGACGATAAACCAAAGGAATGCCGCAATTGGCAAGGAATATAAGCCAAGCTCAATAAGAAAAAACATTTTTACGCTCCTTTCAGCTTCTTTTTATAATGAAGATGGGCGGGAAGAAAGACCAGATAGGCGCCCAAGCAAACGGTGGGAATATACAAAATCGTGCTTACGTACCAGCCTGCCGCTTCTGATATCTGCTTGAAAACGATAAGAGATGAATTGCGGGGACCGACGAAAAACATATTTATATTTCCGCCCGAAACCTCCCACAAAGAAAGATTTATGATAAAAGCCAAAGCACAAAGGGACACGAAGGTTATAACGGCGCTCC
>JAGAKP010000039.1 GCA_017625615.1 Clostridia bacterium
GACGAAGTAGTGCGGGGTCAAGTATATCGGGACGGTTGGTTGCGGCGATAACGATAACACCGTCGTTTACGCCGAAGCCGTCCATTTCAACGAGAAGCTGGTTAAGGGTCTGCTCACGACGAGCGTGAGCAGACCCTTAACCAGCTTCTCGTTGAAATGGACGGCTTCGGCGTAAACGACGGTGTTATCGTTATCGCCGCAACCAACCGTCCCGATATACTTGACCCCGCACTACTTCGTCCCGGCCGTTTTGACAGACAGGTTACCGTTTCTTATCCCGATATTAAGGGACGTGCGGAAATACTTGCCGTACACGCAAGAAACAAGCCGCTGGCAGACGACGTTGACCTTGAGACAGTTGCAAAATCCACTCCCGGATTTACCGGCGCGGACCTTTCCAACCTTCTCAACGAAGCGGCACTCCTTGCAGCACGCAAGGGCGAGGCTGTCATCAGTATGGATGACATTCAGGAAGCTTCCGTTAAGGTAATCGTAGGAACGCAAAAGCGTTCACGCGTTATCAAGCCCGAGGAAAAGAAAAAGACCGCTATTCACGAAGCGGGTCACGCTATTATTTCCCGCGTGCTTACACCCGATGAATTTGTTCGTCAGATATCCATTATTCCCAGCGGAAACGCTTTAGGATACACGCTCGCCCTTCCCAAGGAGGATAAGTGGAGCGTATTCCGCGGCGAGCTTGAGAACAAGATCTCTATGCTTCTCGGCGGCCGTGTGGCTGAAGAGCTTTGCTGTGACGATATTTCGGGCGGTGCTTCCAACGATATTCAGCGCGCTACCGAGATCGCACGCAAGATGGTCACCACCTACGGTATGAGCGACAAGCTCGGTCCCATCGTATTCGGCACGGGACACGACGAAGTTTTCTTAGGCAAGGACTATGCTTCTCAGCGTAATTATTCCGAAGAAGTTGCTTCTATTATCGATTCCGAAATACACCGCATAATTACCGAAGCACACGACAGAGCAAAGAAGATCCTTGCCGAAAATATTGATAAGCTCAATCTTATCGTTGAATATCTCACCGCTTATGAAATAATGGACGAGGAGCAGTTCAACGCTGTATTTGATGGCGAATGTACTCTTGAAAGGCTGGAGCAGCTTCGTGATGCAAAATCCGACCGTATCCGCGAAGCGAACGAAAAGCGCCGCGAACAGATAAAGCAAGAGGAGGCCACCAAGAAGGAAGAGGAAGAAAACGATGATAATTCCTCCGAAACCGACGAGGTACCTCACTAATTGATCCGATAATAAAACTCAAGTGCGTATGAAAAAACATACGCACTTTTGTATTTATTTAGTATTTTTAGCAAATAATACCTTCGTTTAGAGAGGTATTATTATGAACAGAAAAACCGTACTGATTATTTCTTCCGCGTCCATCGCAATAGCTGTATTGCTGTTTTCTTTATTTTCTTTATTTACAAAAAGCGAAGATAACGAAATATCGTCGGAAAGCAGTGACTATTCGACTGAAGTATCGGAAACAAGTACGCCTATTCAGGAAACAGCTTCTGTCCACGGCTGGGTGATAAACCGTATGGGATACACGTACCTGTACAAGGACAGAGGCTTACAGCAGTTCAACGGTACGACACGTACCGCTTTGAGATATGCCGATATTATCAATAAAATTACGAAGAAAATACAAGCGGAAAATTCGTACAGCATAATCGTTCCCACTCAGGCAGAGTTTACGTATATTCCTTCCGCCCTTCGCAAAGAGGACAATTTCTTTTGCACTTCCCAAAGCGAAGCCATTTTTACGACCGCCACTGCAACGGAAAATATAAAGGATATCGATATTACCGATCTTATTAATGCACATTCGGACGAATATCTGTATTTCCGCACCGATCCCAACTGGACAGCCCTCGGCGCTTATTACGGTTACACAGCCTTTTGCAAAGCTGCAAATCTTAACCCAATTCCACTGGAAAGCTACGAAAGAATAGAATTAAAAAACTTTCTGGGTTGGTTTTATACCGCCACAGAAAGTAAAATGCTTCTTGACAACTCCGATACGATAGTTTATTATCGTACTGAGGCGGAATATCCGTGCTATATTACCGTCGAAGATGACGGTCACAAGACGTATACGCTCAAATACTACGGCACGGATATAAGCGCAGAAAAGGGATATGACGTATTCATCGGAAGCGAAAAGCCCCTTTGCCGCTTTGAAACACGTTCAAAGGGCGGTTCACTGCTTATTATAGGAGATTCCTCCGTTCACGCATTTTTACCTTTTTTGATGCCTCATTACAGCGAAATACTGTTTTATAATCCGAGTTGTTTTTCAAACGGTGACGATTACCGTCTTCCCGAAGCGGACGCGGTATTATTTATGTCCTACGCCACCAACGCAAACAACTCCGCATACTGCGATAAACTTGAAGGGATATCATAAAAATGAACGAAACCACTGTGATCTGCGGTTACATTTCCGTTTCTGCCGCAATACGTGGCGGTAAACGCCGTATAGACCGCATAATACTCGATACAGAGCGATATAACCGCGTTATGAGGAGCAAGTACCACTATAACGAAAAGAAGCAATACGCCGCTTTAAAGAGCTGCGGTGTTGAAATCGATTTTCTTTCTGCAGATGAGTTTCTTGTCTTTACCAAAGGTGATACAGCAGGGGGAATTGCCGCCGAAGTAGGGGAGAGAATATTCTGCAGACCGGAAAAGCTTCTTTGCAACAAAAAAGGCTATATTCTCGTCGTCGACGGAATAGAAGACCCTTATAATTTCGGATACGTACTCCGTACTCTGTATGCAGCAGGTGCAGATGGTGTCATTTTGCCTCAGCGTAATTTCTTCGTTTCATCGGATATCGTTATCCGTTCTTCTGCGGGTGCATCGGAATACCTTGAAATTGCTACAGCCGAAGACCTTGGAGACGCCGTTGCTTTGGCTTCTGCGGCAGGTTATACCATCGCCGCTACAGCAAAAAGCGAAAACTCGGTAAGCGTGTACGAAGCAAATCTTTCACGCCCCCTTTGTCTCATTCTTGGCGGCGAAAAGAGGGGAATATCCAGAAACGTTCTTGACAAGGCGGATATTACCATAAGTATTCCGTATCCCAGAAGCTGTAATTACTCTCTATCGGCATCTGCCGCGGCAAATATTCTGGCTTTCCAGATCGGATCAATTATTGCTCCCCCAGATGATGCCGTCAGCCTCGCCGACGATAACTGTCTGGGCAATACATAATTCACCCGTTACTTCACGCGTTTCCACTGTAAATGGCCCCGTAACCTCTATACACAAAATAAACTCAATGTAAAGCTCGTATTTCGTCTGGTTTATTCCGCCTGACGTGAACGAGCTTTTTATGTTTGAAACTACACTTCCTACCGGTACCGCTTTAACGGGTATTTCCGGCCCCATTCCGGAAAAGGAATAACTTCCCAACGCATTACCCAACGGAATACCGAAGGACATTCTTTTGCATTCCTCCAAGGCGTTTATAATTTCAAGTGTAAGTCTGCTCTTTATGCTGTTCACTTTATCTGTATCGACGTTTATGTATCGGATATTTCCTTCCGAATCCTTTTCGGGCTTCAAAATTTCATCGGTGCTTTCATCTTTCATAGAATTAAGCAAAACGTCGTTCAGCATTTCACTGGTTTTTCGTACTATGACTCTGTCGCAATACTGCGAAGCGGCTGTGGGAAAATGCTTTTCAAACCGCAATGTTATGGTCACCGTCACGGTTAAAAGAATAAGTAAAAAAAGTATACCGTATATTTTCATTTTTATTTTAATCTTCATCTGCTGCCTCCATTAGAAATTATGCCAAATTAATAACATTATTACATTTTTATTAATCATTTTGCTTTGCGGTATTCGTCAAAGGGTTTCTGGCAAAAATAACTGTGAGCAAATATGGAGGCAAAATAAAAATGTATAATAAAGTTGAAATATGCGGCGTTAATACCTCAAAACTTCCGATTCTTTCTGACGCACAGAAGACCGATCTTTTAAAGCGCGCACACGATGGTGATGCGGCAGCAAGAGACGAGCTGATAAGCGGAAACCTCCGCCTTGTATTAAGTGTAATACAGTCATTTGCAGGCAGAGGTGAAAATCCCGACGATCTGTTTCAGGTTGGATGTATCGGTCTGATCAAAGCAGTGGATAACTTCGATACCACACTGGACGTTAAGTTTTCCACCTACGCCGTTCCGATGATATTGGGAGAAATACGCCGTTATTTACGAGATAACAATACCATAAGAGTTTCCCGTTCGGTTCGAGATATGGCTTACCGCGCACTGCAAGCAAAGGAGGCGCTGGCCAACAAGCTTAACAGAGATCCGACTATTGAAGAAATCTCAAAAGAAACGGGCTTCAACAGAGAAGACATTGTAAACGCACTTGAAGCAATCGTAGAACCGGTATCTCTTTATGAGCCCATTTATTCCGACGGTGGCGATTCTCTTTACGTTATGGATCAGATAAAGGATACCAAGAACACCGACGAAAGCTGGCTGACGGGAATAGCGTTGTCCGAAGCTATAGAAACCCTTAACGCCCGTGAAAAGAGAATACTGATGCTACGATTTTACCGCGGCAAAACCCAAACGGAGGTATCTGTCGAGATAGGTATATCCCAAGCGCAGGTCAGCCGTCTGGAAAAGGGCGCACTTGAAAAAATACGCAAGCAGCTATAAAATTAAACTCCCGAAAATTCGGGAGTTTTTTTTGTTATACTTTTGCTTTTTTAAATACGCATTTAAATATGGTTCCATCCTGCGGAGTGCTGGTAACCGTTACTCTTGCACTGTGAGCATCAAGGATGGCTTTGGCAATAGATAGCCCAAGCCCGTAACCGCCCTCGGTTCGGGAACGAGCTTTGTTTACTCTGTAAAATCTTGTAAAGATCTTATCTATGTCCTCCTTGGGAATGGGCTCACCCGAGTTTCTTATAACCATTTCGATCTTTTCCCCCTCCGAATACAAACAGTACTCAATATGACCGTTTTCATCGGAATACTTGCACGCATTGTCAAGGAAAATAGATATTAGCTGTCGCAGAGAAGGGGAGTCTCCTTTTACGTAAAGATCGGGCTTTATATCTACGTAAAGCTGCTTTCCCTTTTCAAAGCAAACGCTTTCAAAGGGGAGCGCCATTTCGGTGGAAATATCCGATAAATTAACGCATGATAAAACCGGAATACCCAGCCCGTCTTCATTTTTTGCAAGAAAAAGCATATTGTTCACAAGCTCGGTCATTCGTACGGTTTCTGCCTTTATATATCCCAACCATTTTCGCTGCTCTTCCACCGTGGAATCGGGGCTTGAAAGCACGATATCGGTATTTGCGGATATTACCGTAAGCGGTGTTTTAAGCTCGTGAGAAGCATCTGCCACGAGCTGCTTTTGCTGTTCCCATGATTTTTCGGCAGGAGCAACTGCCTTTTTTGCAACGAACGTGGTAACGAAGAGAAACGAAAGTATTAATAAAACGCCTATCATCACCTGAGACACCATTAAAGCTCTGAGCGTTTGATTCTCATATCCCTTATCCAACAATACGATTCGGGTGATATTTCTGTTTTTTACGGAAAGATATCGATAATTATAAGTATCGCTTTTTATAATTCCGTTGCTGCCGTCTTTTTCCTTTACCGCATTTATAAGCTCGTTTATATATTCTATATCACTTTCCGCCATATCGTCGTAGGAAACGCTGTAGCCGTCGATTTTGAAGGTCTTATCCGTTTCATTCAAGTCAATGGTTATCAAAGAAAAATATCCGTGCTTGTTTTTATCAGGTCTGTCAAAAAAACTGTTGTTTGGTTTTTCCGCCGCCATTTCCATCGCACGCATACTGTCCTCTGACAGATTTCGTGCGGTCATAATATACATTGCCGTGAATGCGATGACAAGAAGGATTACCAATATCGTCATCATAGAAAAGACGATCTTACGTTTAAGCTTTTTAATCACCGGTCTTTTACCTCCAAATGATATCCTATCTTGCGAATTGTAGTAACCGACACCTTTGACCCGAGGTAAGCAAGCTTTTTGCGGATAAAGGAAATATATACCTCTACGTTGTTATCCTCGGCTTCCGAATCGTATCCCCACACCTTGGTAAGGATATCTTCTTTTTGTGTAACGCTTTTCGGTGAAGACATAAGAATACGAAGGATTTCAAACTCTTTAAAACCCAGATGAATAGTCTTATCTTTGCAATGAAGGGTATAATTGTCAAGATTGAGTGTAAGATCCCCAACCTTAAGCTCCTCGATGATCACGTCTCCCTGACGTCTTGTTACGGCACGTATACGCGCAAGCAGCTCCTCAGCGAAAAAGGGCTTGGTGAGATAATCGTCTGCGCCAACGTCCAAGCCGTGGACCTTATCGCTTATATCGTCTCTTGCGGTGAGCAGTATTACGGGAGTTTTCACGCCCTCCCGTCTTAATCTTCGCACTACCTCAAATCCATCCATTTTCGGAAGCATAATATCAAGTATAACGACGTCGTAGATCCCCGATGCGGCATAATCGAATCCGTCCTGCCCGTTGTATACCACGTCACAGCCGTATTTTTGATTCTTCATAATTTGTTGCAAAGACTCTGCCAGACGTACCTCGTCTTCAACAATAAGCACATGCATTTAAAACACCTCAATTTTAAGTGTAACAAAAAGCACTTAAAACAAACTTAAAAAGGCAGTCGTATCCGACTGCCCGATAATTATTTAATATACTGTTCAATAGAGAAGCCGCGCTTCTTTTCGGAATTGAAAAGACCGAATGCAAAAATCGCAAGAGCAACCAAGCCGAACAGGGCGTCGATAATCAAAGCCTGCGTTACGTCAACGCCTTCCAAGGGGGTAGTGAAGGGAAGTCTTATAAACGTCATGGGAGAACGCATAGCGGTAGAAAGAGAATATCCGTATGCAGTAAGCACCTGATAAGCAGAAACGAGAATACGTCCGCCTGCATTAAAAAGAAGTGCAAAGATGCAAACACTGACGGTTACCCATATATCCTTTGGCTTGCAGAACAGCTTGGAAAACAGAAATACCACAGCGGCACTTCCGAAGCATAGAGCGGAGAATACGTAAGTAAGAGAAATATCGGCGGGAACTATCATATCCGCAAGGTAAAAAATTCCCACTATAGCAAGTATACCGATAACGGCACCCAAAAGCGCGCCCAGAATACCTTTTCCTCTTTGTGCGGAGGTAGCCTTTGCAGCCGCCTTCTTTTTGTTATTATCCAGACTTTCGCTGAGCGCACAGCTTTCACAGATAAGAGAAAGCACGCCGTCCTTGTTCATAACCATTATCTTTTTATGGTCGAAGGAAGTACCGCACACGCTGCACTTGTCGGAGCATGGGATCTCGTTTGCCTCAAGCATATCTGCGGCAGCGTCGATCATAGCTCTGAAATCGGAGATTTCGCAAGAAGACGATATAGTAACACCGTCCTTTTCAACGGTGCAAACGCATTCGGATATTTCTTTAAGGGTTTCGGTAAGAGCCTGTGAAAACTCAAAGGTAAAAACCGAATCCTCATCGGTATCAAAGGGACAGCTGAAAACGGCTGTCTTTTTTCCGTCACGCTCGCTTACAGCAAGCAGATACTTTCTGTAAATGCCGTATGCACGCTCATCCTTAGTACCGCCGGATGCGATGTTTTTAAGCTTAAGATCGCCGGCAAGAACTTCTATAGATTTTGTAAGCATATTATACCTCACACATATTATGTTTTAATTATTTTAGCAATATATGCAAGTAATTTGGTTAACAAATTGTTAATATTTTGTCTTTTTTTAGTCTAAATTTGTTTGTGTTAAAATTTGGTACGAAAACTATCCTCCATTTTAATTATTTTTTCGTCATAATCATTGACAAAAACACAAAAAAACTGTATATTTATTTTGTTATTCTATATGCATTTTCGGAGGATTGAAATGAGCAAAAAATTGCTTGATCTGAAAAATATTTCGGTTTGTTTTGATGACGCGGTTATACTTAAAAATATAAACCTTTATATTTGCGACGGTGAGTTTGTAACACTGTTGGGTCCTTCCGGTTGCGGTAAAACCACCACTCTTCGTATCATCGGCGGTTTTATCAATCCCGACACGGGCGACGTTCTTTTTGACGGAAAACGTATCAACGATATTCCTTCATACAAAAGGGAAATAAATACCATATTCCAAAAGTATGCTCTTTTCCCTCATTTGAACGTATACGAAAATATTGCTTTCGGTCTCAGACTGAAAAAGCTTCCCGAAAAGGAAATCAAAAACACAGTTGAAGAAATGCTTTCCCTCGTTAACCTTAAAGGCTTTGGAAAGCGTAACATAAATTCTCTTTCCGGCGGTCAGCAGCAGCGTGTTGCCATAGCACGTGCGCTGGCTGTACGTCCTCGCGTTTTGCTTTTGGACGAGCCCTTGGGCGCTCTTGACCTTAAGCTTCGCAAGGATATGCAGAACGAGCTTAAATCTATACAGCAGCGCTTGGGTATTACCTTTATTTACGTTACCCACGATCAGGAGGAAGCCCTCTCCATGTCCGATACGGTAGTCGTTATGGATAACGGCGAAATACAGCAGATCGGCACCCCTCTCGATATTTATAACGAGCCCAAGAACGCCTTCGTTGCCGACTTTATCGGCGAGAGTAACATTCTTGACGGACGAATGCTCGAGGACTATCGCTGCTTCTTCTCCGGAAAGGAGTTCAAATGTCTTGATACGGGCTTTGAAAAGAACGAAGCCGTTGACGTCGTCGTTCGTCCCGAGGACGTTGACGTTGTTCCCGCAGAAGAGGGAATGGTTTGCGGTACCGTAACAAACCTTACCTTCAAGGGCGTTCACTACGAAATAATCGTAGATATCGGCAACTTCAAATGGATGATCCAGACTACCGATTATCATGAGGTCGGCTCCCGAATCGGTCTTAAGATCGATCCGGACGCTATACACGTTATGAAGAAGAGCGAGTACTCCGGAAAATTCGGTGATTACAGCACCTTCTCCGATGAGATCGAGGAAATGTCGATCAACGACGAGGAGCAGTAAGATGGTAAAAAAGAGATCGATAGCACAGCGTCTTTTAGCGGCGCCTCACATACTTTGGTCTGTGCTTTTTATCGTTGCACCCCTTGCCATAGTTGTGTTCTACGCTTTTACGGACGCGGCGTTCCATTTTTCAATAAATAACTTCACCCGTCTTTTTGATGACGGAACCTTTGAAGTGTTTACACTTTCCTTGGCATTTGCATTCTGCGCTACCTGCATTTGTCTTGTAATAGCCTATCCCTTGGCATATTTCATCTCACGGGCAAACAAAAAGACGCAAAACACTCTCGTTATGCTATCTATGCTTCCTATGTGGATGAACTTTTTGCTCCGTACTTACGCGCTGTCCTTCCTTATGGAGGACACAGGTGTGCTCAATACCATACTGTCGGCTATCGGTATTGACGGCGTATCACTCATTAACACTCCCGGCGCGGTTATATTCGGTATGGTATATAACTTCCTGCCTTATATGATACTGCCTATCCATTCCGTCATTTCTAAAATTGACAAAAACGTTATTGAAGCTGCAGAGGATCTTGGTTGTAACCGTTTTCAGGTTATACTGAAGGTCATTATGCCTCTCAGTCTTCCCGGTATCGTTTCGGGCATTACCATGGTATTCGTGCCCTCTGTAAGCACCTTCTACATTTCACAGCAGCTGGGTCCTACGGATTTCGTACTTATCGGCGACGTTATTGAAACCTATTTCAAGTCTGCCGCTGCATCATCCTACCACCTCGGCTCGGCTATTTCTTTAGTACTGATGATACTTATATTTATCTGTATGGCGGTAATGAACCGCTTCTCCGACGATGATTCTGCAGGAGGTATAATGGTATGAAGATCGGTTCCAAGCTTTATATGGCGCTGGTGTTCGCTCTGTTGTATGCGCCCATCGTCGTGCTTATCGTGTTCTCCTTCAATTCCTCCAACAGTATGGCGGTATTCGAAGGCTTCTCCCTTAAATGGTATAAGGAGCTGTTCAGCAACGAAGCGGCTATAACCGCCCTTATGAACTCTCTTATCCTCGCTCTTTCCTCCGCGCTTATTTCCACCTTCTTCGGCACCGTAGCAGCAGTAGGAATACATAAGATGCGTTCACGTTACGTTAAGTCTGCTGTAATGAACGTAACCAACGTTCCCATGATGAACCCCGATATCGTTACCGGTATCTCTATGATGCTTTTGTTCGCACTTTGCGGCACTCTTATCGGCAACGGTATTCTCGGCTTTTGGACCTTGCTTATCGCTCACATTACCTTTAACCTTCCGTACGTCATTCTTTCAGTAATGCCCAAGCTCAAGCAGATGGATCCCCGTTTGCCCGAGGCGGCTATGGACCTTGGCTGTACACCCTTGCAGGCTTTCTTTAAGGTAGAGCTTCACGAAATTCTGCCCGGTATATTCTCCGGCTTGCTTATGGCTTTTACTTTATCGCTGGACGATTTTGTTATAAGCTATTTCTGCGCGGGAAATACCTTCCAGACGTTGCCTATCTACATTTATTCGCAGACCAAAAAGCGTGTTACTCCGGATATGAACGCCCTCTGCGCAATTATCTTCGTAACCATACTTATACTTCTTCTCGTCCGCAACTTTGCCGCTGACAGACAAAGCAAAAGACCTGCAAGAAAGGGAAGCCATAACTGATTTTTTAAAGGAGAAACGGAATTGTCAAAAAGATATTTTTCTGTTTTTATAATTATAATTGCCATTCTGTGTCCCGTTTTATGTTCCTGTGCGGAGCCCGAGGAGATCGAATTTTCCGTAACGGATGAAACTGCCTCCATAGATTATTCAAAATATGAGGGTGTGACCTTGAACGTTTATAACTGGGGCGAATATATCTCCGACGGAAGCGACGGTTCTGTGGATATCAATGCTGAATTCACCCGACTTACCGGTATCGAGATAAATTACACCAACTTTACCAGCAACGAGGATATGTATAACAAGATAGTAAACGGCGGCGTTTCCTACGATATCATTATCCCCTCGGACTATATGATCGAAAAGCTGATAAAGGAAGAACTTGTAGTAAAGCTGGATCTTTCCAATATTCCCAACTGCAAGTATATAGCTGAGGAATATAAGAATCTTTATTTTGATCCCGAAAATGCCTACAGCGTGCCTTACAGCGTTGGTATGGTAGGTCTTATCTACAACACCGCCATCGTTACCGAAAAGCCCGACAGCTGGTCTGCTCTGTGGGATGAAAGATACGACGGTCAGATACTTATGTTCAATAACCCCAGAGATGCCTTCGGTATTGCGCAGTTCCTTTGCGGAATCAATATCAATACCGAAAACGCAGAGGATTGGGAAAAAGCAAAGGACAAGCTGTCCGATCAAAAGCCCTACGTAAAATCCTACGTAATGGATGAAATATATAATAAAATGGAAAGCGGTGCCGCCGCACTTGCGCCCTATTACGCAGGCGACTTCTTCAGTATGTACGAAAACAACCCCGAGCTCGATTTCGTATATCCCAAGGAAGGAACCAATATTTTCGTGGATTCCATCTGCATCCCTTCCAGCACCAAAAACAAAGAGGCTGCGGAGCTTTATATCAATTATCTTATGGACCCCAACGTAGCGTTGCAAAACGCATATATGATTTGTTACGCGTCTCCCAACACCGAGGTCGTTAACAACGAGGAATACCTTGAGTTTCTCGATGAGCTCCACCCCGAAGCGTATAATATCCTTTATATGGATATGGCAGAATATTACGAAGGAGCGGATATAAAGAGCTACTATTTCCGCGATCTTTCCGATGAAACGCTGAATACCGTGAACTCTTTGTGGAACAGCCTGAAGATAGAATCCACCGAGGACAGCTCTACGGATTTTGTATACTACTTCTGCGCTGTCGTTATAGCCTTTCTGCTGGTGATGTTCATAATCTCCAAGATACGCAAATACAGACGCGAGCACGTGTAAACGCAAAGGAGCCTTCTATGTCGAAACGAATTTTATCATTTATTCTGGCGGCTGTGATGCTGTTTTCCGTCATTACGGTAATATCGGGATGTAAAGATACACCCGCAGATTACAGCGGTGAAGACGCAGGAATTACCTTCGTACTTGATAAACAGGAATTTGAAGCAAATACGCTCAACCTTCCTCTTACCAATCAGGATATTGCCCTTTACAGCCGCGGCTATAAGGTTGACGATAAGGAAACTGCTTATATTGGCGGCGATCATACCGGCAGAACCGTTATTACCGTACGTTATAACGCATCTTATAAAGAGTATTCCATTACCGTTGTTGATAATTCCGACGGCACAAAGGAAGATACTCTCATTCCCGTTAACGGCTTTGTTATAAGTATACCTAACGAAAAACTTGAAGGGCTTCGTGTGCGCGAAGCACAGACGGTGGATGTGTTCGGATTTGATATTTCCGATATCGAGCATCTCGATCTTGCATCCTTCATTCCCGCAAAATCCAATCTCGCAAGACGTATTTATTACGTGGATCCCGTCGAAGTGCCTGCCGAAAGCCTTATTTACCTCGTAACCGAGAATTATGAAAAAGACACTGTCCTCGGAAACGACGTACTTGCAGTTACCCTTGAAAAGAAGAGTGACAAGAATTACTCGGTTAGTGAAATTCTCACCGAGGGTACTCTTACAGCAGGCAAGACTGCTCTTATCTTTACGGGAAAATATAACTGCGAATATGCGCTTTCCGTTATGGAGAAGGGAAATAACCTTATGCTTGCAAAGCTTGAAAACGCCAACTCCTTCTGCCACGAATCTGCCGTTAAGATCGGCGACGATATACACAAGATCGGCTCTGCAAATACCAACGTTTCCGTCATCAAGGACGGCGTGTATATGTTTGATTCCGCTTACAATGCAGGCGCGGTTCCCGCTTCCGATAAGGATTTTATTGCCATTGCCGTAAAAGACGGTAAGGTAATGTATGCGGGCGAAAAGAACGAGCGTCTTATCGTTCCTACCAATGCAGGCTACGTCCTTGTTTTTGCCGGGGACAAGCTTTATCTCGGCGAAAACTTTGCAATGGGTGATAAGGTCGATGAAATACTTATGTATCCCGAAAACACCTCGGAAAAATTCGTGAAGATCAACGGATACTGCTACAACGTTGAAAGCATAGACGCTCCCACTACCGACGGTGCAGTTCTTTACACCTATAACTTCGGCAAAACAACCAACACCTCGGGAACGGTTGCTGAGATCGCTATAAAAGACGGCAAGGTAGTTTCCGTGACTACAACCGGTGGAAATACCGAAATACCCGAAAACGGATACGTTCTTTCCTTCTCTGCGAGAGGGGATAATCTTGCAAATTGCAAGCGTATTTCCGTTGGCGATACTGCAAGGATAGCCCTTACCGCTTGCGATTATTCACTTGATTCTCTTGATATCACCGCCTTTAACGGCACAAGACTTACGGATTATCTGGTAATATACAATAAGAGCAACACCTTTACGGGCACCAATCAGTACGGATACGAAATAGGAGTCGATAAAAACGGCGTTATGATATCTGCCTCCAATACCGGCAATATGAAGGTTCCCGACGGCGGATTTGTAATCTCAGGTCACGGCACTGCCGCAGAAGCTATCAGCAGTCTTTACATCTACGGCGGCACCGTGAAATGCGATACAGATACCAACAAGGTCGTGTTCTATTCAACTCCGCTTTCCGTTCGCAGCGACGTTACCGCTACCCTTGAAAACGTAAAGAACAAGTATGCAGAAGCAGAAAATGCACTTTACGATATCAACTACGGCTACGTTTCCGAAAAGCTCGATGTTTGCAAAGCGCTTATAGATTCTGTTGACGGATCCGTTAATGACGGCGATCCTCTTAACGCCATCAACAGCCTTTACGAAATTACGCTCATACTTGCCGACCTTGAGGAAGCAATGATCACCGACAAGGCAGTTGAGGAACGCTCCGTATGGTTCCGCTCCACCGTTAAAAGCGACGCTGACGTTCTCTCCGTAATTGAAAAATGCGTAGCGTACAATATCAATGCAATTTACGTCGAAACCTGGTATAACGGCAAAACCATCGGCAAAACAACCAATCCTCTTATTCAGCATTATACCGCACAGCACGGCGATTATGACGCGCTGGAGGGCTTTATCCGAATCGGACACGAGCACGGTATTCAGATCCACGCTTGGGTTGAAAACTTCTTTATCGGCACTACGAGCCAGAAGGACAGCGATCCTCAGCATATAAGCAATCACAACAAGGAATGGATACTTCTCGATAAAAACGGTAAGGATCATTACGTCTCTCCGGAATACGGAAACTTTATTTTCCTTAATCCTCAGAACCGCGAGTGCCGCGATCTTGTGCTTTCCATCTACCGTGAACTGCTCGAAAACTATGAGCTTGACGGTCTCCACCTCGACTATATCCGTTATCCCGAGCACAACGGAAACGCAGATTTCGGTTATAATAAGGATACAATCAAGGCCTTCCAGAAGGAATACGGATATTCTACCGATCCCCGCTACTATGAACCCGGCACACAGCAGTACAGAGACTGGATAAGCTTCCGTCGCAACGTAATAACCTCATTCGTAAAGGAAGTATTCGACCTTGTCAACGAGGTTCGTCCCGAAGCATGGCTTACCGCCGCATGCTATCCTTCTCTCAGCGACGCACCCAATAACATATATCAGCACACCGCTGAATGGGTAAAGCAGGGATATATCGATCAGGTATTTTCTATGACTTATTCTGACGGCACCGAATACGTTGCAAATAACGCCACCGGCTTTATTAACGCCTGCAAGGATAAGGCGCTGTACTCCACTGGTCTTACTTTGTTCTCAGGCAACCCCGGCGAAGAGCTGCTCAGCCAGATCAACGCAACACGTGAAGTGGGCGCAACCGGTCAGGCACTGTTCTCACTCAGCTCACTCCTCGGCTTTGAAGAGCACGAGAACGTTATTATGAACTACGCTTACCGCACCAAGGCGGCATCACTCTTTGATATTGACGGGGCAGTGATCGCATACGCCGATGATCTTATCGTTAAGTGCGACGGTGTTTATTCCGAACATACCACGGGTCAGGAGGCTGTTATATCCTCTGTAAAGAAGCTTCTCGAGGATATCAAGACAGAGGCATCAAAACAGGAATATTCCACTGTAGAGGAATATAAAGCCTTACTGGCATACACCCTTGAAAAAACAGACGCCATCCTCGCTGAAGCCGAAAAGGCAGACGGTGCTTTAAAGAACGCACTTGAGCGCGAGGTAGGGGAGATGGATTATAATCTTTCTATCCTCTATAAGCGTATGGAAGCAAAAACCGCAAAATAATAAAAATTTGAACGCCTGATTTTTTCAGGCGTTCAATTATTAAAAGGAGAAAATATGAAACTTGACGGAATTGGAATAATGGTAAAAGATATGGCTACAATGATCCGATTTTATCGTGATGTGCTGGGATTTGAGATAAACGAACCGGAAGATACGGGTAATGTATACTTAATCAAAGGCTGAATAGTGTTTTAACATCTTTTGTATATAAAAAGGCGTCCCATTTGGGACGCCTTAACTTTATATAATTAAAAGTATTCCCAAAACCGTAGTTATTGTTATGGTAATAATAGTAGCAAATATTATTAAAGTTATCGTTATTGCTCTATTCGTATTCTCGGAAATACCACTACTACGCATTACTCCCGAAATGTACAAAACACCCGAAACAGAAAGGAGCAACAGCAATACACCCAGTATGATGTTAATAACAATTAACGCACCAAACTCAAAAGCCGCAGAAACAAACATCAGTAAGAGTGAAATTAAGAGAAAAACGGTTAATATGTTTTTAAACAAGACGTTTGAGTTGGAAGGAGTAAAACTGCCGTCTGTCATAGCATTTTTTAACGCTTTTTTTCGCCAACAATAATAACGAATAAGTTCTGTGGAATGCGCAACCAGCAAAACCGTCCATAGAATAATAAATGTAACATTATAAATATTACAAGGCCTAAGAAAAGCCAAAAACAACTGTAAAGCAGCAACAACAACAAACAAATAACCCGTTAATAAAAAGCTCTTCTTTCCGGCTTTATGGATAGTTTCAAGTTCTATCAAAGCATCGGTTTCTATGGGAATCGGATTTTTGTTTTCATTATAAAAGACTTGAAGCTGTAACGTTGATTCAATACTTTTCCATCCTGTATGCTCGCAAAAATCAAAAAGCTTCATTTGCTCTCTATTTGGTAGGGGAGTAAATTCAGATAATTCGGGTAAATACGTAATTGCAAAGGAAAGCTTTTTGGGCTCGGTTTTTCTGAATTTAAAACCGTAATTATCAATTTTTTCAATCATCCAACCGTTCTTGGCTTGATTTACCAAATACTCGGCAATTCCGGTACGATCATATAACGAAAATCTGAACAATCTTCTCTTAGTATCCTTCATTTTTATCCCTCTGTTCCGAATATATTTCTATAATCTGCAACCTGTGCACAAAGTCTTGCATACTCTTTTTCAAGCATTTCTTTGCCTTTTGTTGTTAAGATGTAACTGCGGCGGCGGCCCTCCACCTTTGTTTCACGTATTATACCAAGCTCCAAAAATTGCTCCAATAAGTTATACAACGTTCCCGACCCAACGTTTACTCTGTTATTGGTCATTGCTGGAACTTTGTCCAATATATCTAATCCGTAACACTCGTTTCTTAAGCAAAGTAAAACATAAAACATCTGCTCAGTCAGGGTTTGAAATTTTTCTCGCGGCATATCATCGCCTCCCATTCTCGATATTCGAGTATCCGTGTATATTATATTCTCGAATATCGAGAATGTCAATAGTTTTATAGCATTTCATTATGAAAAAAGGCGTCCCGTTTGGGACGCCTTAAATTATTTACTTTTCGTAAATTACATTGCGGAAAGTCTTGCGAGCTGATCTTCGTACTGCTTAAGAAGCTCTACGGGAACGGTATCACCGATCTTTGCGTAGAATTCCTTGATGTTTTCGAAGTCTGCAAGCCAGTAATCCTTTTCAACGGTAAGGATGTTCTTGAGTTCGTTGATATCGAACTTTCTGCCTGCTTCGATCTCGTAATCAAGACCTTCGAGGTTGATGTCTTCAGCGTTGGGAACGTAACCGATAGCGGTTTCAACAGCGTCAACCTTGCCTTCGCATCTCTTGAGGATCCACTCGAGAACGCGGAAGTTGTCGCCGAAGCCGGGCCACATAAACTTGCCTTCGTCGGTAAGTCTGAACCAGTTAACGTGGAAGATCTTGGGAAGGTTGGGAGTAACTTCGCCCATCTTGAGCCAGTGTGCCCAGTAATCACCCATATTGTAGCCGCAGAAGGGAAGCATAGCCATAGGATCTCTTCTTACTACGCCAACAGCGCCGGAAGCAGCAGCGGTGGTTTCGGAAGCCATGATAGAGCCAACGAAGGTACCGTGCTTCCAATCGAAGGACTGGTATACCAGAGGAGCGGTCTTTGCACGACGGCCGCCGAAGATAATAGCGGAAAGGGGAACACCGTCGGGATTGTCAAATTCGGGAGAGATGCAGGGGCAGTTCTTTGCGGGAGCGGTGAAACGGGAGTTAGGATGCGCACCCTTTTCGGTGGATTCCTGACCGTTCCAAGGACGACCCTTCCAGTCGATAGCGTCAACGGGAGGATTCTTGTCAAGGCCTTCCCACCAAACGGTGTTATCAGCGTTGTTAAGAACTACGTTAGTGAAGATGGTGCCGCTCATGGTAGAAGCAAGAGCGTTGGGGTTGGACTTAACGTTGGTACCGGGAGCTACGCCGAAGAAGCCGTTTTCGGGGTTGCAAGCCCAGAGTCTGCCATCCTTACCAATTCTGATCCAAGCGATATCGTCGCCTACGCAGGTAACCTTGTAGCCCTTTTCAGTGTAGGACTTGGGAGGAATAAGCATTGCGAGGTTGGTCTTACCGCATGCAGAGGGGAATGCAGCTGCAACGTACTTGGTTTCGCCTTCGGGAGTTTCGATGCCGAGGATAAGCATATGCTCAGCCATCCAGCCTTCATTTCTGCCGAGGTAGGAAGCAATTCTGAGTGCGAAGCACTTCTTACCGAGAAGAACGTTTCCGCCGTAGCCGGAGTTAATGGACATAATGGTGTTGTCCTGAGGGAAGTGAACGATGTACTTATTGTTCTCGTCCATATCAGCTCTTGCGTGGAGACCCTTGATGAAGTCGCCGTTTTCGCCCATAGCGTCAAGAACTGCGGTACCAACTCTGGTCATGATGATCATGTTGAGTACAACGTAGATGGAGTCAGTAAGCTCGATACCGTTCTTTGCGAAATCACTGCCTACAACACTCATGGAGTAGGGGATAACGTACATAGTTCTGCCCTTGTAAGAATCCTTATAGAGAGCGAGAAGCTTTGCATACATTTCGTTGGGATCCATCCAGTTATTGGTGGGACCTGCTTCTTCCTTGGTAGGAGTGCAGATGAAGGTACGGCCTTCTACACGAGCAACGTCGTTTACTGCAGTTCTGTGGAGATAGCAACCGGGAAGCTTTTCCTGGTTAAGCTTGAACATTTCGCCGCTTGCGCAAGCTTCTGCGCGAAGTGCTTCGATCTGTTCGTCGGAACCGTCGATAATAACAACATTGTCGGGGTTGCAAAGCGCGATCATTTCGTCGAGCCATGCATTGAGTTTAGCATTCTTGGTGTAAGTGCTCATTTTTGATTTCCTCCGTTTATGTTAAAAAATATTTTATCTGAAATAAAACACAGAGTTTTATTATCTGTCTTTTCGCCTCTTACGTCCTGCGTAAGACCTGCCTCTGTAATTATCGCCGCAAGCTCGTCTCTCGATAATCTATCGGAAAAAGCGGTACACAGGGCGTTTAATAAGGTCTTTCGGCGCTGTGCAAACGCTGCGCGTATAACTGCAAAAAAAGTATTCTCGTCGACAGGAGCAACAGGGGGAGTATCGTAAAGGTCAAACCGAATTACGGCTGAATCCACCTTTGGAGGCGGTGAAAAGCTTCCCGCTTTTACGGGGAACAGACGCTTTACGGAAGCGTAATAGTTTACGGATGCGGTAATTGCGCCGTATTCACTGTCTCCGCATTTACTGCAAAGACGCTGCGCAACTTCCTTTTGTACCATTACAGTTATGGTTATGAATCCGTGCTTACCCTCTAACAGCTTCATCAGTATAGGAGTAGTGATGTAATAGGGGAGGTTAGCACAAACGCAGACGGGCATATCGGGAAAATGCTCAGCTATCAATTTATCGAGGTCTACGTTAAGCACGTCTTCATTGATAAGACGGAAATTTTCTTCGTCAGCAAACTTTTCGGTAAGTATTGGAATAAGCTCGGTATCGATCTCTATGGCAACTACCTTTTTTGCAACAGCCAACAGCTGTTTCGTAAGCACGCCAAGACCGGGTCCGATCTCTATAACGCCGCACTCGGAAGTGATACCGCTTTCCGCCGCTATTCGGGCAGGGATACGGTCAGAAGTAAGAAAGTTTTGCCCGTATTTTTTCTTTTTAATAAAACCGGACATTTACCTTTCCTCCGCAATATATCAATTCCAAATATCTGCAACATAATAATAGCAGATATACGGCGTTTTGTCAACAAAATTACAAAATATTGTATTGAATTAACTGACAAATTATTGCGATTTTTTCATATCAAGTGCGTGCATATTGCGTAGAAGCACCTCTTTTTTTCTCCACGAAAAAGCATATTTTGAGTATTCTTCGTCTGACATAGCTTCAATACACTCGGGAGACAGGTTATCAAGAAATGTTTCGGTAAAATAGGGTATGGGACTCATAAGCGCCTTTTTATTTAAAGGACACACGTTCTGACAAATATCACAGCCCCAGCAAAGTCCGGCATCGGCAACTTTTTTCTGCTCTTCTTCGGTCACCCGCTTCTTTTGCGATAATCCCGAAAGGCAATGCTCGGCTAAAATAATACCGTCTCCGATAGCACTACCCGGACAAGACTGAGCACATAATCCGCAGTTAATACAGCTTCGTATATCAACGCAACCGTTATCGGTTTTTAAAGCAGACAGACAAACCCCAATAAATACAAAGCTTCCGTATTTTTCGTTTATAAGAAGAGAATTCTTTCCGATCACCCCAAGCCCGCCCTTTGCCGCGCAAAGCTTTTCGTTTAACGGTGAATGGTCCGCAAATCCATAAAAAGGTACACCGTATTTTTTGGAAAGCGCAGGAACGATACGTTCAAACAACCCCTTCATATATCCGTGATAATCCTTTACACGGGCGTATGCGGAAACTCCGTATTCATCGATCGGCTTCGAGGGAGAACGGTACGGCACGAGAAAAACAAGAATACTGTTTATCTCGCCATCGGGCAGTAAACGCGGATTTATAACGAGATTATTGTCAAAAGTAATAAGTGAATATTCGGTTATGTTTTCTTTTTCAAAAATTTGCTTCAATTTTAATCATCCTTGCAAAAAAACACCGCCGTTTTGTTAAACGGCGGCGCAAAATATCTTTAGTCAGATACGTAGGGGATAAGAGCGAGAGTTCTTGCGCGCTTAACAGCAACGGTAAGCTGTCTCTGATGCTTAGCGCAGGTACCGGTAACTCTTCTGGGAAGGATCTTGCTTCTTTCGGAAAGGTTCTTTCTGAATTTGCTGACATCCTTGTAATCAATGTTTTCTATCTTCTCTGCACAGAAAACACATACCTTCTTCTTTCTGCGGGGACGGAAAGCCTTCTGGTTTTCTCTAACCTCTGCAGGAGCGGCAGTGTTTGCAGGAGCATTTACATTTGCGTTATCCATGGATAAATTCCTCCTTTTTCAGATTTCAGAACGGCAGTTCATCATCGGCAGAAAGCTCTTCAAAAGAAGAATCTGCGCGGGGAGAACTGTAAGAGGGTACGCTTCTGTTGAAATCTCTTGAACCGTCTGCAGCGGACTTACGTTCTACAAACGAAACTTCATCAGCGACAACCTCGGTGGCATAACGCTTGTTGTTATCTTTATCAGTCCACGTTCTGGTCTGAAGAGAACCGCAAACAAGCATAGGCATGCCCTTTGTGAAATAACGGGAAACAAATTCGGCAGTCTGACGCCAGCAGACTATGTTGATGAAGTCGGTCTGAGGCTGTTCGCCTGCGCGGGTAAACTTTCTGGATACCGCGAGGGAAAAGTTAGTGAACATAACTCCGTTAGGTGTCTGCTTTAATTCGGGATCGGCGGTAAGGTTGCCGACGAGAATTACTTTGTTGAATGACATAACTGACCTCCGATTACTGTTCGCACTTTATAATGAGCGAACGAAGAATGCCGTCTGTGATGTTGTAGATACGATCGAGCTCTGCGGGAAATTCGGGAGCGGACGTAAACTTAACAAGCACGTAATAACCTTCAGTAAGATCCTCGATAGGGTAAGCGAATCTTCTTACGCCCCATTCGTTTACAGATTCGATAGCTCCGTTTTCGGAGATAAGGCCTGTGAACTTTTCTACGATGGATTTAACTGCTTCTTCACCGAGAGTGTTGTTAACGATGAAGACGGTTTCGTACAGCGATTTGTTCTGTTCCATTTTTTGCACCTCCTTCTGGACTTTAAGGCTTCGGAATTGCCGAAGCAAGGAGAAAATCGGTCGTCGATTTTCTGAAACCGAGTAATTTTATCACATAATTAACCGTTTGTCAACAGTTAATTACATATTTTTTTTGAGCAAACGCTTAATTCTCTGTGTGGAATCCAACAGAGGAGAAATAGAATCGTCGTGGTTAAGAGTATTGATTATCTTTGCCATAAACTTGGAAAGGTCAACCTCTACGAACCAAGGACGCTTCTTGATGGTTTCGGGTATATAAGAAAGGTTGGTGGAGTATATCTTGGTAAGCTTGCCTTCCTCGTAAAGCTTATCGAACTTTTCGGGGCCTTCGGTGAAGAACGCAAAGGTAGCGGCAACGTAGGTAGCGGTTACGCCCTTACCGGAGGTAGCGCGGATAACGTCAACTATAGATTCGCCGGAAGCGATCATATCGTCTACGATAAGTACCTTTTTGCCGTTAAGATCGCCGCCGATATATTCGTGCTGAACGATGGGGTTTTTACCGTTAACTATACGGGTATGGTCACGTCTCTTGTAGAACATACCAACGTCAACTCCAAGGATACCTGCGTGATAGATAGCTCTGTCCATAGCACCGGTATCGGGGGAGATAACGAGCATATTGTCCTTATCTATGCTGTTACCCTCGTTAGTGATAAAGGCTTTAAGCATAGAATAGCTTGCATACACGTTCTCAAAGGAAGTGTTGGGAATGGAATTGTATATGGTGGGATCGTGTGCGTCAAAGGTGATGATAGTGGAAACGCCAAGTCTTTCCAATTCTTCAAGAGCCATAGCACAGTCAAGAGATTCGCGTCCCTTTCTCTTATGCTGACGGGAAGAGTACAGAAGGGGCATTACAAGAGTAATACGGTTTGCCTTACCGCCGATAGCGCTTATAACGCGCTTGATGTCCTGAAAATGTTCATCGGGGCCCATATTGTGCTGCATACCGAACATATTGTAGCAGCTGCTGTAGTTTCCTACGTCGGTGAGGATATAAATATCCTTGCTGCGCACAGAATCGTTGATGCGGATCTTGCCCTCGCCATTATTAAAGCGTACCTCCTCGATAGGGATGATGTAGCTTGGGGAGGATGCATCTTCACCGCGCAATTGTTTGATTCGCTCGTCAACAAGCGTACCCTGCTCTTTACAATTGCTGAGTACTATTAAACCAAGTTTGCCGTGGTTTGCTGTTTCAGACATACTTAACAATTCCTTTCAAGTTGATTTGTGTTGATTTTCAGCTTTCGCCGACATTATTTTACAATAAAATTTTACAAATGTATATAGCATTTATTAACAAAATCAAAAAAACTTAAAATGTTTTTTCAAACTAATCAACAATCAGTATAAAATAATCATAATTTTTATTGACAAACATCATATATTGTGGTATGATAACTCGATAGAACATTTGTTTGAAAAGGAAGGATGTAAATGGCAACTATAGACAAGAATCTTGACAGCAAACAGCAGGCGCTTGCCACGGCACTTGCACAGATCGAAAAGCAGTGCGGTAAAGGCTCTATTATGCGTCTCGGCGATAATATAGGCATGGAGGTAAAGGCTGTTCCCACGGGATCCCTCTCTCTGGATATGGCGTTGGGAATAGGAGGTGTACCCAAGGGACGTATCATAGAGATCTTCGGTCCCGAATCCTCCGGTAAAACAACGGTAGCACTTCATATAATTTCCGAAGTACAGAAGGCGGGCGGTGAAGCTGCGTTTATTGACGCTGAGCACGCCCTCGATCCCGTATATGCAAAAGCCCTCGGCGTTGATATCAACTCTCTGCTGGTTTCTCAGCCAGATAACGGTGAGCAGGCGCTTGAAATAACCGAAGCGCTCGTGCGCAGCGGCGCTATCGAAGTAGTCGTAGTCGACTCCGTTGCGGCTCTCGTTCCCAAGAGCGAAATTGACGGTGATATGGGTGCGGCACACGTTGGTCTCCACGCAAGACTTATGTCTCAGGCTCTCAGAAAGCTTTCCGGCGCTATATCCAAATCCAACTGTATAGTCGTATTTATCAACCAGCTCCGTGAAAAGGTTGGTGTTATCTACGGTAACCCCGAAACCACCACCGGCGGACGTGCGCTTAAGTTCTACGCATCCGTACGTATTGATATAAGAAAAGCTGAAGCTATCAAATCCGGCACCGAGATCGTCGGCAACCACGTTAAGTGCAAGGTAGTAAAGAACAAGGTTGCACCGCCTTTCCGTACCGCTGAATTCGATATTCTTTACGGAAAAGGCATCTCCAAGGAAAGCGAGCTCGTTGAGCTTGGCGTTGAATGTGGCGTTATTGAGAAGAGCGGAAGCTGGTTCTCTTACGGCGGAAGCAAACTTGCGCAGGGCAAGGATAACGTGCGTGAATTGTTCATGTCCGATCCCTCTCTCGCTGCAGAGATCGAGGAGAAGATACGCGCAAAGAAGGTTGAAGCCCGTTTTGATCCCTCTGCCGTAGAAGACTTCGACGAAGAAGGCGGAGAATAATAATGCTTGTTATCGCAATATACGAAAACAGTGAAAAGCACGAGGTTACGGTAAAGTGCTCCGGTGAGGAGTATCTTATCACTCAGGCGGATTTCAGAAATCTTGAGATAAACGAAGGAGACTTCGTTTCCGAGGAAATGCAATATATTCTTGAAACCGCCGCAACCAAGCTTGCGTGTATAAAAACTGCTTTTTCAATGCTTTCGTATAACGATATGTCATCGGGAAAGCTGAAAAGAAAGCTTACTCAAAAGTACGATAAGGACGTTGCCGCCGAGGTAACGGAAATGATGAGGGAGAGAGGCTATATAAACGATACGTCTCTTGCTCTTCGTTATGCGGAAAGCTTTTATTCGTCAAAAAGATGGGGTCCCGCCCGTATCAGAAGCGAGCTGTTCTCCCGCGGCTTTTCGTCCGATGATATAAATAATGCCGTTGAGAATATCGAGGATATGGACCACAGCGAAAACATACGCACGCTTCTTGAAAGCAAGTATTCCAAGGAATCTCTTTCCGACCGTGATACTGCCCGTAAGGCCGCCGCGTATTTATACCGTCAGGGCTATGAATCCTCTGACATATACGGTATCATCAATCTAATTTATCAGGAGTAACCAAAAAAATGCCAATCAAAGTAGGTTTTGTTTCTCTCGGATGCCCCAAAAATCTCGTTAATACCGAAAAAATGCTGGCTCTGCTGGCGCAAAACGGTTTCGAGATAGTGGCTGAAGACGTAGAAGCGGACGTTATCGTTATAAATACCTGCGCTTTTATTGAAAGCGCAAAGAAAGAAGCTATTGACAATATCCTTGACGTTGCATGGCTCAAGGAAAATCATACCCTTAAGGGAATAGTCGTTACCGGATGTCTTCCTGAAAGATACAGAGAAGAAATTTTAAAGGAAATGCCCGAGGTGGACTGTATTCTCGGTACCGGCTCCTTTGATAATATCTGCGAAGCGGTACGCGCCGCTTACGAGGGCAGGGAATACACCTCCTTTGAGGACAAGAACACCTGCAATATCGGCGGTGAACGCGTGGTTACCACACCCGAATACTTCGCTTATCTTCAGATAGCAGAGGGATGCGATAATCACTGCACTTATTGCGTTATTCCTTCAATACGCGGCAAATTCAGAAGCCGTCCTATGTCCGAAATTCTTGAGGAAGCACAAAACCTCGCGGATCTCGGCGTAAAGGAGATCTGTCTCATAGCGCAGGACACCACCCGTTACGGTCAGGACCTTTACGGAGTATACTCGCTGGATTCTCTTATTCAGGAAATTTCCAAGATCGACGGCATTGATTGGATCCGCGTTATGTACTGTTATCCCGACAGAATAACCGACGGGCTTATCGAAGAGTTTGCAAACAATCCCAAGCTCGTTAAATATATTGATATGCCCATTCAGCATATTTCCACTCCCGTACTCAAGCGAATGAACCGCAGAGACACCGAGGAATCTATACGCGCAACCGTTAAAAAGCTCCGCGAGAGAGTTCCCGGTATGTACATCCGTACCACCGTCATTACCGGATTCCCCGGAGAGACTGACGCGGATTTTGAAAAGCTTCTGTCCTTCATAAAGGAAACTCGCTTTGAGCGTCTCGGCGCCTTTATTTATTCCCGTGAGGAAGGCACTCCCGCATACGATATGCCCGATCAGGTGCCCGAAAAGCTTAAGCGCCGCAGACACGACGCAGTTATGCGCGAGCAGATGAAGATACACGCTTCCATAAACAAAAATACCGTCGGCAAAATCGTAAAGGTTATCAACGAAGGATACGATCAGGTAGCCGAAAGCTATTACGGACGCTCCTTTGCGGATGCTCCCGAAATAGACGGAAAGATATACTATTCCTCTCCAAGAAGACTTCGTGAGGGTGAATTTGTTGACGTTCTTATAAACGAAGTTCTTGATTACGATCTTACCGGTCGCGTTATCAAATAACGGAGTAAAACGATGAAGCTTAATACACCCAATAAATTGACTATATTCCGCATCGTGCTCATACCGTTTTTTATGGTATTTCTTCTGTATCCCGTTTTCGGCGAAAGCGGTGAGATGTGGTGCCGTATAGTTTCCTCACTTATATTTATCGTTGCGTCCGTTACCGATTTTCTTGACGGACACCTTGCACGCAAAAACGGACAAGTTACGAATTTCGGAAAGTTTATGGACCCGTTGGCAGATAAGTTTCTTATCTTCGGTGCCATAGTCGCTATTCTCGCTTCCGATTTTGCCGTTGCGGACAGCAGTCTTATTTCCCGGGAAATACTTTATCAAACCTTTTTGTGGGCGGGAATTATCGTTATTTTCCGTGAATTGGCAGTTACCTCCATGCGTTTGGTAGTAAATAACGCTTCCGGAATCGTGGTATCTGCAAGTATGCTCGGCAAGATAAAGACCAACACGCAGATAGTTTGCGTATGCTGTATGATATTGGAGCCCATATTGTTACCTTTTCTCGGTAACGTGCTCTCCTTTGTCTCCTGCATCGTTATGATCGTTTTCACCCTATGGTCAGGCTTTTCATATCTCAAAGCTTATTGGCCCTATATAAAATCTGACAGCTAAAAGAGGCTCAATATGAAACTGTATAATTCTCTTACAAGAACAAGAGACGATTTTGTTACCCACGTGCCCGGAAAGGTGACTATGTACACCTGCGGGCCTACCGTATATCATTTTGCACATATCGGAAATCTGCGTTCTTACATTATGGAGGACGTGCTTGAAAAGTATCTCGTTTACGCAGGATATGACGTTACCCGTACCATGAATATCACCGACGTAGGCCATCTTACCTCCGACGGCGATACCGGCGACGATAAAATGATCAAAAGCGCACAGCGCGAGCATAAATCCGTTATGGAGATCGCGCAATTTTATACCGACGCCTTCTTTTCCGATTGCGAAAAGCTTAATATCAAAAAGCCCGAATACGTCGTTCCCGCCACCGGATGCATCGATGAATTCATAGAAATGGTTGACCGACTCATCAAAAACGGTTATGCGTATGAAGCGGGCGGAAACGTATACTTTGATACCTCCAAGCTTAAGGAATATTATGTATTCAACAAACATGACGCAGACGACCTTGAGGAAGGCGTACGAGAGGGTGTTGGTGTAGACAACAACAAGCGCACCAAGACCGACTTCGTTCTGTGGTTTACCAAATCCAAGTTCGAGGATCAGGAGCTTAAGTGGGACAGCCCTTGGGGATACGGATATCCCGGTTGGCACATCGAATGCTCTGCTATTTCCGTAAAGACCCTTGGCGAATACCTTGATATCCACTGCGGCGGTATAGACAACGCTTTTCCTCATCACACCAACGAGATCGCGCAGAGCGAAGCATACCTCGGGCATCCTTGGTGCAAGCATTGGTTCCACGTGCTTCATCTCAATACAGCCAGCGGTAAAATGAGCAAGTCCTCCGGAAAAGCACTCACCTTGTCTCTGCTTGAAGAAAACGGTTACGATCCTTTGGTATACCGCTTCTTCTGTCTCCAGTCCCATTACCGTAAAAACCTCGTTTTCTCTTGGGAAGGATTGGATAATGCGGTAAAATCCTACAACAAGCTCGTTGCAAGAATTGCCGCGCTCAAGCCTGAAGGAGACGCCGATAACGCAGATTTCGAAAAAGTGAGAGAGGGATTCGTTACCGCGATGGATAACGATCTCAACACTTCTCTTGCCATTACTGCTATTTACGACGCATTGAAGGCTAACGTTTCCGATGCAACAAAGCTTGCTCTTATAAAAGACTATGAAAAGGTTCTTTCCTTGGGTCTTATAGAAGCCGCAGAAAAACAGAAAGTAAACGCTCAGAAGCAATCCGAAGCTGCCGTTGTCCCCGTTACCGAAGAAGACAAGGAAATAGTTGACCTCGTTAATCAGCGCACCGAAGCGAAGAAAGCAAAGAACTATGCTTTGGCAGACAGCATCCGCGACAAATTAAAGGAAATGGGCGTTGTTGTAGAGGATACAGCACAAGGTCCCAAGTGGAAGCGTATATGAACGTTACCGAATACAGCCCCCTTGCGCTTGCGTACCTCGGCGACGCTTATTACGAGCTCTTGGTAAGAGCCCATCTTTTGGAGAAGGGAAATATGCCTACTGCAGAGCTTAACCGCAGAGCCAAAGAATACGTTACCGCAGTAAAGCAAAGCGCAATGGTAGACATAATACTCCCGCATTTGAGCGAAAGCGAAACTGCCGCTTACAAGCGCGGCAGAAATGCTCACTCTGCGCATACACCGAAAAGTGCCGCGGCGGTACAGTACCGACGTGCAACGGGTCTTGAGTGCTTATTTGGCTATCTTTTTGTCAAAGGCGAAACAGAACGCGCAAGACAGTTATTTGAATTGTTAGTTTAGGAGGAAGAAAAAATGACAGACCTCACAACAACTGAGCGAAACGTTTTTGAATTCATAGAGGAAAAGATAAACTACGATGGCTTCGCGCCTTCAGTGCGCGATATCTGCGCCGCACTGGATATACGTTCTACCTCCACAGTTCACGCTATAATTCAACGTCTTGAGGAAAAAGGGTATATCCAAAAGGAGCAAGGCAAGAGCAGAGCTATAAAGATAGAACGCAAAGGCGAGCCCGATAAGATGCTTCGTGTTCCCATACTCGGAAAGGTTGCGGCAGGTATGCCGATAACCGCAATTCAGACATGCGAAGGATACGTAGATTATCCTGCAAGTATGTCGAGAGGGCAAAGTAATCTTTTTGCCCTTCGAGTAGAAGGCGAAAGTATGATAAAAGCCGGTATTCTCAACGGCGATATCGTTATTGTTGAAAGTAGACGTTTTGCCGATAACGGAGAGATCGTTGTTGCGCTTATAGACGATGAAGCAACGGTCAAACGTTTCTACCGCGAGAAGCACAGAATACGGCTTCAGCCGGAGAATCCTACTATGAAGCCCATTTATTGTACGGACGTTATGATTTTGGGCGTCGTCATTGCAAATTTCAGATTTTATTAATTTTCTTATTGACAAACGCCCGATAATGTGTTATTCTAATCGGGCGGTCTGAATGATCCATTAGCTCAGCCGGTAGAGCACATGACTTTTAATCATGGTGTCCGGAGTTCGATTCTCCGATGGATCACCACACAGGTGCCGAACGGTGTTCGGCATCTGTTTTTTATTTTTTTAGCGGGGACAGATATGTATTCCAAAAAAGCAAAAATAACACAAGCAATATACGAAGCCGCTCTGCCGTTATGCTTCACTCTGGTTTCTTCAATTGATACCGACGTTAACGTCGTGCTGTTATTTGCTCTTTTCGTTTTGTTTTACTGTGTTCCTCTTATATTTACTTCCTATAAGCTTTCACACGGCGCCGACGACAGCGTAAGATCCTGCATTCTGCACAGTCTTTTATTCCTGTTGTTGCCGTTTTCGATTTCTGCTATCGTAACAGATATATTCGTTTCCGTAATAGCGGGCGCACAAAGCTGGTCGGGAATGACGTCATTTATTCTTATATTGTCAGCAATACTGGTAACCCTTGTTTTTTGGGTAAAATACGTATTGGATAAAAAATTCAATAACCGCCCTTAGCTCAGCCCGGATAGAGTACCGGATTCCGATTCCGATGGTCGTGGGTTCGAATCCCCCAGGGCGGGCCAAATAAGGAACAGTAGATTGATACAATCGTATCGACCTACTGTTTTCTTTTTATCGTCAAAAAATGACCGAAAGACCTTGAAATTCAAGGGCTTTTTGCTTTCGTGGTGCATTACGATATTTGTGGTGCCTATATCTTGTGCTGAGAAAAGCTCAAAATGCAGAAAAGCACTACTCCCAATCAAGGTGTAGTGCCTTTCTAATCGTTAAAAGATTGGTATTCGTTAAATTATTGAATATATCTACTATATTTCTCTTGTTTTATAAAACACAATAGATAAATACCAGGAAAGCGCATATATTCCGACACCTATAAGACAAAAAACAGGTAAAAAGGCATTTAGTTGAATCTCGTTTTGCAGACCTTCCTTAAAGATGGTAGTTGCGATAATGCTTCCGGCACACACCACGCCTATCATTACATAGTATGCACCGCGCCCTTTTTCTACTCCGTATTTGAATACAAACGGGAGAGTCAGCGACGAGGCAACGCTCGCCATTATCAGTAAGAGCACCATTAGTAACAAAATCTCTTTCAAAACGAACGTGCCTTCAATACCCATTTTCACTCCCTGTGCGATGCAAATTATAATCAGCATAGCAATTTGTGTGAACAATCCTATCAGATACTTTGCTGATACGATTTGAGTTTTTGTGTACGGTAATGTGCCGACATA
>JAGAKP010000040.1 GCA_017625615.1 Clostridia bacterium
AAAAGAGCATTGAACTGATTGATAGTATCATCGCAGACGGCGCTATAAGTGATACGCATCTAAGAATGCTCATCGAAGAAATAATTATAACCGAAACAGAAGGGAAGCTAACTGTTAGATTTATGCTCAATGGCTCTCATCGAATTCACTTGGATTATTATGATGAAGCCGGTGAAATGGTCGGCAGAGATGCAGAGGTGTGGTGCTTCCCAGTGTAATCAAAAAGGCAGACGCGTAATATACGGTGATGCGTATTGGTTATGTGTCTGCCAATTATTTTAAAAAGACAAAAGCCTTGAAAACGTAGTGTTTTCAAGGCTTTTGGTGGTGCGGGTAACAGGACTTGAACCTGCACCAAGGAACCTCGACTAGAACCTGAATCTAGCGCGTCTGCCAATTCCGCCATACCCGCCTATTTAATTTTTGCCTCTGATTTTTACACGGCGAGGCAACCGAGGTGGCGTTTACTTTTCGGATAAATCTTACTGTTCAACTTATTCCACAGATATAAAAACGCAAAAATGCGATTTTATCAAATGTTTCAACGAGGTGGCGATACCTGAATCTAGCGCGTCCGCCAATTCCGCCATACCCGCATATTTTGGCAACGGCGTAATTATATCACACCGCCGCCTTATTGTCAAGTAAAAATTAACAACTACTTGATTTTTTCGTATGTATTCATCCATTTACGGGCGATAAGCTCGTGAGCCGCGGGATTGGGATGAACGCCGTCCCAGAGCCAATAAGGCTGAGGTGCCTTTTCGCAAAGTGCATCCAGATCATCCTGCAGAGGGATAAATTCAAGACCGTATTTTTCGGCTACGCGCTTGCTTGCGGCTGCCTTTTCCTTTACGCCGTTAAGGAAGCCTTCCCAGTTTTCCTCGGTTGCAGTGCCGCGGAGAACGAAGGGCTCGAGGATCATTATCTTGCATTCGGGGCAAGCTGCCTTGACCTCCTCGATAAGCATGGAATACAGTAATTCGAACTTGGGAGTTTCGATGCCGTTCTGATAATTTATCTCGTGCCATACGTCGTTAACGCCGATAAGTATGGACATAACGGAGGGATTGAGATTGATGATATCCTTCTTGATGCGGGCGTAAATGTCAACTATACGGTTGCCGGAAATGCCGCGGTTGATAAAGGTATACTTGCCCGGCTCGTCAAAGCCGAGACGTGCGGTAACCAGCTGAGGATAGCCGAGACCGCGTTTGTTATCGTCAACGTAGCTGCGGTCCGCATCGGTGATGGAATCACCCTGGAAAAGAATGGTCTTCATAAAAAAGCTCCTTTATATCAGTATTTTACAACTTGAGTAAGCAGGCAGTGGAGCACGTAACGCTCCTTGGTGTTGCTGTGGTTATTTGTACAGGTGACGAGGGTTGCTATCTTTGACGACGAATCGTAAGGCAGAGAGCAAGGGATTATCGAACGGGAACGGATGGTATCGAGATATGAAACGTATTCCTCGTAGGACGGGAAGGATACCTTGGTGAAATCCGTGCCGTCGGAGCGGTATGCGGAAAAGGGCGTGTACACGTACAGAGCGTCCTCGGTGTATATCTCGATACGCATGGTCTCCGCAGTAGAATTGCGGTTGGCGCTCTCGAACCAATTTCGGATAGCGCGGAACATATTGCCGCCTGTCATATTATGACCGTAAACCACGGTATTGAGGTTATTGCTGTACTTATCCGACATTTTGTAATCCACGAAGATACTGCCGCCGTTGGCGGGGTTCCCTTTATAGTCGGTACGGATATAAGTATCGTTTGTTTCGCCCTTTACCACGGGATAATCTATGTTGGTGCCCGTAACCACTATCCACGCGTACACGTCGGGATACTTCGCCTTCAAGGCGATGAGCGCGGAGCGGTACTTGGAAAAGCGGGCAGGATCGTCATAGTTGGTGTCCTGACTTCCCTGCACGGTGTTATTGTCCACCACCAGATTTATTGAATTGTAAAGTGAAAGCAGATCGTCGGGCGTGGTGGAATGGTGGAGAGGCTTGAGCGCACTGTCCGCCAGCGTGATCTCCTCGTAAGCGCCCAATTCGCGGCGGTCGTCTATATACCGCTTTGCGATGGTGCCTGCGGAAAACACGAAGATGCCCAAAAATACAAATGCGAGTATTGCACGTATGACGCTGTCCTTGCCTATACGGCGTTTTTTATGCTGTGAGCTGTCGTACCCTGCCTGCTCCGGTGTCATGGAAGACAGAGATTCGAGAAAGCTGTTATCGTTACGTTCCAAAAAATAAGCTCCTTTAATATGCTGATACCGATATTATAGTGAATTATGTTTAATTAAGCAAGTACGTATTGTAAATTTTTTTTAATTGATGACAAAAAATCAAAAAGTAATTGACAATTCGGGCTTTTTATTGTAATATACTATGGTGCTGAAATATGTAGACACATAAAAGGAGAAATAAAATGAGTCTTAAGAGTGTTAACAAAGAAACTCTGAACCTCGCCGAGATCGAAATACTGATCGAAAAATCCGTATTCGATGCTGAGGTTGACAAGGTGTTCAAGAAGAACGCTGAAAAAATTACCGTTCCCGGTTTCAGAAAGGGTAAAGCTCCCCGTAAGATCATCGAGAAGATGTACGGCACCGCTTATTTTTATGAAGAAGCGATCGATAACCTCCTTCCCGATGAATATGCTGCTGCTATCGCAGAAGCAGGTATAGATCCCGTTTCCCGTCCCGAGATCGACGTTAAGTCTATGGACGATAACGGCGTGCTTCTCGTTGCAAAGGTTTATACCAAGCCCGAAGCAGTTGTTGCTGATTACAAGGGTATTGAAGTTAAAAAGGACAAGGTTCGCGTAACAAAAGATGAGATCGCCGCAGACATCGACAAGATCCGCGAGCGTAATGCGCGTATACTTACTCTTACCGACGTTGCTGCTGAAAACGGCGACGAGGTAGTTATAGATTTCGAAGGCTTCGTTGACGGTGAAGCTTTTGAGGGCGGCAAGGCAGAGAAGTATTCTCTCAAGCTTGGCAGCCATTCCTTTATCGAAGGATTTGAAGATCAGATCGTTGGCAAGGTTCCCTCTGAGGAAAGCTTTGATATCAACGTAACCTTCCCCGCTGAATACGGCGCAGAAAATCTTGCAGGCAAGCCCGCAGTTTTCAAGATCAAGCTTCACGAAGTAAAGCGTACCGATCTTCCCGCGCTTGACGACGAGTTTGTAAAGGACGTTTCCGAATTCAACACTGTTGCTGAATACGAGGCTGACATTAAGGCTAAAATCAAGGAAAGAAAGACTGCTGACAGCGACCGCAAGCTGGAAGAAGACCTTCTTAACATAGTTCTTGAAAAGACCACCGTTGAAATTCCCGATTGCATGATCGAAAGCGAGATCGACGGCTACGTTCGCGATTACGATTACCGTCTGCAGATGCAGGGCGGCTCTCTCGACCTGTACTACAAGTACACCGGTCAGACCGAGGAACAGCTTCGCGAATCCTTCAAGGCAGGCGCCGAAAAGCAGGTCAAGACCCGTCTTGCTCTTGAATATATTGCAAAGACCGAAAATATCACCGCTACCGAAGAGGAGATCGAGGCTGAATACGCAAAGATCGCTTCCGGTTACGCAGTTGAACTTGAAAAGGTCAAGGCTTCCATTCCCGTTTCCGGCATTACCGAAGACGTTGTTCTCCGCAAGGCAGTTGACTTTGTGAAGGAAAACGCAAACGTTAAATAAATACGTTAAACCTTGGGCTGCCTCATTAAGTTGCGGCAGCCCGAATTTTTTAAACTTTACATTTTGAAAGGAAAGTGTTATTTTATGGCGTTAGTACCTTACGTTGTAGAGCAGACCAGCCGCGGAGAGCGTTCTTACGATATTTACTCCCGTCTGCTGAATGACAGAATTATTTTTCTTTGTGACGAAGTGAACGATACGACCGCTTCGTTGGTGGTGGCACAGCTTCTTTATCTTGAAGCGCAGGACGCCGATAAGGACATATCCCTTTACATCAACAGCCCCGGCGGAAGTATTTCCGCAGGTATGGCTATTTTTGATACCATGAACTTTATCAAGTGCGACGTATCCACCATTTGTATCGGTATGGCGGCTTCCATGGGCGCGTTCCTTCTTGCCGCAGGCACCAAGGGAAAGAGAATTGCCCTTCCCAACAGCGAGATAATGATACATCAGCCCTTGGGCGGTATGCAGGGTCAGGCTTCGGATATAAAGATACACGCCGACCACATTCTGCGCATAAAGGATAAGATGAACACCATTCTTGCAGAGCGCACAGGTCAGGATATCGAAACCATCCGCCGCGACACGGACAGAGATAATTATATGACCGCACAGCAGGCGTTGGAATACGGACTTATTGATAAAATTATTGAAAAGAGATAAATAATGGCAAAAAGCAAAGTATGCTCATTCTGCGGAAGGCCATCTTACAAGGTCACCGAGCTTGATATCGGCGGACAGAAGCTGGACTTCTGCGACGAATGTATTTCTATATGCGAGGAGATCGTAGCGGAATACGAAGCCACCCTTATGACGGATGACGACGAGACCGCTATAGCGCTGACCACGGATCAGGCAGGAGCGGTCACAGACGCGGGCAACGAAAAAAAGCTGATGAAGCCGATGGAAATAAAGGCTAAATTAGACGAATACGTTATCGGTCAGGACGCGGCGAAGAAGGCGTTGGCGGTGGCTGTATACAACCACTACAAGCGCATTACTTCCCTATCCGGTCCCGACGACGGTGTGGTATTGCAAAAGAGCAACGTACTGCTGTTAGGCCCTACGGGCGTCGGTAAGACCCTTCTTGCACAGACCCTTGCGAGGATACTTGACGTTCCCTTCGCCATTGCAGACGCAACCACGCTGACTGAGGCGGGCTACGTAGGCGAGGACGTGGAGAATATTCTGCTCCGTCTTATTCAGGCGGCGGATTTCGACATTGCCAAGGCGGAAAAGGGTATTATTTACGTTGACGAGATCGACAAAATATCCCGCAGAAGCGAAAACCGCTCCATAACCCGCGACGTTTCCGGCGAGGGCGTTCAGCAGGCGCTTTTAAAGATACTTGAGGGAACGAAATCCAACGTACCTCCTCAGGGCGGAAGAAAGCATCCCAACCAGGAATATATACAGATAGACACCACCAACATTCTGTTTATATGCGGCGGCGCATTCGACGGTATTACCGATATTATCGAAAGCCGTCACGGCAGACAGACTATAGGCTATTCATCGGGTATTGTTTCCAAAAAGTACAAGGAGGCTATCCTTAAAGAGGTAGTGCCTCACGACCTCGTCAAGTACGGACTTATTCCCGAGCTGATCGGCAGACTTCCCGTTATCGTTTCCCTTGACGCTTTGGACAGAGATGCGCTGGTACGGATACTGCGTGAGCCCAAAAACGCTTTGACAAAGCAATACAGAAAGCTGTTTTTGTTTGACGGTATCGAGCTTTCCTTCACCGACGAAGCGATTGAAAAGATCGCTGACAGAGCCATTGAGCTTAAAACGGGCGCAAGAGGATTACGCGGAATACTTGAAAGCGTTATGAACGATCTGATGTTCGAGATGCCCTCGCGTGATGACGTGAAGGAGCTTACCATAACGGCGGATATGATAAAGTAAAAGGTAACTTATATGAAACTGCATTATAAGGGCAAATACGATATGAACCCCGAATCACTGCCCTGCCTCCCCCATTTACCCGGCGCGGTAATGTTCAAGGAGCCGACGGACAGTAAAAAGCTTGCCATAATAGCCAACGCAATTTCTTTTGTAATTATGGCATTACTTGCCGTTCCCGTAATAATACGCAGCAAGGACTATTTACTTGATTCTTATTGGCAGCTTCTGGCAGGATGCTTCGTGCCTTTTCTGCTTATATTCCCCCACGAGCTGTTGCACGCAATATGCTTTAAAAAGGACGTATACCTGTACACCAATTTCAAGCAGGGAATGGCTTTTGTGGTGGGACCCGAAACAATGAGCAAGGGACGGTTTGTATTTCTTTCATTGCTTCCAAATTTGGTTTTCGGTGTGCTTCCCTATATTTTGGGGCTGATATTCCCTAAACTGGTATTTTTATCCGTTTTAGGCGTATTATGTACCGGAATGGGAGCAGGTGACTATTTCAACATGTTTAACGCGTTGACACAAATGCCCAAAAATGCACGTACCTATATGCATAAATTCAATTCATATTGGTATATTCCCGAAAATAAATAACCCAATAAATCACCCCGCGAAGCCTGACGGCTTCTCAGGGACCCCGACAATAAAGCAAAGAAGCACGGTTTTTCCGTGCTTCTTTTTTATGATTATGAATCGGTAACGTTAAAAGGTGTTTTTATTTTTTCTTTTCCTCTTTTTTCTTGAGTACGATCCAACAGACCACAAATCCGCCGACCGCACACAAAAGGATGATAAGCAATATCCACAGCCACGTCAGGTTACTGCCTTTTTCGCCCACGTCGGTATCCGAAACGTCGGAAGCGGAGGTATCCGTGCCCTTTTCCGCTTCATAGCCGCATTGGTCACACTTTCCATCTCCGTTTTCATCCGAGTGGGAGGCTTTATCCATTATTTCTCCGCAGCCGCATACCTTCCAGTGGTTTTCTTCATCGTACTGATAATCACCTACGGCGGTATGGGTATGATTTACAGCCAACTTGATAACGTAGCCGCAATCAACACAGTATTCGTCGGTATCATCGGTGGCGTCTCCGCTTGAAGCGTGAGGAACGACAGTATCTCTTTGACCGCATCCCTCAACGGTGCACACGTGTGCGTGGCCGTATCCGTCTATAAAGCCCCAATTTTCGGTATCGTAGACGTGGTCGGCAAAAGAGCCGTAGGAAACGCCGCAATCGGCACATTTTGCCTTTTCAACGCAGGTAGCATTTCCGCCGCTGTGCTGTGCTCTGGTGCCCGGTATTTCGGCGTGGCAAACAGTACATACCTTGAAATGATGGGTGGAGTTGCTCTTGAGGCCGGAGGGCTTATGACCGCTTGCCTCTACGTTGCCCCAGGAGGAAAGGTTGCTTATAGGCTTGGTGGCCTTGGCGTCCTCGTAATTTTTACCGCAGGAATCACAGTGATAATAGGTGTTTTTTCCCGCCTTCGTGCAGGTGGGAGTGACCTTGTTCACTCTCGTCAAAGTATGAACGTGCCTGAGAGCTTCAAAGGTATAGGAAATTCCCGCAAAATCACCGTAAACGGAGTATTCCACGGTGGCTTCCTTTCCGTTGATGGTGCCGCTCAGTACGCCCTCTTCGGCAAATTCGTAGCCCAACGCGGAACGGAAATCTATCGTTACCTTATATACGTGTCCTTCCACAAATTCCTGATTTACGCCGCCGGGAAGGAAGCGCTTGTTGTCGGTAACGTCAAACCACTGAACGCCGTTTTGCTGATAAGGGCCTTTTCCTTCGCTGTAATATGAGGAACCTTCGAACTTAGTATAATCGGGTTTGTTTCCGATAATCGGTACATCGATATTAAAGGCGATGTATCTTATCGTCGGAGAATCACTTCCCCACGCGTATCCGCAGTCGTCACAGGTGAGGTCACGGTTAGCATCGGTATGCTTGCTCTTTTCCGCCGCGCCGCATCCCGCAACAACGCAGGTGTGGCGGTGGTATACGTCATCTACCTTACCCCATTTGCTCCAAGCGTGTTCGCCCTTGGCTACGTTATAGCCGTATTTCACGATCTGATCGCAGGCGGAGCAGTACCAGTCACCGGTGTATCCCTTCTTCTGGCAGGATACGGTAGTTGCATTCAAGAGCTTGAGACCGCTGTGTCTGGGCGCGAGAATTTCGCCTTCCTTGAGGAGGACACCGCATTCGCAGTAGATATCGCCGCTGTAGCCGAACTTGGTACAGGTGGGCTTGACTTCATTTTTGGTTATCGTCTTTGCATTATGTACCTTGGAGGTGGTTTTGCCGCGAACGGTCTTGTTGCAGTGATCGCAACGGAAGGTTCCCTCGTAGCCCCTCTCCTCACAGCTTCCCGCACGTGAGGTGCCGGGGATAAGAGTAAGGTTGCCCTCGTGCTTGCCGATGCTTTCGATAACCTCGCCGTAATAGATAATGCCGTCACAGTCAGCGCAAACGGTATCGCCCGTATATCCGTCCTGAGTACAGATGGGTTCGGATGCATTCTTTATTCTTTTTGCGCCGTTATGCTTACATTCTTCCAGAACGGGTGTAAAGGTCAGTATGCCGCCGCCCGTATGTCCGGAGAAGGAGGGAATGGTAACGGACCATTTAAGCTCGTCGCCGATCTTGTGGAATGTAAATTCTTTGGTTACGTCTAATTCCACCTTCGTGCCCGAGGAGCCGCGGTCGCAATAATAGGTAACCTTCCATTTTGTCACTTTCGGATATTTGAATTCAAGCTCTTCTTGTCTTGCGTACTCGGAGGGCGCAAAGCCGATAATGATCTTATTTCCCTTTACGACCACATCACAGCTTGCGAAACCGTTTTCAACGTAAACGAGATCGTTGTTCTTCGTCCAGTTGGCGTCTACCATCTTATCCTTAGCGGCATCGTAGGTCTGAAGCTTTTTGGTTGAGCTGTAGCCGCAGATCTGACATTCCTTATATGCTATACCGATACCGTCGGAATTTGTATAGGGAGTGCCGTGATTCTGCCAGCCGAGATAATCGTGCGCTTCAAGGTGAGTGCGGTTACAGCCGGTGAAGCGGCAGATAAGCTTATGCTGATCTTCGTTTTTATAGCTGAAATCCACCTCGCACTCGTAGGTATCCGGATCGTAGAAATAATGAGTATGGTTTTCAAGATAGCTCTTGTATCCGCAATAAATACAGGTGCGCTCGTGCCAGCCCACGCGAGTTTCGCTGTCGAAGATAAGCCTCGTTTCCTTGCTGAAGGAATGGGGCACGAGAATATAATCGTCACACGCCTCGCCTGCACAGGTGACAAAATGTCCTTTCGAAGCGTACATTCCGATATTGCCCACACCGCTCGGCTGCTTGATGATACCGATAAGCTCGCCGATATGGGCGTCGTAATCTCTGTACAAATGGGTGACTCTCACGTACGCAACGTTGCTCGTGACGGAATTACCGTTTTCATCGGTAATAACGCACTTGTAGGAGGGCTGATAGGCGCAACCGTCAATGGGAACGGTAAAGGTGAGCGTATTAGTATTCGAGCCTACGATATAAGCGCTCGTCTCCAGTCTCGGTTCATCCTTGACCTTTACCCATTCCGCTCCGCCATCGTAGCTTACGTACCACTGATACTTAAGAGGAGTGGTTCCCTTTGCCGCAACGGAAACGGTGCGTATATTGTTATTGGGATGGTAAGGATCGTCCTCATCGCAGAAATGGATATCCGAAACCTTAGCAACGATACTGCTCGGCTGCTTAAGGATAAGAATTACCTGCTGAGAATCAAAGCGGCATACGGTACAGATACCGTAATTATCAAAGGTATGCTTGCTTTTATTGGTAATATGAGAGGTCTCATCACAGAAACGGCAGGCTCTCCAGTGATAGGTCTCGTTCATATCAAAGGAATTCTGAGGCGTCGCGGAATGAGGACCTGCGTTCTTATGATCCTTTTCGATATGCGACTCAATATCGCTGTCGCTGATACATCTGTCGGAACAGTCGCAGCCCTCGGCTTCAAGGCGGAGCTCGCAGCAAGTTTCACACAGCAAAAGACCTGCAAACTCACAGCCTGTGCAAATATCACTATTGTGGAAGCATTCGCCGCAGTCCTCACAGAAATGGATATCGTAATCGCCGTCCTCTACGCACATGGGAGGAGAATCCACGCAATCGGAATTGCCCTCGCAGCAGTCAAGACAAAGCTCGCAAAGGTCGCACTTGTCTACCATACAGTACGCGGTACCGCAATCGGGACAGAGATGCTCGTACCATTCGGGATTCTCTATACAGTATTCGCCGCATTCACAGCCCTCGGCGTTGGCGTTATCCTGACAGCAGAATACGCAAAGACCGCAATCATCACACAGTTCAATGCCGTCCTCGAACAAGCATTCCTCGCACTGCTCACAGATGATACAGCATTCTTCGCAGTGATCGTATCCAAAGTCACACTCTGCATAAGAAGCGTAGCAGTTGCCGCACTCCTTGCAGTGCATATTTTCCACTTCCCAGCATACCTCGCAGAAACCGCAACTGTCGCAAAGACCACCCATACAGTCGGCACAGAACCAACAGTAACCGCACAGTTCATCTTCTGAAGTGTAGTGGCATTCGTGACAGCTAAGACAGTGCCAACCGTTATTGACATAGCAATCCTCGCAGGTAAGGCATGTGGGACAATCGTCTGCCAACTTGTCGCAGGCACCGCACTCGCTGCAGTGGGTGGATAAATAACAGCCTCCGTTGGTACATTCTTCACTGCAGGCGCCGCACAGACCGCAGCAATACTCATCCCAGTGGTAATGGTTGCAAAACCAGCATTCCATACCATCTTCCCAAGCCGCAAATACGTGCATGCCTGACAGAGGGAGCATACCGCAGAGGAATACTAAAACAAGCAATATGCTGATAAGTTTACTAATTACCTTTTTTTTCATAATCTTTTTCCTTTCGGGATATTTGAAAGCAAGGGGTATATGAAAATATCCCTTTATTTTAGAAAGCCTTTATCTGCGCAACGCGAAAGGCTTTCTAAAATCAGTTTTACGTCCTCATCTTCGAGGGAAATTTTGTGCTGACCGTTTTTCCGCAGGATCATTATCTGAAACACGCATCCGTCACACCTTGCTTCAAGCATCGTATAAGGATAGCCGAGGCTGGTGCAGTTATACCCGCTCCACTTATATGAGCCGAGGGTGAAATCCTCAATATCTGCCACGTTATCGTAGAAAAAACGCGGAGAGAGATAATAATCGCCCTTGTCGAAAAAGCAGATAGTTATTCCCGCGTGGGTGTAAAGGTCGATCTCGTGCTTGGCGTCTTTATATACGTGGGCTTTTTTGGGCGTTTTTTTGTTTTCACTGTCAATGCCCAAAAACGCCAGCCAGCCGTACGGCACGGAAAATCTGAAGTATCCGCTGTCGAACAGGTAAGAATCCATTTTATTTACGCCCATTTATCCTCTTGTACGGGTAAACGGATATCGGAAAGACACTGGATCTCGTTTAAGAACCACTGACCCGTAGAGGGCTTTTTGCGAAGCTTGATCTGACGTGGGTTATCTGCGCCGCCGCTCTTTACGTAAAGAGTTGCCCAGTTTTCGTTATCGAAGGAATATGGAGTTTCGCTGACGGAAATGGTATACGGCTGATTGGGTGTATATCCGTTTTGGGGAGTTGCGCCGTCGAAATAGGAATACGCCTTGTAGCCCTTGTCCTTAAGACGCTCTCTTATAAACTGCTTTTCCTGATTACTTACGTTTTCGGGACCCTTTAAGAAATCAAGCATTTCAAAGGTAACAGCCTCGTTCTTTTCAAAATTACACAAAACCGCAACGGTGAGGGCGGCGGTCTTGAAGGCGGAATCCAGATTTGCTTCGGGCAACGCCTGAAGCTCGGCAACGCTTGTGGGAAGTGAATTGAAGGTGAAGCGCTCGGAGCGGTTTTTTCCCTTGCCCACGTTATGCACGGCGTTATTCACCGCGGTAGTCGCTTCGCGCTTTATTGAAGATTCAACCGCTCTTTTTAAAGAATCGAAAAGTCCCATAATTACATCTCCTTTTATATTATGCTTTCGTATATCGTATGGTCGCAAAGGTAATGAGTCCGTCCTCGTAAGGCATATTTGCCCAGCCGTCCTCACTCATATCCATACCGACTTCAACCCATAATTCACCGTTGCGGTCTTCCCAATTTTGGGGGGCGTCTGTCAGCATACCGTCGTAAAGCTTTATTTCGCCTGCCTCGACAGCCGCCTTCACGTCCTCATCGGTAGCGCCCTCGGGAATGGGCATAAGGGTATACAGCTTACCGTCATCGCAAATAGCGAGCTGTGAACCTACTAACAGCTTTCTTTCGTTAATTTCTTCGGCAACCGCTTCTTCGTCGGATTCATCAACGTAAGGCATAGGCGAAGAAATATATTCGTCCGCCGTCATAAAGACGACCTCGTCCTTTTCGTTTACTGTGCCGATGGAGTGAAATATCCATTTTCCTGCAAAATTCATATTCGTATCTCCTTTAAATTATATTTGAATTGTTTACGCACTGAAAATGACCGAGGGACGGCAACGGACGATACCGCCACCGCCCCTGATCAAAGGAAGATTATTCTATGCTTTAAACAGTCTTTTTTGATACTATTTTTTCTTTTTCATCACTACAACGCAGACGACTACGCCAACGGCTGCCGCGGCCACGCCGATGAGGACGAAGCCCCACCAGGGCATACCGCCCTTGCCGTCATTCTGCTGCTGAGAATCCGAGGTGTCGGCGGAAGCATCCGAAGGATCGGACGAGGTGTTTTCGGACGCCTCGTGAGCAAAGCCGCAGGTGGTGCAGGTTCCATTTTCCATACCGTGTGCCATCTTGGTTTCGGAAAGTACCTCCTCGCACACGGAGCAGATGCGCCAATGGTTATTTTCGTCATGCTTCCAATCATCGGAAACCTTGTGTCCCAAGGGAGCAACAACTGTATCGGTGAGCTTGGTCTTGCCCTCGCTGTCCGCGAAGAAATCAGAACAACCGTCACAGGTGTAATATTCCACGCTGCCCGGCTCGGTGCAGGTAGCATCCACCTTTTCAACCTTTGTCAGATTATGCTGGTGATTCTTGGCAGGGGTGATGATATATCCACAATCCTTACAAACCACTGCCGCGTCGGGAGTACCTGCCGGTCCGGCTACATGCTCACCAATATCGCAATGAGCACCGCAGAGCTTGCAGGCATGGTAATGGTACATATCTCCCCGAATGACCCATTTGGAGGTATCCGGGGTATGATTTTCATTGACATCGATGTATTCGTAGCCACAGACCGTGCATTTTCCTTTTTCTGCACAGGTTGCAACGCCGCCCTTGTGATCCTCCTGATCCAAGAACTCGCCACAGGTGGTGCAAGCCTTGTAATGATATGCGCCGGTGGTACGCCATTCAGAGGGAGTATGGGTATGTGCAGGGCCTGCCGCTGTCAGCGATACCGAAGCGTTGATGCTGCCATCATCAAAGAATTCCACCGTCGCGGGCTTGCCATTGATCATAACAGAAATATTCTCGTGGAAGAAGTAGCCCTCCTTAGGCAGAAGAGAAATCTTAAGCTGATAGTCAGCATCAGCCCGGAAGGTTTCTCCGGTACCGGGTGTCATAGCAGAGGTTGTGGATTTATACCATGCAATACCGTTTTTATAAATTCTGGTGCTTGTTCCGTTCAGACCGTTGTCGCTGTAATAGCTGTTGCCATCCAGCTTGGTGTAGTCGGGCTTCTCGCCGTCAACGGGGGCAGGGATTGTGAGATCAAGCTCCTTTACTGGCTCTTTCAGTATCTCCGCAAAATTATATACCAACACAATGGAACAGCCATTGTCCTGAGGCTCCTGCATTTGTGCGGTCTTGCCGTTGATCGTTCCGGTGGTTTGCGAAGTAAAAGGTATGTCGGCGTCGGTAAACACCGTTACGAAGACGGCGTAATAATATCCGGCTCGGAAGGTGTCGCTTGCCGTAAGAACCCGCTGGAGGATCTTGTCTTCGTTATACTCCTTCCATTGGATCCGATTGGCGTGGTTGTAATAGCCGTCTCCTGCGACAGCATTCATATCCGGCGATTCGCCCACTACGGGTGCATCGATTCCGGTCACCTCCACTTTGGTAATAGGCGCTGCGAAGACTTGCAGCGGAAGAAGACAAAGCACAAACATAAGGCTTAAAATAATGGATATTAACTTTTTCATAGCATTTTCTCCTTGTACTTCTTTTGGTCACCGTCAGGTCGGGCACGGCTTTGAAGGCTCAAAGAGAAGGGCTTGACCTGCGGAATTTTTTGTG
>JAGAKP010000041.1 GCA_017625615.1 Clostridia bacterium
ATTTGAGAATATATTTGATTATAAATCGGTTCGCCGCTTTTGTTGTCGATTAAAATATTCACGTCATCACCTCTGTTAATACTGTATATGTATATTATATACAGTATGGTAATTTTGTCAAGAGATCTTCAGAAACATTTTTATTCCATTAAAAGAACAAGCTTTCCTTTCCATCCTTGTTTTAATGGAATAAAATGCACCATTTCTGCTTTCGGTAGTTCATTGTATTAACGAGTGTGTTATTACACAAAAGATCCAAGTCTTAACGGCTTGGATCTTTTTTGTTCATAGACAGTTGAAAATACGTTGCTTTTATGGTAAAATACTGTCATTAAAAGCAAGGAGCAGTAAAATGCTTGATTTTATTTTTATTATCGGTGCAAGCGGCATTGGTAAATCTACCTTGGCGCAAGGGCTGTTGAATAAATACAAAACCGTAGTGATAGAGCAAAACATGGTGCCCGAGTTCATTTCACGCGACGGAAGCGAGGAAATGACGGGAGAATTGGAAGAGCTGACCTGCTGGGAAAATACAAAGGCTATGGCGCTCTGCTTTCGCAAGCTCGGCTACAAGAATATTATAGTTTCAGATCTCGACGATCTTCGTACCGCCGATATTCCCATTGATTTTAAGGGATATCGCTACGTAACACTAAAGCTTGTTTGCAGTGACGTTGAGCAGCTTAAAAAGCAAATGCGTGACAGACCCGAGGGCGGTTTGATCGATTACGAGCTGCAAAAGAAAAGCAACGAGAAGATCTCGAGCCGTGATCCTTTAATAAACGAATACGTGCTTGACGTTACGGGACTTGATATATCTCGCGTTGTCGAAGAGGCGGTACATATAATAGAAAGCTCCGTTCCGTTAACCGAATACGAATATGTAAAACCCGAAAAAGGCCTCTTTTATTCGTGGGTTTTCAGCAATGGATTGAGATGAAGGAGATATGGCAATGAGTAAATATTATGATGAAGAAGCCGCTCTGCATACGCAATCAAAAACAGCAGGTGAAAAAAACGCAAAGGTATTTCTTATTGGCGATTCCATACGAATGGGATACTGCGATATGGTAAAGGAACAGTTGTCTGATATTGCGGAGGTCATATACCCCGAAGACAACTGCAGATACACCCAGTATACGTATGTAAATCTTTCTGCTTGGAAAAATCTTTTCTCATATCCCGAAGAGGTAAAAGTAATTTATTGGAACAACGGTCATTGGGATATTGCTCACTGGGACGGCGAAGAAGAATCTCTTAACTCCATTGAAGAATATACAAAAATGCTTTTTAGGATACATCGTAGGTTGAAAATCTATTTTCCGAAGGCAAGAATCGTTTTTTCAACCACTATGCCTATGAATCCCAACGGACAGGATTCCTTTAATCCACGAACCACGAAGGAGATCGGCGAATACAACGAGGCGGCAATAGCTTTATTTGAAAAAACCGACGTTCTCGTAGATGACGTATTCGACAAATTCAAAACGCTTACCGCCGATTACTTTGCCGATTATTGCCATCTTACCGAAGAGGGCAATAAGCTGTTATCGGCTCATATTTCCGATTATATCCGCAATATTTTAAACGAAGCGTAAAAACACATACATAAGGGAGTATTATCATGATTACAGTTAAAACAATATCCGCATTGGAAAAATGCTTTTTTGACGAAGATATAAACACAAAAAAGGAATATAAGCAGGGAAGTGTGCTTAAAAACGACAGACTTTCGTATCAGGTATGCTTTTCCTCCGACGAAGAATTGGAGGGCGGAAGAATAATCTGCCGCGTAGAGGTGAATTCCGAGATCGTAGATTGCGTTACCGTTTCCTCCGTCCACAACGTACCTTCTTTAATGCCTGTTTTCCGTCAGTGGAACGACGATAATTATCTGCGTAAAGAGCCGGGAATGTTTCCCGATCTGCTTATTCCGCTCCGCGATAATCCCAACGCGTATATAGCATCAAACCAGCTTCAGGCGTTGTGGGTGGATATAAACATCCCCGAAAGCTTTAAGGCGGGCGACTATAAAGTTAACATAATCCTCAAAAACAAAGACAACGAGGTTATGGGAGAAAGCGAATTCACGGTAACTGTCCTTAACACCGTATTGCCGCCGCAAAAGCTGATATACACCCAATGGCTTCATTGCGATTGTCTTGCAAACTACTATCGTGTTCCTGCTTTTTCCGACGAGCATTGGCGTATTATAAGAAACTTCGTGCGCACCGCCGTACAGAACGGAATAAATATGATTCTTACTCCCGTATTTACTCCCGCTCTTGACACCGCCGTGGGACACGAAAGACTTACCACACAGCTTGTGAAGATAAAGAAAGACGCTGACGGGTATTCTTTTGACTTTACTCTTCTCGAAAAATGGATAGATATGTGTCTTGAAGAAGGAGTTAAATACTTTGAAATTGCACATTTCTTCACTCAGTGGGGTGCAAAGCACGCGCCCAAGATAATCGTCGAAGTCGACGGGGCTGAAGAAAAATTATTCGGCTGGGAAACCGACGCGTGCGGAGAAGAATATACGAAATTCTTGAACGCTTTCATTCCCGCGCTACGCAATTATCTTGAAGAAAAAGGCGTTGCCGATAACTGCGTATACCATATTTCCGACGAACCCTCGGCGGCGCAGATAGACGATTACACCAACGCAAAAAAGAGTGTTGAAAAAGCACTTGCGGGTTGCACGATCATCGACGCACTTTCGAATTTTGAATTCTTTTCAAAGGGGCTTGTGGATACTCCCGTAGTCGCCACCGATCATATTCAGCCCTTTATTGATGCAGAAGTAAGCAACCTTTGGGCTTATTATTGCTGCGGAGAATGCGTTAACGTTTCCAACAGGTTTATTTCAATGCCGTCTGCCAGAAACAGAATTATCGGCATACAGCTGTTCAGATACGCTATACAGGGATTTTTACATTGGGGCTATAACTTTTATAACAACCAGTATTCCATTGCTCCCATCGATCCTTACCGCACCACGGACGGTGAATTCTTCGCTCCCTCCGGCGACACCTTCAGCGTATATCCCGCACCTGACGGAACGGCCTACGAGACCATACACATCGCAGTATTCACTCAAGCGCTCAGAGATCTTCGTGCTATGGAAGCACTGGCAGAAAAGATCGGAAGAGATGAGGTTTACAAGTTGATCGACGACCGCGCCGGAAAGCTTATAACCTTTGCCGAATATCCCAAAAATGACGAATTCATACTTGAGCTTCGAGAAGAAATCAATAAATTACTTGGATAAAACCGAAAAAAATCCTCCGTTTTACGTTGGTAAACGGAGGATTTCTTTATTTGTTCTTTTTGAATGGAGCGAGTAAAAGGGGAACGATATCAATGCCCTCGTCAGGATCGCCTGTAAACAAGGATATGTGCGCTTCCTTGTTCCATATAAGAGTAAAGGTTATAGACAATGTGGTCCAACCGTTCTCTTCGGAAACGTTAAACTCCCAGCCGTAATAGTCGCTTAACGTGCTTATAAGAACAAGATTGAGATAATGTGCACCGTATTCACAAAGAGTTTCGATCTTATCCGTATCGCTGTACACGTCTGCGATTGCGTCTGCAATACCCGTGTATTCACAGCTTACCTTTAAAACACCGTCTGTGCCGACCTTTTCACGGCCGATAACGATTTCGGTAACACCGGGCGCATAGGAAAGAAGGCAAACAACCATTGCAGTCAGTGCCATATACAGGTCGTGGATATTTATATCCACGTACATAACCCCTTCTTCATTTTCGTTTCTCACGGTTATGCCCGATAACGCGCAGGTAGCTTGACGGGAAAATCTCATTATCGGAACCGAAATATCCATTCTGATCAAGCCTTCGCTAAACAGTCCCTCAAACATACTTGTTAGCCTATCAAGTCGCTTTCCCGAAATTGCGGGAAAAGGCTCAGGCGAATCGGGGATGGAAGACGCAACGAGTGCTGTACCTCCGTAACGTTGATCGAAAATCTCAGATATACGCTTATGCGCCGCACCGTTAAACCGGCTTATTCTGAAAATATAGCAATCGTCCTTGCGTTTACAAAATCCGTTCGTAGGCTCGTCGAGCAGGAACGTAAGATTTATGGAATCACCGGGCTCGATACGCTTAAGCATAGAAAACTGCTTCTTGGTAAGATAGTACTTTATGGAAGCACCCTTTCGGATATGATATTGCAATTTATCCGTCGCTTTACTTTTCCAGACTATTTTAAAATCGTTATCGGTTATGACGGAAGGGGTATCA